>CAYPFV010000013.1:0-37465 GCA_964410015.1 uncultured Bacteroidales bacterium
TGCGTTTACTCCGATAAATCATTTAAGAAATAAGTGAACATGTAATATTTTTTAGCTGTCTGAATATCAAACATCAAAATTAGTGTCCATATATGTAATCTGCGAACAATAAAATTTTTAGAGTCGGTGGAATTTTCAGAGTAGGATCATAATTCTTTTCTAAAAATCTGAAGTCCAGGTATAATGAATTGTCATATTTTTTTGAAATAAGAACTCAAGTTTATTGAATCGAAAATATGAATTGAACTCTCATAACTATAAAATTATGATAGCATATCAATGAATTCATTGAAGAAACAAATTTAATTGCATTGGTAAGTTGAGTTGATCCTATTAAAAATCATAGATAAAAATGTATAATGTATCGATTCTAAATGTTTTGCTTTCTGTAAATTGTTTTTTTGCAAAACTAAATTAAAAAGTGGATGACAGAGTTATTTTTATTTTATCAAAAAATTGATACATTTGTGTACTACAACCTTAATATCAAGCCTACTAAACACAACCAACTATTAACTGTTCATTTCAAGAAATGAAAAAACACGCCCTTTTTTTTTACGCTGTCATCATTCATTTTTTCCTGCCCCTGTCTTCCCACTCGAACAATGAATGGATATTCGATCATCTGACCATCGATAATGGACTTCCGCATAACACCATCAATGATATCCTCAGAGATCACAATGGTTTTTTGTGGTTTGCCACCAATGATGGTCTGGCAAGATATGATGGCTATGATTTTACCATTTACCGGCATATCAGAGAGAATAAAAATAGTTTGACTAACAACAAAGTGTACACTCTTTTTGAAGATTCAAAAGGAACTTTATGGATAGGCACCAGTTCAGGATTGAACAAATACAATTCAGACCTTGATAATTTTACCCGTTACTATCACGACCCTGATAATTACAACTCGTTAAGCAACAATGCTGTAAGGGTAATCTATGAAGATAAAAAAGGATATTTATGGTTGGGTACTCTAAATGGGGGACTGAATAAATTAGATGTTGAGAATCATAAATTTACCCGATATAATTTTCCTAACAGAACAGTTTCTTCTGTATTAGAAGATTCAGAAGGAAATCTATGGGTAGGCACAAATGATCCTGGTATAACTTTGCTCAATCGCCAAAGCAATGATTTTGATTTTTTTGCTTTTCCGCCTTCATCTTACCATAAGGGTTTAAGAGAATCAACACTTAAAACAATCGTGGAAGATGAAAAAGGTAATTTGTGGGTCTGTACTGAAGGTGCTGGATTATACTTATTCGACAAAAATACCAAATCATTTACAGATCATTTTTACAGAAGCGGAGATTCCAGGGGATTGAAAAGTAATATTGTAAATGACATCTTTATAGATCAGAAACAAAAGATATGGCTGGCCACAGATGGAGGAGGCATCAATATCCTGGATACCAAAACTTCTTCAATTGAATATGTACAAAACAATATTGCCGATACAAGAAGTCTTTCGAGTAATGCTGTTTACAAAATATATAATGACGCTGAAGGAATCATATGGATCGGTACTTTTGCCGGTGGTGTTAATATTCTAAATCCACATCTGAAAGAATTTCAACTTTTTATTCAAAGACCCTGGCAAAAAAAATCGCTTAGTCATAAATCTGTTTTATCTTTTTATGAAGACCACAAAAAAAATGTTTGGGTAGGAACCGATGGGGGAGGATTAAACCTTTTTAACCGTGATCAGAACACATTCAGGGTTTATAAAAATGAACCCGGAAACCCTTACAGTCTTAGTAGTAATGTTGTTACATCAATGGCGCAGGACGATAAGGGATATTTATGGATTGGTACTTTTGCCGGAGGACTGAATCGGTTCGATTTAAGCACCGGACGTTTTAAAAGATATAATTATGATGCCAATGATTCTTTGTCGCTGGGGAGCAACAACGTTTGGAAATTATTGCTGGATAAAGATAAAACCCTCTGGGTAGGTACACTTGACCAGTTGAGCTTTTATGATGAAAAGCAGGATGCTTTCATTAAAATTCCCAAAATAGAGAGAAGGGGTAATCTGTTTCCAGGCAGGATTCTGGCTTTGTATGAAGATTCTAAAGGAAATATTTGGGTAGGAAGCAACGGATTAGGAATTCTTGACAAAGAAACCCTATCCTTTACATTTCTGGATGAAATGATTGACAACACCGATCAACTTCAGGAATATGACATCAGAGATTTTCATGAAGACCGTTCAGGAAATATATGGATCGCCACCGAAGGAGCAGGTATTTTTAAATACTCTTCCCGCAACAATCAATTGGTCAACTTTACTACTAAAAATGGATTACCCAGCGATGCTATACACCAGATCATTGAAGACCAACAAGGATTCTTCTGGATGAGTACAAACAAAGGTATCGCCAAATTTAATCCCCGTAACGGCGATATCAACAACTATGATGCGTATGATGGACTACAGAGTAACCAGTTTGCTTATTCTGCTTCTTTGCTTAGCTCCGGTGGAAAAATATATTTTGGTGGAGTTAACGGATTCAATGTTTTCGATCCGCAGAATATAAAAGTTAATCAAAAACCTCCTGATGTTCACCTGACCGGTTTTTCGCTTTTCAATAAACCGGTTGAAATTGGTAAGAAGGATTCGCCACTGGATAAACATATTTCCCAAACCAAAGAAATTTCACTTCCTTACGGGTCGGTGTTCAGCTTGAGGTTTACTGCCATTAATTACATTTCCACACCCAAAAACAGGTATAAATACAAACTTGAGGGTTTCGACGATTGGAATGATGTGGGAAACCAACGAATAGCCACCTATACCAATATTGATCCCGGGAAATATACTTTTAAAGTAATTGCTGCCAATAATGATGGATACTGGAATAAAGAAGGTGCTGAAGTGGTGATCAATATCCTGCCACCCTTTTGGAGAACCTGGGTTGCTTATGTGATTTATTTTCTGCTTGGCGCCTCTCTGCTTTATTTTATTATGAGTTTTGTGGTAAACCGCCAGAAATACAAACACGATCTGATGATCAAAGACCTTGAGAAAGCAAAAATTGAAGAGATCAACCAGGAAAAACTTATGTTTTTTACCAATATTGCTCATGAGTTCAGAACCCCGCTAACTCTTATTCTGGGTCCATTAGATAAATTGATGGCTTCTTATAATAACGCCGAACCCTCCATAAAAAAACAATTGAGTATCATGGGAAGAAATGCCGGCAGACTTCTACGCTTGATCAATGAACTGATGGAGTTCAGAAAAATTGAAATGGGTAAGGTGAAACTTAAGATCGTAGAAGCAGATATGGTTGCTTTCCTGAAAGATGTCAAATCTGTTTTTGATGAACATGCCAGACTGCACGATATCCAATTTAATTTCAATACCGAAAAAGAATCTGTATTCACATGGTTCGACAAAGAAAAAATGGAAAAAGTGTTTTATAACATCCTTTCCAACGCTTTTAAGTTTACAGCGGATTGTGGTACAGTGACTATTGATGTTAAAATTCACAAACCTGGTAAAAAGCAAAAAAAACGACCATTTGCTAAAATAGCAAACATTGAAGAGAAAGAAACAATGGAGATTATCATTTCTGATAATGGCATTGGTATATCTGAAGAAGACCTGCCCAAAATTTTTGACCGTTTTTACCAGGTGAAAAACAAAAATAATACTCCCCGCTCACATAGCATTCTGGGCACTGGCATAGGACTGGCGCTAAGTAAAGAACTTGTCGATTTCCATAAAGGTGAAATAAAAGTTTCTAGTAAAGCCGGTAAAGGCACTGTCTTCAGAATCTTGCTCCCATTAGGCAAAGAACACCTGGAACAAAACATCATCGTAGAACAAACATCCGATGACTATGTATATCAATACACGCCCGGAATATTTGGTATCCCTCATGCCGAACTCAATCAACATGCTGAACCAAGCAGTTGCATCAAAAACCCGGGAGAAAAACCCATTCTGTTGTTCATTGACGATAACCCCGACATGCGCTCTTACATAAGAAGTTCTTTGGAAGACAAATATGTAATACATGAAGCTGAAAATGGATTGCATGGTCTGAAAGCTGCCAAATCAATCATGCCTGACATCATAGTAAGTGATGTGATGATGCCCGAAATGGATGGTCTTCAACTGTGTAAAAAACTCAAGGAAGATGTCAATACAAGCCATGTGCCGGTTGTATTGCTTACAGCAAAAATATCTGATGATTACACCATAGAAGGTTTTGATGCGGGTGCCGATGATTATATACCAAAACCTTTTAACCCCAAAGTGCTGCATTCAAGAATTAAAAACATTCTGGAGATCAGACAAAATCTGCGCGATAAATTTAAGAAAGAAGAACTACTGGAACCCGGAGAGGTATCAGTAACTTCTGCCGATGAGTTGTTTTTGAAAAAAGCCATGGAGGTTGTAGAGAAAAATATTGGTAATTCAGAATTCAGAGTAAGCAATTTTGTAGCAGAAATGAATATGAGCAGATCTGTTTTATACAGAAAGTTCGAAGCACTCACCGGGCAGTCTGTCAATGAATTTGTCAGAAACACAAGGTTGAAAAGAGCAGCACAATTATTGTCTACCAATGAACTTACCGTATCTGAGGTTACTTATGAAGTGGGTTTCAGCGACCCACAATATTTCAGTAAATGTTTCTCTAAATATCATGGTGTAACTCCCTCTGAATATGCCAAAAGAAAAGCAAGACAAGAACTTTCGTAAAATTTTCTCATCAATAAAAAAACGAAAAAACCTTTCTTGATCAGAGGTATTTACAAAACATTTTTTCTTTTAACACCGGAGGTGTTTTCAAGATCAGGAATAAACGGTAAGGGTCAGATTTCTTCTTCCTCCATGATTTCTGAACTCACACAAAAAAACACCCTGCCAGGTTCCCAGTTTCAACCTCCCCTTGGAAATAGGTATAGTGAGAGAAACACCTGTAATGGCAGACTTTATATGAGAAGGCATATCATCTGGCCCTTCGAGGGTGTGCTCAAGAAAAGGAAGGTTTTCTGGAACTATATGGTTAAAAATGCTTTCCAGATCTGTGCGTACCGATGGATCTGCATTTTCATTAATCATAAGACCTGCTGATGTGTGATGCAAAAAAACATTCAGCAAACCTTTGTCTGGTAGTTCATCAAATGCTTCTGTAACGTAGCGTGTTATAATATGATATCCTCTTTTCAATGAAGGTAACTGTATTTCTTTCTGAACAATCATAAAGGTGTGTTTATCAAAAATAATTTAAAATTTGAAGACTAAAATTATTTATCTGGAGTATAATTAGTAATTTCATAAAAGACAACAAAATTACAAATCTAAACCGACAATTCATGAGAAAATTTTTTCTGATCAACCTGGTATTATTTTTTGCTCTAACTGTTTCTGCTCAAGACTGTAGTTTTTACATCCCTTTGGAAGAGGGAAAAGGTTTTCAGTATGAAAATTACAATAAAAAAGATAAATTTCAGAGTAAAAACGATATTGAAATTGTCGCCGTTGGAAAAGTTACCAATGGTACTGAAGCAATTATGGCGGCCAAATCCTACGATAAAAAAGATAAGTTGTTGTTTGAAGGCGAATATGGTATTATTTGCACCGGAAACGAACTCCTTATCGATATGCAGTCACTCATCAATCCTGCCATGATGGAAGGATTTTCTGACATGGAAGTAAGCATATCATCCATGGATATTGTGATTCCTGAAAACCCTAAAGTTGGTGATAAGTTGCCTGATGCCGAAATGGAAATTACAGTTAGTACCGGTGGTATGACCATCAGTGAAATGGTTATTTCCATGAAAAACAGGGTGGTGGAGGCAAGAGAAACCATTACCACCCCCGCCGGAACATTCGATTGCATAAAACTGACTTACGAAAACCATATGGATACCAAAGCGATGGGAATCTCGAGAAATGTGGTAACCAAAGTTTCTGAATATTATGCTCCGGACGTTGGAAATGTGAAAAGTGAGTTTTTTGACCAGAAAGGCAATCTTGACAGTTATAATTTATTGGTGGAAATATATTGATCTGCAAAGATTATGTAAACTTTCCCACGCTCTTAACCATCTTCGGTCATTTTATCTGCCCTTAATTTACCAATATTAGTGTTAAAACACAGGTTTAGTTGATTTTGCAGATTATCGCTGATAAGAAAAATCTGCGCAAATCCTTGCAATCTAAACCATATCTGATCCTTGGACGAGATTATTTGTTTGCGAACTGACCGAATTAATCAAATTATAAACAGATAAAATAAATATCATTTTACCCTCTTTTATGCCTGAAATAATTCGTACTTTTGCACCCTTAAAAAAACAGAATCAATTATGGCATTAAAGTGTGGTATTGTAGGAATGGCGGGTACGGGCAAAACAACCGTATTCAATTGTTTGTCTAAAAGCAAAGTGGGGGCTGGCAGTCCGAAAGCAACCAATCTGGGGCAAATTGAAGTTCCTGACCCCCGCTTGCGTAAACTTTATGAATTGGCCAACTCTGCAAAAATGGTTCCTACCACTGTAGAAATCACAGATATTCCGGGTCTCATTAAAGGGGGTGGACAAATAAAAGGCGGGAATCAGTTTCTGGCAGACATACGCCAAACGGATGCTATTTTACATGTTCTTCGCTGTTTTGACGACGATACGGTTCCTCACCTTGAAGGTAGCGTAAATCCGGTAAGGGATAAAGAGATCATTGACCTGGAACTGATCAGCAGAGACCTGGAAACACTCGAAAAGAAAATACAAAGATTGGAGAAGATTGCTAAAAGTGGTGATAAAGATGCCAAAACAGGTATTGAAGTTATTTCTGGTCTCAAGGATTATATGGAGGGAGGTGAAAGTGCTCGCACCTATGCCTTGGATGAAAAAGGGAAAAAGTATATTGACGATTGTTTTTTACTAACCGACAAACCTGTGCTTTATGTCTGCAATGTGGATGAATCTTCTGCAGCAAGTGGTAATAAGCATGTAGATGAACTTAGGAAAATTGTGAAAAAGGAAGATGCTGGATTTCTCATCATCGCTGCACAGGCGGAAGCAGAAATCTCAGAACTGGAGGATCAGCAGGACAGAGAAGAATTTTTAAAGGACCTTGGACTGCAGGAACCTGGCGTGAACAAACTGATCAGAGCCGCTTACGACTTGCTCAATCTGAAAACATTTTTTACTGTAGGACCCAAAGAAGCACATGCATGGACAATCAGAGATGGTATGAGCGCTCCGCAGGCAGCTGGTGTTATTCACAGCGACCTGGAAAGGGGATTCATCAGGGCAGAGGTAATGAAATATGAGGATTTTGTTTCACTGGGTTCTGAAAATGCATGCAAAAATGCTGGGAAATTTTATATTGAAGGGAAAAACTATATAGTACAAGACGGAGATATCCTTAATATTCGATTTAATGTATGAGTCCACTCTGAAAAGTAAATTATCCACAGATTACACAGATTTACACTGATGCTAAATCCTGACAATCAATGTGTTTAAAAAAAGAAAATGAACACAGATTTGCCTAAAACAAGTTTTCGGAGTGGACTCATATATAAATCTTACAGGGAGAAAGCTTTATCGTACCTATTTATACAGAAATATTAAAAGTTTATTTTAAATATCCTAACCGTTTCATTTTTGTTGCAATAGTTTTTTAATCTCCTTTACAAAAGCATCAAGATCCTCTTCAGAAGTATTGAAATGTGTCATCCATCTGACTTCATTTTTCATTTCATTCCAGATGTAGAAGAAATATTTCTGCTGCAGGGGTTCAATGATTTGTTTGGGAATGGTAGCAAAAACGGCATTGGTCTCTACCGGTGCAGTCAGATGAATTTCGGGAATACTTTCTACTTTTTGAGCCAATAAATCAGCCATTTTATTTGCATGCGCTGCCAGTTTCAGCCACAAATCCTCTTCAAACCAGGCCACAAACTGTGCAGCCATGAAACGCATTTTCGAGGACAGTTGCATAGATTGCTTTCTTACATACTGAAACCCATCAGACAGCCCAGGCCGAAGAAAAACTACCGCTTCTCCCATCATTAACCCATTTTTGGTACCGCCAAATGAAATTACATCCACGCCCGTATCAGTGATCATTTCTTTTAAGGAAACACCTGATTTTACTAAGGAATTGGCAATTCTGGCACCATCAACATGAAGTAATAAATTGTTTTTGGTTGCGAATTGTCTGATTTTGTTTATTTCTTCAGGGGTATACACGCAACCCATTTCGGTTGCTTGTGTTATGGAAATGATTCCTGGTTGGGCGTGATGCTCAAATCCCACAGAATAAAGAAAACCTTCAAACTGCTCAGGAGTTACTTTTCCATTATCAGAAGGTACTGTGGCGAGTTTACTACCCATATATTTCTCAGGAGCAGCACATTCGTCGTGGTTTAAATGTGCTGTTTCAGCACAAAGAATTGTTTGCCAGGGTCTGATTAAATGCGAAATAGAAGAAACATTGGCTCCTGTGCCGGTACACACCAGAAAAGTATCCACCTTTTTGCCAAACTGTTTATCGAAATAAGCTTTCATTTTTTCGGTGTGCGGATCATCGCCATAGGATACAAAATCTTCTTTATTGGCATCAACAATAGCATCCATTACAACAGGATGTACTCCTGCATTGTTATCGCTCGCAAAACTTCGCTTCATTGGTTTTATTAATTTTAAAATATTACAAAATAATACTACTATCTCTTTGCTTTTCAAACAAATACAAAAGCATTTGGATCATCTTTACCAAAGTTGTTTTTTCCCTTTTTTTACAAGCAGAAAACTTTTTTGAAGAGAACAGGAATTTTCAGTCCACCACATAGCGCGGAATGTCGTTGGGTATTCTTGTTAGTGTTTGGTAGTTGATCTGGTTGCTCATTTCTGAAAAAGAAGCAACACTAATATCTATTCTTTTTTGTTTTCCAATGATCACTACCTCGTCACCTTTTTCTACTGAGGGCACATCAGAAACATTTACAGTCATGGTATTCATCGTAATGGTGCCTATTACCGACACTCTTTTTCCTCTGATAATTACACGTCCTGAATTGGATAACATCCTGGGATATCCATTGGAATATCCAATAGGAACAATAGCAATTTTGGTTTTTTTGTTGGCTAAAAAAGAGGTTCCATAACCGATATACTCGCCTGGTTCAACAGTTTTCACTACCATAACCCTCGATTTCCAGGATATGAGTCTTGTAAGGGAGTTTCTTTCGTTGGGTGCATTTTTAAACCGGAACATTTTGGTTTCCGGACTGGGCCAAAAACCATACTGAGCAATTCCGATGCGTACCATATCCATTATTGTTGTTGGGTAGTTGAACACCGCAGCCGAGCATGCGGTATGTTGTTTACAAGGCAAAAGGCCGTTTTTATGAAACGTACGGTAAAATTTTCTGTATAAAGAAATCTGGTTTCTGATTCTTAAGTAATTGGTAATACTTTCGGCACCCGCATAATGGGTGCACAAACCTTCAAAATAATAATGATCCTGGTTTTTCTTCAAATCCTCTAAAAGCTGCGGAATGTATTCATAATTAAACCCCGTTCTATGAAACCCCGTTTCTACTTCAATATGCAGCCGGGCACGTTTTCTGATCTTTCTTGCAATTTCAAATGTTTTTGATAATCTTTCAGGGTCGAAGACAAAAAATTCCACATCATTTTTAATGGCCCACTCAATCTCTTCATCGTCAATCAACCCCATAATCATTATGGTTGAGTGCATTGATTTTGATTTGCAAACCTGCAGTGCTTCATAAGCAGAAAAAACACTAAAATGATGAATACCACATTCTTCGGCAAGCGGTACAATATTTTTTATCCCATGTCCATAGGCATTTCCCTTTACAACAGAAGAGATTACTGCCTGATTTCCAATGAGTTTTTTCAAATACCTGATATTTTTTTTATACGCTGATTTGCTTATCTCTATATAGGAGGTTTGAAACATAGGTAATTAATGTTTTTTTATTTCGATTAACTTTTTGATCAACTCATAAAATAATTCAATAGCACCTGGTATGATCTCATCAGGAAAATCATAATCATTGTTATGAAGTCCCGGACTATCTTTTCCGCTTCCCAGGCCAAATAACACCGATGGAAACCTTGCCGTAAAGTGCCCGAAGTCTTCAGACCACCGGAAAGGTTCTTTTATTTCCATACATTTTTTCCCCAGTTCTTCACAAACAATCTTTAGCGTATCCACCACCAAAGGATCATTCATAGTGGCAGGGAATTCTTCTGTGTAAGATATTTCAATTTTCAGCCGATGTTGTTCTGCTAAAATCTCACAGGATTTTTCAGCTTCTTTTTTGAGGGTTTGCAAGTCTTTATCTAAAAAAGTTCTTAAAGTTGCCATTAGTACAGCCTCACCCGGATTGGTGCCGAATGCCATTTCCCCCAGCCGGGCATGAATGATGGTGAGCAAAGCAAAATCCTGAAAAAGATTATTTTTTTTCTTTGGAAGATCAGGCAAAATTTGCATGGCTTCAGAAAGCATTTTTACAGGGCTGTTACCTTGTTCGGGATGTGCGGCATGGGATGATAATCCTTTCATTTTGATGATCATTCCAGTAGAAGCAGCTGCAAAAGAACCTTTACCCACAATTACGCTGTTTTTTTCATAACCGGGTAAATTATGCAAAGCCACCGAATAGTCGGGTATAATCATTTTAAATGCTTCATCAGTGAGTACTTTTGCTGCCCCTTTGCCAGTTTCTTCCTCTGGTTGAAACAACAGAATCACCCGGCCGGTTTTGAGCGTTTTTTTACTGAGCACACTCCCTAATCCTGCCAGAATAGTGCTGTGTCCGTCGTGTCCACACTTATGTGCCACTCCGGGTTTTTCCGATCTGTGTTGAAAAGTGTTTACTTCCTGGATGGGTAATGCGTCCATATCGGCACGAACCAAAACAGCGGGTCCACTTTCCTGAAAAACATACACAGCTGCAAAACCAAAACCACCTATGTTTTTAATGATTTTATCGGGGTTTGTTTTTTCAATTGCGCCAATCAACTTTTCTGAAGTATATTTTTCATTTCCAGATAGTTCTGGATTCTGGTGCAACCATTTTCTCAAAGATATTAGTTCTTTGTTTTTTTCGGGATTCAATAATCTCATAAATAGGATTTTTAAGAGTTGCAAAATACTAAAATCATTGCGATAAACAAAACCAAAAAACAACTATAAAACTACACTCGATCGTAGTTTTTTCAGGAAAGGTTTTTAGGGATAGTTGATGCCTGGTTGAGAAGGTCAGTAACGATTTCAGATTCAGCAATTAAAATTGGGCATCTGCTGGTTTTGTGCATAGAAGATATCGAATTGATTTGAGAAATGAGACAGAAGGATAAGCAATTTTTTAGCGTTAAAGATTGGAAGATGTTTTATTTTGGGAATTAACTTTTATCTTTACCACTTGTTTTTACAATAGAATCAGTTGTCATTTGACAGAATAAATAGTTAATCTTATCGACAAAAAACCGATAATAGTATAAATGTGAAGAAGAAGAAAAAGAAGAAAAGAATTCCTTTCCTGCGAAGGGTTTTGGTATTCATAAATATTTTGTTTGCATTGGGTTTGGTGGGAATTTTGATATCCTCTAATATCAATCCCTCGAAAATATGGATTTTAGGCATACCGGCTTTGTTTTATCCTTTTGCTATATTGGTAAATTTTCTTTTCATGGTTTACTGGATGATCAGATTCAAATATTTCTTTTTGATTTCACTGATCAGTATTGCAATTGGTTACAGGCATTTGCAAAGTTTTGTTCAATGGAATAATACGTCTGAAGTATTGCCCGAAGAAGGGATAAACCTAAAAATTTTGTCTTACAATGTCAGGGTTTTTGATTTGTATAACTATGGTCCGGGGTGGAGTTTGAATTTTGAGAACAGGAACAATATTTTTCGTTTTATGGAGCAACAAGACTTTGACATTCTTGGTTTGCAGGAATTTGTTTACGACAAGAGCGGAAAGTTTAAAACCCTCGATACGTTGCCAAATCTGATCAGTGCCCGAAATGTACATACTGGTTTTACACAATCGTCTCGCGATGTAAACTTTTTTGGTCTTGCCACCTTTTCGGTTTATACTATTATAAAAGAAGGAAGAATAGATATGCCAACGCAAATGGGTAATTTATGTATTTATACTGATTTGTTGATTGAAGAAGATACCATAAGGGTATATAATATTCACCTGGAGTCGATTGGTTTAAGTGCAGAAGATTATATTTTCATGGAAAGTATTACAAATTTTGAAAGTTTGAAACAAGGAGATTACCTGAAGCAATCTGGCAAACGTATACTGGGAAGACTCAGAGAAGGATACCGGAACCGGGGAATACAAGCAGATATAATCGCATCGCATATAGAAGAATGTCCTTATCCTGTTATCCTTTTGGGTGATTTTAACGACACCCCATCATCTTATGTATACCGCACTATTTCCCGTCATCTTCAGGATGCTTTTTGGTCAGGAAGAGGCACCGGGCAAACCTATATTGGAACCATTCCGGGTTTTCGCATTGATTATATTTTCCATTCAGAACACTTTAAAGCTTACAATTTTCAAACAGGCAAACAAAAGTATTCCGATCATTTTCCTGTTTATACCTGGTTGAATTATAAAAAATAGTTATCTGATCTCTTACAAAATAAAAACTTATTGACCTGCGTTTGGTTATTCTGTTAAACAGATTATTTCAATTCATTAAAACCATACAAAATCTAACTTACAATTTTTAATCTATGAAGAAACTAAGATTTGTTTTAGCGATTCTACTTTTGTTTGTTGCAATGCCTCTTTCTGCACAAGATTATTCGACAAGTATTGGTGTGCGGGGAGGGTTTTTAAGTGGTGTATCGGGTAAGTTTTTTATCGATAACGAAGATGCAATTGAAGTAGTAGGTGCATTACATTACAATGGATTATTGATTTCAGGTATATTTCAAAGGCATGCTAATGCTTTTGATGCGCCAGGACTAAACTGGTATTATGGTGGTGGTGTGCATCTGGGTTTTTACCAAAGACGTTACACACCATGGGATAATGATGAAACTGGCAATGTAAGTATATTAGGTATAAATGGTGTTTTAGGTCTGGAATATAAAATAGAAGAAATACCTTTCACGGTTGGTATTGATATTACACCCGCTTTTAACCTGATTGGGCATACAGGTTATTGGATGTCTGGAGGTTTAACGCTACGTTACATACTCAATTAAGAGTTTTATCTTTGCAGGGAAAAGATTTTTCCTGTAATTTATTGTTTTTGCAGTTGCTAAAACTGATTTGTTTATAAGGGGTACGCAATGAATTTCAAGAAGTAATTCCCCAAAAAACAATACCAAATCTTTTATATGCCTTTTACAATCAAATCTGACTTTCAACCCACAGGCGATCAACCCGATGCTATCAGGCAGCTGGCAGAAGGCATTGAATCAGGTTTGCCTCATCAGACTTTGCTCGGTGTAACGGGTTCGGGTAAAACATTTACCATTGCCAATGTTGTAGAAAAAGTACAACGTCCAACTTTGGTACTCAGCCATAATAAAACATTGGCTGCTCAGCTTTATGGAGAATTCAAACAGTTTTTTCCCGACAATGCAGTGGAATATTTTGTTTCTTACTACGACTATTATCAGCCAGAGGCATTTATTCCCACAACCAATACTTATATTGAAAAAGATCTTTCTATTAATGATGAAATAGAAAAACTGCGTTTGAGTGCTTCCAGCGCGCTGCTTTCGGGTCGCAGAGATGTATTGGTTGTAAGTTCAGTATCTTGTATCTATGGAATAGGAAATCCCGATGATTTCAATGAAAACATCATCCGGATCAGCAGGGGAGACATTGTAAGCAGAAATAAGCTTCTCCATCGTCTGGTGGGAAGTTTATACAGCAGAACACAGGCAGATTTTACCCGGGGTACATTCAGGGTAAAAGGAGATACCGTAGATGTTTTTCCGGCTTATGCAGATCATGCATTTAAGATTCTGTTTTGGGGTGATGAGATAGAGTCGTTGGAAAGTTTCGATCCTCTTACAGGTCATACTTATGGTTCATTCGATGAAATTTCCATTTATCCGGCCAACATTTTTGTTACCTCCAAAGACCGTATGGCTAATGCTATTCATCAGATTCAGGATGATATGATAAAGCAGGTGGAGTATTTTCAGGAGATAGGACGCCCGCTTGAAGCACAGCGTCTTGAAGACCGTGTAAACTATGATCTTGAGATGATGCGCGAGTTAGGATACTGCTCCGGGATAGAAAATTATTCCAGGTATTTCGATGGGCGGCGACCGGGCAGTCGCCCGTTTTGTCTTCTGGATTTTTTTCCTGATGATTTTTTGATGGTTATAGATGAAAGTCATGTAACGATTCCACAGATACATGCCATGTATGGAGGAGACAGAAGCAGAAAGCAAACACTTGTTGAATACGGGTTTCGTTTGCCTGCTGCCCTCGATAACCGCCCTTTAAAATTTGATGAGTTCGAAAACCTGACAAACCAGGTCATTTACGTAAGTGCCACACCAGCAGATTATGAACTTAAAAAAAGTGAAGGAATTGTAGTTGAGCAGGTTATAAGGCCTACCGGACTTTTGGAGCCCATTATTGATGTGCGCCCCAGTTTGAACCAGATTGATGATCTTCTCAATGAGATCAACCTCAGAAGCGAAAAAGACGAGAGAATCCTGGTAACTACCCTTACCAAAAGAATGGCGGAAGAATTAAGTAAATACCTTGATAATGCAGGGGTAAAATGCCGGTATATACATTCAGATGTAGATACAGTAGAGCGGGTAGAGATTCTCAGAGATTTACGATTGGGTATATTTGATGTGTTGATAGGTGTGAATCTTTTGCGTGAGGGACTTGATTTGCCGGAAGTTTCTCTTGTAGCTATTCTGGATGCCGACAAAGAAGGGTTTCTGCGGTCAGAGCGATCACTTACGCAAACTGCAGGGCGTGCCGCACGAAATATCAATAGCAGGGTGATAATGTATGCTGATAAAATCACTGATTCGATGCAAAAAACCATAGAAGAAACAGACAGAAAAAGAGAAAAACAGTTGCACTACAACGAACAGAATAACATAACGCCCGAACAAATCAGAAGATCAGTAGAATCCATCCATGGACAAACCTCCGTGGCAGACACCCGTGCCAAAGCCACCAATGCTTATATTGAAAAGGATAATGTAGACATTGCAGCAGATCCGGTTGTTCAGTATATGAGCAAGGAACAGATTCAGAAAGCAATGAACAAAACCCGCAAAGAGATGGAGAAAGCGGCTAAGAACCTTGATTTTACAGAAGCTGCCCGTTTAAGGGATGAATTATTTGCTTTAGAAAAAATCTTTCAAGAAAAATTTCTTTGACAGTTCAGGTGTTAAAAATTCGGTCATAATCAGAAAAATCAATAGTTTTGTAGCCTTAATCAGCACAGAAAAAAGTTATTTTATTGTTTTATTTCTTATCATTTCAGTTTCTGCCATTGCCAGGCAGACATTCGCTGCTGAAAGTTCAAAACCATTTGTTTATGCCCGGCACATCTAATTCTCTTTTTAAGAGCATAATGGAATATCAAAAATACCTCCATCCACTCTTTCAACCTAAACTGACCGCCGGAAATACCTTTCATCTTGATTTAAGCATCCAAAACCCGGATATGAAAGAACTTGATTTTAAAGATGTAAAAAGTTTTGACCACTATATATTTCAAAAGATTAAATCCGCTGGTAAGCTTTATGGTTATGGTGGGTACCTGGAAGAGCGTGAAATTTATCGCAGAAGTCCTCTTTTTGGCAGAAAAGGTGATGATATCCGGCGGTTTCATCTGGGAGTGGATATATGGAAAGAAGCCGGGCAGGCTGTTTATTGTCCCTTAGATGCTACTGTACATAGTTTTCAGAACAACAACAATTATGGTGATTATGGGCCAACGATCATATTAAAGCATGAAATTAAAGGACAAGTATTTCATACTTTATACGGACATTTATCTGTACAATCTTTGGATGGACTTTATGAAGGAAAAATATTTTCCGCAGGCAGTAAATTCTGTTTTTTGGGTGATTTTCCTGAAAATGGTGATTATCCTGCCCACCTGCACTTTCAGATCATAAAGGATATGGATGTTTATAAAGGAGATTATCCTGGTGTTTCCAGTGAAAAAGAAAAAAACTTTTATGCAGAGAATTGTCCTGATCCTGTCTTGTTCTTTCACGAACTCATGCAATAATAGTATTTATTAAGCATAGTTAATGCTATTAGTTCTTTAGATATTTTTGCAAATCCAATAATAAAGTGATAGTTTTGCATGTTATTTTACATTTAAAAAGTTAAAACATCAATGGACATATTTAATAAAATGACAGAGGATATGGGACCGCTGGGTCAGTATGCCGATAGAATACATGGCTATTTTGCGTTTCCTAAGCTCGAAGGCGAAATCTCTAACCGAATGAAGTTCAGGTCAAAAGAGAAATTAGTGTGGAGTTTAAATAATTATTTGGGATTAGCTAATCATCCTGAGGTAAGAAAAGCTGATGCAGAAGCCGCTGCAAAATATGGTTTGGCTACACCTATGGGTGCAAGAATGATGTCGGGGCAAACCGATATGCATGAAAAGCTTGAACGTGAACTGGCACAATTTGTAGGAAAAGAATCTGCTTATTTGTTGAATTATGGTTATCAGGGAATGGTGTCAACTATTGAATCTCTGGTAAACAGGAAAGATGTGATTGTATACGATTCGGAATCACATGCCTGTATTGTTGATGGCGTTAGATTGCATATGGGAAAAAGATTTGTTTTTCCGCATAACAACATAGAGAATCTCAAAAAACAATTGGAGCGTGCAACTAAAATTGCAGAAGAAACCGGTGGTGGCATTCTTGTAATCACAGAAGGTGTTTTTGGCATGTCGGGCGATCTGGGCAAACTTGATGAGATAGCAGCACTGAAAAAGACCTATAATTTCCGTCTTTTGGTAGACGATGCACATGGATTTGGCACCATGGGCAAAACCGGTGCTGGTGTGGGAGAACATCTGGGTGTTATGGATGAAATTGATGTATACTTTGGTACCTTTGCCAAAGCTATGGCATCGATTGGTGCTTTTGTAGCATCTAAAAAAGAAGCTATTTATTATTTGATGTACAATATGCGCAGTCAGATATTTGCCAAATCATTACCTATGCCTTTGGTGATAGGTGCGCTGAAAAGGCTGGATATGATACGCAAACATCCGCAATTGAAAGAAAACTTATGGAAGATCACCAATGCACTGCAAAAAGGTCTCAGAGAAAGAGGATTTAATCTGGGCAATACAGAATCTCCTGTAACACCGGTATTCTTATCAGGGCAAGCCAGCGAAGGTACCAATCTTGCATACGATCTGCGCGAGAATTTCAATATTTTCTGTTCTGTTGTGGGTTATCCCGTTGTTCCTAAAGGGGTAATCATAATACGCATTATACCTACTGCCGTGCATACCCTTGAAGATGTAGAATATACTCTCGATGCATTTACCAAAATCAAAGAAAATCTTGATGCCGGCAAGTATGCTACGGGTCAAATTGTAGATATTTCTTACTAAAACCAACTGGTAAAACCTACTTTCGATTAAACAAAATCTCTCCACAAAAAATCATCTTTTCCCCGGGGGGAAAGATGATTTTTTTTAGCCAGGATAACTGCTGTTTTTCTATCTTGTTGCCTGTGAGAAAGTTATTTTTTAAAGTATTTTAAAAGACAAATACTGAGGTATACTCTGAAAAGTTTATAATTCATAAATTACACAAATGAACACTAATTTATATCCTTGATTACCTAGCTAATAAAAATTTAATATTTTCACTAATGAATAAAAAATGACTTTTCGGAGCAGACTCAATATTGCGTCTTGCTATTGCTTTTTAGTAGCATCAGGTCATTAACAGATTCAAAAAACATGAATGACCATTACATGTTTTTTGAAAAAAGTTATTTTACTTCATCATTCAAAATATCACCATCATTTACCGGAAGTATAATGGTGAATCTTGCGCCAGTTCTTACATTCTCAGCATTCAACACCCCTCCCATATTTTTTTCTATAATAGTTTTCGACATGTACAACCCTACGCCAGTTCCTTTCCCCTCTTCTTTGGTTGTAAAATAAGGGTCAAAAATTTTATGCAAAACTTCAACTGGTATTCCACCTCCATTGTCAGTAATGGTTATCATGATGTTTTTTTCCCTGGTATGAGCTGAAATTCGGATGGTTGGTTTGGGAATTTTTCTCTCAAGAACAGCGTCTTTAGCGTTATTAACAATATTAAGAATTACCTGTACAAATTCGTTGGCATATCCATAGAGTTCTATATTTTCTTCCAGTTCGGTAATCAGATTGATACCTTCTTTTTTTAGCGTGGTATCAACGAATGAGACATACGTATTGATTACTTCTCCGAGTTTAAAGCGTTGTTTTTCTTTGTTGGGTTTAAAAAAATTTCTGAAATCATCAATGGTATCCGACATATGTGAGAGTACGGATCTGATTTTTTGTTCACTTTTCTGAAGGTAATCGTCAGATATTTCACCAAATCTGAATGCATCAGCAAGATCATATACGATAAGACCAATTGTGTTGAGAGGTTGTCGCCACTGATGTGCAATGTTTCCAATCATTTCACCCATGGCAGCCTGCCTGGATTGCAAAAGCATCAGTTCATCCTTTTCTCTGTTTCTTTTCACTTCAATTCTGACCTGGTTTTCGAGATTTTCATTGAGTTCTTCCAGAAGCTCTTTTTGCAGGTTTAGTTGACTTTCAACGGTTTTTCTTCTTTCTACCTCTTCTTCCAGATCCTTGTTGAGCATTTTTTGTTCAAAATTGGCCGCTTCCATTTTCTGAAAAGCAACTTCAAGTTTTTCCTCCATGAGTTTACGTTCAGTTATATCTTCCTTAATGGCCAAATACTCTATCACTTCACCGTTTTTATTTTTAATGGGAGTAATGGTAGCAGATTCCCAATAGAAAGTACCATCTTTTCTCTTATTTTTAAAATCACCCTTCCAAACTTTACCATCTTTAATGGTTTTCCACAGGTTTTGATAATAATCTGCGGATTGATCGCCCGATTTCATTATTCTGGGATTTTTCCCAATAGCTTCTTTAATTTTATAGCCTGTGGTTTCCTCGAATTTGGGATTAACAAAAAGAATATTTCCATCTAAATCAGTAATAACGATGGTATTAGCACTTTGCATGACAGCGGACTTGAATCTGTTAAAGTGTTGCTGCCCTTTTTTTGTATCAAGAAGGATTGATTCATAAGCTTCTTTCAGCTTTTCTAATTGATGTTCCAGGTGGCTTTTCTGTGTATTATCCTGAAGGGTGATGATCAGATGTTCTCTTTCTGCATCTAACCAAAAAGCTTCTGCAAAAAATGATATTTGTTTCCCTTTTTCATCTGTGATCCATAAAACATCCTTCACAGACTGTCCTGTTTTAATAAAATGGTTTATTTTTTTTAAGAACAAGTGAAATGATTGATAATGAGAGATATTGTCAATCATTTTCCCATCATTTTGCTTAAACAGGAATTGCATATTCTTTGATACTTTTAATAGGTGGAAATCTTTTTGAATAATCAGATAAGAAATTCCTATCAAATCATAAGCCTTTGCATAAGTATCAATATTTTTAATGTTATAAGACAGATAATCCCGTTTATTCATGACTATTTGAATGATTTTGAAACAAAGCACATTTTGTTGTTAAACTAAAAACCATCATAAGTAGAATTATCTAGATGAAGTAGTGCTTTCAGTTCCTGTATGGGCAATAACTAAAATCAACCCGGAGAATGTATTACTTTTTATTTTACGGTGAAAAATGCTAAAAGTTTATGTTGGTAACTCAACAAAACAGATTTTCAGAAAACATCATTGGGATGGAGAGATAGCATTTATTCAAGGATCAGAGATTACATAACATGAATAAAATGGAATAAAGAACATTACGGACGTAGTATTTCGTTTATAATGATAGTTTTCAGTTCCTGAAACATTTGATTTAAATCTTCTGTCCATTGTTTTGATTGGGAAAAATTTTGATCTTTGTTGAGTTTATCCATGATTTTGAGCAGGTTGAAAATCCGGCTGCAACCTATTGTTCCCGACAGACCTTTCAGGGTATGCACAGCGGTATAGTATGCATCAAAATCATTATCATCTATACTAACTTGTATTTCTTTAAGTAAAGTTTCTGTATCTGTTATATAACTTTGAAAAATTTCTTTAAGAAAGTCAGGTTTTTTTGCCGTACTGTTTCTTAGTTTTTGTAAAGTATCAGGGTTGATATGGGGTATTTTATCCAATTCTTCAGGTGACTTATAATCTATCATATCATATTTTTAAAAATCAATAATTTGGTGGTTGAAATCAGTGATAATTTATTTTTAGGATAGCGAATGTCAGAAATTATGAACAAAATGGTGTTTACTGTTTGATAACTGTATCTTTCACTTTCTGGTTGACGTTGATTTTCCATTTCAATAATTTTTGATACAAATCTTCAGATTTCACTGGTTTGGAAATGTAATCTGCTACGCCATAAGAAAAATATTTCTTTTTGTCAGTTTCCAATACGTTGGCACTAAGTGCAATAACAGGGGGATGCATTTTAAATTTACTTTTCATTACCCTCATTGTTTCCAGTCCATCCATTACAGGCATTATCATATCGAGAAGGATTACATCGTAGTTGTTTTTCATGATCATTTCGATGGCTTGCTTACCATTTTCTGCCAGATCGACATTGCATTTTACGTGTTTAAGCATAAGCGAGATAACTTTTTGGTTTACCACTTTATCCTCCACATATAAAATCTTACTTCCTTCCAGATTTTTTAGATCTTCCATCTGCTGTTTTTCTGCAGATGCAATTTCGGTGTAATGCTCAGAAGTAATTACTTTGGCTAAAAAGGTAAAATAGAATGTTCGCCCTTTATTATTATTATTGGCATGAAACCCGATGGTACCGCCCAACAATTCAACAAGTTTCTGTGAAATAGCAATGGCAGAATCAATCCCTTCATTTCCAGGCACAAAAAGGCTTTGTCCGAGATCATAAGATTTATAAATAGATTTTAAAACACGTGAATCAACGGTTTTGCTATTATCCGAAACTTCAACCAACACTGTCATTTGATCTTCGTGGATACGATCAAGTTTTGTTCTGATGACAATTTCTCCTGATTCACTATTTTCAACGGCATTCGACAGCAAATTGGTAATAACCTGAAAAAGCCGGTCTTTATCGGTTACTATATCATCTGGAATATTGGGGTCGTGTGCAATGGTCAGGTTGAGGTCTTTATGGCGGGTAAGTGCATAAAACAATGATTCTGTTTTGTTTATAAGGCCTGACAATTTAAAACTCTTGTTGTTGAGATGCAGCTTGCCGGTTTCGGTCATGGAAAGATCGAGGATATTATTGATAATATTGAGCAAACCTTCACTGGATTCTTTGATGGTTTTGGAAAGTTCCATTTGTTCATGGTCCAGTTTTGTTTTGATGAGAAAATCGACCATACCCATGATACCATTGATGGGTGTTCTCATTTCATAGCTCATGTTGGCAAGCACATGTTGCTTTGCTTCAGAGGTTTTCAGGGCAACTTCAGCGTTATATCGCATCTCCTGATGGATTTTCTGATCTGTAATATCCTGAATGATAAATACCATTGTTTTCAGATCACTTTTTTCATCATTGATAATTTTTTTGTTTGAATAAATATTTTTTATATGCCCTTTGTTGGTAATGATCCTAAATGTAAATGCTTGTTTATCAATGTTTTTATTTTTACTTTTTTCTTTAAAATAAGAAAGGAAGTTTTGCTTATCGTCGGGATGAATGATCTCAATAAATTTGTCATAATCAAAAAACTTTCTTTTTTCAGGAGAAATATCGACAATGTCAAAGAATGTTTCAGAAAAGAAAATTTTATCCTGGTTAAGGTCTTTTTCCCAATATCCAATTTTTGCAATTCTTTGTATCTCCTGCAGTTTCTCTTGGTTTTCGCGTAAAACCTTTTCAAGTTTTTTGGATTCAATGATCTGTCCAAACTTTTCCGAGATATTTTTCAGCAAGATTTTTTCATTAAAATGGAATGGATCCTTGTTTATTTTAGGTTTTTCTTCCAGATAAACCACTTTGAGTTGTCCTAATTTTTTCTTTTGTACTTTAATGGGGACCACATATGACCAGGGTGTATCTTTATAATTTTTTGACTGGTAAACTTTATCATCAAAAATGATTTGTACGCCAATGTCGTGCGAATATTTTAATCCTACAGGAATAATCTCAAGTGATTTGCGTATGATATCTTCAAAAGAAATACCAGGAACCCCTGAAATATCAGAAATATCATACAGGCAATTGATTTGTTTAATTTTTTGGTTGAGATTGGAAGTAAGTTCGTTATAGGATTCTTCCGACTTTTTCCGGTCGGTAACATCGGTTATGAGGGTTACCGAACCTTTGGTTCGCAGATTTTCGTCTAATATTGGTGCCGAGCTAAGACTTACCCAGAGCATATCGCCCGCAATATTCTTCATTTTTACCTCGTAATGATCTGAAATACCTAATTTTTGAAGTTCCATTTTATCTTTAAAGAGTTTCTGGTCTTCATAGGTTAGTAAAAATCTGTCCAGGTTTTCACCTATCAGTGAACTGCGGTCTTCAATGCCAAGAATTTTAGATGCTTTGGCATTGATAAACTCAATTTTAAAGTTGTGGTCTAATGCGATCAAACCTTCATTGAGGGTTTTAATCAGGGTTTGATAATTTTCTTCACTTTGTCGCAAAGCTTTTTCCGTATTGTTCTTTTCCCGAATTACATTTTTCAAATGCTGGATATGATTGCGTTTTTCCTTTAGCCGGTAAAAGATAAAAACCGAGAAAGAGATGGAAAGGATAAGTAACAACAAAATCATTACAATAATGATAATATTGCTGTTTAAACCTGTGTTTGGTAGAGTTTGATTTATAATAAGAAGTCCGTTCATGAAAATTTTTGTATTTTCAGAATAATGAATATTTTTAGAATCCAGTAATAATGACTTTTCAAATTCTGATGAGTTGGTTCGAAGTTGGGATATAAAATCGCTGCCATATAAGCTTGTGATACCTGTAAAAAAAAGAATGAAAACAAAAGAGACCAGAAATTTTACTAAGGTAGTATTGCTTAGATACATCAGATAATTTTCTTTTCAGGATGATTGATAAATAGCATCAAAAAATAAATCTTCAAAATAATCCCAACATGTTGAATTCAACGAAAATATTAAAGTCCGAAAATACAAAAAATTACACAAAAAAAGTATTAGTAATTTGTGCAAACTATTTCAAATCAATAATTTTCAATTAAACCTCAGAAAAGTTTAGACCTTTTGCGAAAAAAAGATAATAAAATATTTTCAAACCCCTCTTGTATATTTGCTGGCACAAAATCAATCTGATATTGCATACATTTAAGCTTTAGATCGGCAAAGAATTTCCTGACGGATGCATGATATTTTTCTTTCAATTCAGCAGGATTTGCTCTGAGTTCCTTTCCTGTTTCCATATCAACAAACCTGTAAGGACGGTTTTTATAGTCAAAATTCAGTTCAAGGTCTTTATTATAAACATGGAAAAGAATGACTTCATGTTTATTGTGTTTAAGATGTTGCAAGGCACTGAAAAGAGCATTGGGATCATTTTGGGTAGCCATCATGTCACTAAAAAGAACCACCAGGGACCGCCGGTGAATTTTATCAGCAATTTCGTGTAAAACTTTTGCCGGATCAGATTTTTGATTCAATTGTTCCTCTGCACCTGTTAGCATTTTTTCAAGATAAGTAAAAAGCAGTTTATTGTGCGTAGGATTTGATTTCACAGGGGTGTGAATATCAATTTGATCAGAAAACGTGGTTAAACCAACGGCATCGCGTTGTTTTTTCAGTAAAAATAATAAGGATGCTGCTGCCTGTAGAGAAAAATCAAGTTTTGATAATTCATTTTTGTTTTGGTAAGCAGGAAAAAGCATGGAAGAAGAATGATCGATCAGCAGCTGGCATCTCATGTTTGTTTCTTCTTCAAATTTTTTCACAAATAATTTTTCTGTTCGTCCGTATAGTTTCCAATCGATATGTTTTATTGAATCACCGGTATTGTAAATTCGATGCTCTGCAAATTCTACCGAAAAACCATGAAAAGGGCTTTTGTGCAAACCGGTAATAAAACCCTCAACAACCTGCCTGGCAAGTAATTCAAGATTTTCGAATTTTTTATATTGAACTTTTTCAAAATATGTACTCAAAATCTACAGGATTTTATGAAGAAAACAAAACTGATTAATTATTTATATTTTTACAGGATTCAGGGTGTTCGCAGTTGAGAAAACAGGAAGTTTGCTACTGAAAAATCTGATTATTAAAGACTAGCGAAGTACCAATACCTGAATTTAGAACAGGCCTAAACAGCGGAGGCTAAATACATTAAAAAAGGGTGCTGCTCAATTTACAGACACCCTTTTTGCATATTGGGTATAAAATTTGATGCATATATTCTATCCCAGCAGTCCTTCAATCTTGGTTGTAAGTACCGATTTGGGTACAGCCCCAACCTGTTTATCAGCAACTTCACCATTTTTGAAAAACAATATGGTAGGTATGTTCCGAATACCATATTTTGTAGCTACTCCGGGGTTAGAATCAACATCTAACTTGCCTACAATAGCTTTACCTTCGTATTCTGTTCCAATTTCGGCTACTATAGGTGCCACCATTCGACAGGGGCCGCACCACTCTGCCCAAAAATCAACTAATACGGGTTTATCTGATTTCAATACTAACTCATCGAAATTACTATCTGTTAGTTCAACTGCCATAATTTTTAAAAATTTAAATGATATTTTACACTAATAAGATTATTTTTTCTGTCATTTATGATCAACGTAAAACAAAACTAAAAGTTTTATTTCACTGTTTTGCTAAGCAGGGGATAAAATTAAAAAATATTCATCAATTCAGTTTATATTTAAACTTATTTTTTTTCAAAAGATCGTTTAAAAATCCAATAGGTTCTACTTTAATTTTCTTGGAAAGCATTTCCACTGAGTTTTTTTCCATGTCATCGTGAAATTTTATTCTTAAGCGGCATTTACCCCTGTGTTTATTTACTCTATCGATAAGAAAGTCAACAAATTCATCGTTGATATCGGTGATAGGGATTTCTACAAGCAAAGCTGTAGCCATTTTCTCAATCAGGTCAGTGAGTAGCATCATCGATTTCACTTTCACTTCTAATTGATTGGGATTATTAAACCTTGTTTGAACGGTAGCTTTCACAAAAACAAAATTATCTTTTTGTAAAAAGTGCTTTACTTTCAGGTAATCCTCGGAGAATAGGGTCAGATTGAGGGATTCATTGTAATCTTCGATAGTGAAACTTCCAAAGGGTTTTCCTGTTTTGGTAAATTTGTGTTGCACTCCGATGATTACACCAGCAAAGCTCAATTCCCGGTTTCGTAATTTTTCCAGATCAGTAAGGTCTGATAAATTATGACTACAATACTGTTCAATCTGTATTTTGAAATTATCAAGTGGATGACCTGAAATATACATACCTGTTACATCTTTTTCTTTTTTAAGCATCTCCAGTTGTCCCCACATAGGACAATCGGGTAAAACGGGATCAGGTATAACGCTTTCCTCGCTATCACCAAAAAGATTCATCTGCGAAGAGTTGCTGTCTTTTGATACTGCATTGGCATATTTGATTAGTTTATCGGTAAAAGTACCGCTGTTTTCATCTTCCGACCAGAAAAACTGCGCCCGGTGTACATTCTCAAAACAATCAAAAGCACCTGCCATTGCCAGTGATTCAATAACCCTCTTATTTACGGTTCTGAGATTGATTCTTTGCATGAAGTCAAAAATATTTTTATAGGGTCCGTTTTCCATTCTTTCCTGTACTATATTTTCCACAGCGCCCTCTCCTACCCCTTTGATGGCGCCCATTCCAAAACGGATTTCACCCTTGTCATTCACCACAAAATTAAAAGCAGACTCATTAACATCGGGACCCAATACAGGAATGCTTTGCCGCTGGCATTCCTCCATAAACTGGGTAATCTTTTTTATATCGCTGAAATTGTTGGTAAGCACAGCAGCCATATATTCGGCAGGATAATTTGCTTTCAAATAGCCGGTTCTGTAGGCAACTACGGAGTAAGCAGCAGAGTGTGAGCGGTTAAATCCATATTGGGCAAATTTTGCCATTACATTAAAAATCTCTTCGGCTTTTTTCCTGGGAACGCCCTTTTTAGTTGCCCCTTCTATAAAAATAGATTTTTGCTTATCCATTTCTTCTTTTTTCTTTTTCCCCATAGCGCGTCTGAGAATATCAGCAGATCCAAGAGAATAACCTGCCATGATTTGTGCCGCCTGCATGATCTGCTCCTGGTAAACCATGATTCCGTAGGTAGGCTTCAGAATTTCTTCCAACCATTCATGGGCATATTCGGTTTTTTGTAATCCCTGTTTTCGATTGATAAAATCGGGAATAAAATCCATCGGGCCTGGTCTGTAAAGGGCATTCATGGCGATAAGGTCTTCAATATTGTTGGGTTTAAGTTCTCGCAAATATTTTCTCATTCCTTCTGATTCAAACTGGAAAGTGCCAACGGTATCACCCCTTTGATATAACCCGAATGTTTTTTCATCTTCCAGTGGTATTTTCTCAGGATCAATGGTTTTTCCGTATCTAAGTTCAATATTTTTCACACATTCTTTAATAATAGAAAGCGTTTTCAGTCCAAGGAAGTCCATTTTGAGCATCCCGACAGATTCAACAAACTTACCGTCATATTGGGTAACGGGCAGATCGGAATCTTTTTGTGTACTCAGCGGGATGCATTCTTTAAGATCGGTGGGACCGATAATAACCCCGCAGGCATGAATCCCTGTCTGACGGTTGGAACCCTCCAGTATTCTTGCAAATTTGAGCGTTTCTTTGATCAGCGGATTAGGGTGCTGCAGGGCATCTTTTAGTTCAGGTACGTTTTTATAAGCATCGTCAAGTGAAGTTCCCGGTTTCTCGGGTACCAGTTTCGCCAGCCGGTCAGCTTCGGGCAAAGGCAATTTCAAAACCCTTGCTACATCGCGTATAGAAGATTTTGCTCCCATCGTACCAAAAGTAACAATTTGGGCTACTTTTTCACGACCATATTTATTGATCACATAATCCATTACTTTTTCGCGTCCCTCATCATCGAAATCGATATCAATATCGGGCATTGAAACCCTTTCAGGATTGAGGAATCGTTCAAAAAGCAAACTGTATTTAATAGGGTCTATGCTGGTAATTCCAGTACAAAAAGCAACTGCTGAACCAGCAGCACTACCCCTGCCAGGTCCTACAGCCACATCCATTTTCCGGGCTTCATTGATTAAGTCTTGTACGATAAGAAAATAACCTGCAAACCCCATATCTTTTATGATCTTTAATTCGTAATCAAGCCGTTCCCTTATCAGGTTGGTAACTTCATCATACAACCTTTCTGCTCCCCTGTAAGTAAGGTGTTTGAGATAGTCATCTTCGTTGTCGAACCCATCAGGAAGTGGGAATACGGGTAGCAAAATGTCTCTTGTAATCTGATATTCTTCAACTTTATCAACGATTTCGCGTGTGTTTGTCAGGGCTTCAGGTATATCTTGAAACAATGCTGCCATTTCTTCTGGAGTTTTTATATACTCTTCACCCGAGTATTTCATTCTGTCAGGGTCTTCAAGGTCTTTTCCTGTTTGAAGACATATCATAATATCGTGTGCTTTTGCATCTTCTTTGTTTATGTAATGGCAATCGTTGGTGGCAATTACTTTGCGATTATATTTTCTGGCAAGTTCTATAAGTTTTCGGTTAACAATATCTTGCTCTTCCAGTCCGTGTCGCTGAAGTTCCAGATAAAAATCATCGCCAAAAATGTCAATAAATTCCTGCAGTTTTTCTTCGGCTTTTTCATCACCCGATTTAAGAATAGCTTGTGGTATTTCGCCACCGATACAGGCAGAGCTGGCAATAATTCCTTCATGATATTTTCGTAAAACCTCTTTATCTATTCTGGGTGTATAATAAAATCCTTCCAGAAAGCCTATGGATACAATTTTAGATAGGTTTTCGTAACCCTTTTTGTTTTTTGCTATCAGAATGAGGTGATGCCCACTGCGATCCTGCTTACCTCTTTTATTGTGTCTGCTGGTTTCAGTCACATAAACTTCGCAACCGATCAGGGGTTTGATTCCATGAGCTTTGGCAGCCTTTGTAAAATGCATTACACCGTACATGTTTCCATGATCGGTAATAGCAACTGCATTCATACCCGAATCTGCAACTTTTTTCATCAGCACATCAATTTTTGATGCACCATCGAGGATAGAAAAATTTGTATGTAAATGTAAATGTGTGAAATCTGTCATATGCCTTCTTTTATAATGTTTGTATATCAAAAATATACAAAAATCGTTGGATTTTTTGTTTAACTTGTTCACATTTTGCCATAAGTTATCAACCTGACATTTTGAAAAACATAAAGAAATTTTCAAAACCCCATGTTGGACATTGGTATTATAAAGATATATATATTGGGAAATCACGCCATGAAGGCATTCATGACAAAAACTAACATAACACTGAATTGCAATGCTTTGAAAGTTACAGGAAGAATTATTGATAGTTGAATAAGAAACAGTAAAACACAATTCAAACTCCTGATCACAGAAACACTTCTGAATGGTAAATGTACCTTATCAGAATCATGCAATCAATCCTTAAGCGGTAATTATAATTCGGTTGGATGCATGCGTCCCGGATATTGTTGAAGTGCTTCTTCCAGGCAAATCATTGCGTTTTTGAGGTCATCTACATTCAGCACATAAGAGATTCGCACCTGATTTTTACCGGCTCCTGGTGTAGAGTAGAATCCTGTTGCCGGGGCAAGCATAACGGTTTGATTGTTATATTGAAAGTCTTCCAGCAACCACTGACAAAATTTGTCGGAATCATCAACAGGCAATTTCGCAGTAACATAAAATGCACCTTTGGGCACAGGGCAGAGCACTCCATCCATTTGGTTCATCATTTTCACCACCGTATCCCTTCGCTGCCGGTATTCCTCCAACACTTCAACAAAGTAAGAATCGGGGGTTTCCATAGCTGCTTCAGAGGCAATTTGCCCCAATGAAGGAGGACTCAGGCGTGCCTGGGCAAATTTCATGGCAGTATTTATGATCTCCTTGTTGTGAGATATCAAACAACCTATTCGCACACCACAGGCACTATATCTTTTGGAAACTGAGTCGATAAGTACCACATTGTTTTCAATGCCTTTTAAGTTCATTACCGAATAGTGTTTCCTGTTATCGTAGCAAAACTCTCTGTAAACCTCATCGGCAAAAAGAAAAAGATCATGTTTTTTTACAATTTCACGCAATATTTCC
The DNA here is from genome assembly GCA_964410015.1 of uncultured Bacteroidales bacterium. Taxonomy (GTDB): domain Bacteria; phylum Bacteroidota; class Bacteroidia; order Bacteroidales; family UBA7960; genus SKVR01. The sequence goes on from CAYPFV010000013.1 coordinate 29,568, forward strand.
AGTTCTTCTTTTGAATAAAGATAACCGGTAGGGTTATTGGGGTTGCAAACCATGATGGCTTTGGTTTTGGGTCCGATTGCCTTTTCAAATTCGCTTATAGGGGGCAGGGCAAAACCGGTTTCAATATTAGATATAATGGGTTTTACCTTTACTCCGGCACTAGTGGCAAATCCATTATAATTGGCATAAAAAGGTTCGGGAATGATGATCTCATCGTCCTGGTCAAGGCAAGACTGCACCGTAAACAGAATTGCTTCTGAAGCACCTGCCGTCACAATAATTTCATCTGGATTTATCTGAATATCATGCTTTTCATAGTAAGTACAGATTTTTTGCCGGTAAGACAACATACCAGCCGAATGGCTATATTCAATAACTTTGATATTGAGGTTGTGCATAGCATTTAGCATTGCTTCGGGTGTGGCAATATCGGGTTGACCAATATTGAGATGATATACCTTTACACCTCTTTCTTTGGCTTGTTCGGCATAGGGTACCAATTTTCTGATAGGACTGGCCGGCATTTTGCGACCTTTTTCTGATATTTGTGGCATGTTTGATAATATTTAGATATAAATTATGGGTGAATAGTTTGAATCAGGGTTTTGCTGGAGTTTGTACTTCTCCTGTGATGCAAATAATGGTTATATTTTTTTCGGAATTGGAATGAATCGTCAGGTTGCGTGTAAACCTGCCTAAACGCGAAGTATCATAGCGTATTTTGATTTTATCCTGCTGCCTGGCAGCAATGGTTTTTCTGGGATATGAAGGCACTGATAAACCACAACTACCCCTTACATTTGATATTTTCAATGGAATATCAGATTGGTTTTTTATCTGCAAAGTATAGTTCATGCTTTGTTTTCGCTGTAAAAACCCAAAATCAATGCATTTTTCAGGTGTTGTTGTACTGATATTTTTCCCATCAAAAATCAAAACCGACAGATTATCCTGTGCTTTCAGAGGAATTGAGATCATACACAACATGAATAAGCAGAAAAGACACCGGTAGTTTATTGGTCTGATTGGTTTATAAAATGATTTGTTCATCAAAAAAAAAATGAATTCAGTTAGATTTAAAGAATGAGTCCACTCTGAAAAGTATATTATCCACAGATTACACAGATTTACACAGATGCTAAATCCAGATAATCAGTGTGTTTAAAAAATGAAAATGAACACAGATTTGCCGAAAACAAGTTTTCGGAGTGGACTTAAGAATAATACTGAAAATGAATCCAGTTTCGGTTTTAACATTCAATTACAGATAAATTATTGGATGAAGACGATCGTCTCTTCAATATCTCTTTTAATTGATTATTAAAAATTTTCCGGCAAAATTACAAATTAGATTTGAAAATTCTTTTTTAATTTAAAACACGAAAGTCTTCTGGTTATTTCCCTGGTGAAAGCTAAAATATTTTTTATAAACTTCATTTAGATTGATAAATTAACTATATTTAGCAGTCTGTTCGCAAATCTGAGATATATTAATCGAATTGCTGTAGTTTTATTCAACATCACTTTGATCTGTTCTAAATTAATTAAATAGATCAGATGTAGCTGGCCAAAATACTGGTTTTGTAATTTTTACCTTGTTGCCTGATTATAATCTTCCACATGTTTGTCAATAGTATTGTCATGGCTCGGTTTATCATATAATAATTTGATTGAAATGTATGATGTAACCTCATTTCACTGATCATTAAATCATTGTTTTTGTGTGTAATAACACATGGAATTTTTATAGGAAAACTTATCGTTGGATGGAAAAAAGCTTAAGAATTATCACCTTGTTGGTATTGGTATTTATTTTTCACCGATGTGATTATATGAAGACAGAAGAAAAGAAAATATTAATACCTGAAGAAATATTTATTTGCAATGGGAAAGAGTTTAAGAATTTCAGCAAGGATACTTTACGGGCAGAAGGTATATTTATTCACAAAAGGGAAAGCATGGCCAAAAACAGGGCGCGAATAGATGCACAAATCCAGATTGCTTATTTGTATCAGAGCTTTTTCTCAGAAAGAAACGGTGAAAATGACCATAAAAACAAAGTTGATCCGGCATCAGAGGCAGAAAGAAGTTTGATACGGAAAAATGTGAATTTCAATATAGGCAACCTGAAGATCGTATGCAGTGAAACAAATTACGAAAATGGGCGCTACAGGGTAAAAGTTGTTGCTGAAGCAAGCATTCATGACATAAGTCCTCCTGCCTGATTGCATTTCCGTCAGATGGTTTTACTTTTCAATCACTTCAAATTCAGTTCTTCTGTTCATTTGACGTCCTTCTTCATTATCATTACTTGCAACGGGTTTATCAAATCCGTATCCTTTAAAAGTAAGTCGTGAAGCATCAATGCCTCTTTCTATCAGAAAATCCACTACCGCTTTTGCTCTTTGTTCCGATATTCTTTTGTTTACAGCGGCAGAACCCACGTTGTCTGTATGACCAGACACCTCAATTTTTATGGATGGATTATCGGTAAGGAGTTTGATCAGAATCCCCAATTCAACATATGATTCTCTGGAGAGTTTATAACTTCCGGTATCAAAGAAAATATTATTCAAAACAATACTTTCACCCACTTCAACTCTTTTCAGGTTTATATTGTTTATGATTTCTCTGGCAATGTCATTTTCAGCCACCTTTAAATTTTCAGAGTGAAAAAGATAATCTTCTGCATTTACAGAGATGCCATAATTTTTTCCACCCGGTAAAGATATCAAATACTCACCCGTTTCATTATTGTTCGTAAACTCTGCGAGCAATTCTTCAGTTTCATTATCATACAATTCAATAATCGCATTTACAGGGTTCTGGTTTTGAGAATCAAGAATTTTGCCTTTCAAGATTGTCATGGGAATAACCGGAACATCAACCTGGTTTTCCATCAGGTTATAATCAAGCGGTTTTGTATGATGTGCAATAAAATCGTTGAGAGCAGGAGAAGATTGTCGTTTTTCTGGTCCTAAGAATGTAATCATAAAAATATCACTACCTCCCAAATTATCGGGCTTAATGGCAGAATAAAATGCTTTTTCTCCTTTAGGTTCGAGCACAAAGAACATATCGTCTCCAGGTGTATTTATTGGGTGCCCTAAGTTTTCAGGTTGCGTCCATCGTCCGTTTCTGAATTCGGTTTTAAAAATATCCATACCTCCCATTGAATTATGCCCCTGCGAACTAAAATAGAGAGTAACATCATCTTCTGCCAGAAATATGCTTATTTCATCAAATTCGGTATTGATAGTAGAACCAAGATTTACAGCATCTTCCCATTTGTCCTTTTCGTTTTTCTGTGAAGTCCAGATGTCTTTTCCTCCATATCCACCAGACCTTTCACTGATGAAAAATGCCTGCCTTCCATCGGAAGAAAACACGATACTGGTTTCCTGACTACCTTTCACAGAAAAAGGAGCAGGAAGTTTTTTAGGTTTAGACCATTTGTCTTTTTTAAATCTGCTAACATAAAGGTCTCCACCCTTTTCACCTCTGTATACAAACATAGAATTTCCATCGGTGGAGGTGCCCGCTATGGCATCGTGCGATTTACTGTTTATTCTTCCGGGAAGAAGGGTTGCTTCAGTCCAGTGTTCACCACGTTTTTGAGAGACCATAATATTTTCGTAGTATTTATGATCTACCTCGTCGACTTTATTTTTTTTGCCCACCGGACGCCGTGTTGTAAAATACATTTGTGCGCCATTGGGTGAAAAAACCGGGCTGTAATCATCATATTCAGAATTTACTTTTTCGCCCAAATTATCAATGAAAACCCTTTGGGGAGATTGAACCATTTGTATGGCATTTTCGCACTCACTGATTCTTTTGTCGATTCTGTTTTTTTGTTGAATAATTTCCTGTGGTGAGAGCGATTGCCGGTAAAACCTGAATTGATCAATTGCTTTGTCGAACATATAATTTTGTTGATAGGCCACGCCCATTAGGAAAAACACTTCCAGGGTATTCACATTCAATTCAATTGCTTTTTCAAGATAAGGGATTGATTTATCTCTGAATGCTGAATAAAGATAGCACTCTCCTATTTGCATATTGAGCCGTGCATTGTCGGGGTTAAACTGGTAAGCTTCCAAAAAGTATTTAAGTGCTTTTTCGTAATTTCCCCACCCCTCATTATAAAGATCATTTCCTTTTTTCAGATTTTTTTTGGCTTCACGCAACCCTTTTTTATCGTGCGAAAAATGTGCTTTGGAAAATTCTTTATTTTGTGCCCCTAAATAAGAAAATGGGTCCAGCAGAACCAGTATGAACAGAAAAGTACAAATATTCTTCATGAGGCATTTTATTATACGACTTTGATAGTAGTAAGAAGTGATTTTTTTATTGTTCATTTTTTATTTTTTTTGATCGTTATCTGTCAATAAGTTCAGGCATTCTGAAGGAGGAAGTTTTTCAAATTAAATTTTCAATAGGTCTGTTGATCTCACTGCAAGTACTCTTTAGCTTCTTTAATGCCTAACTCGAATGCCCTTATCCAATCCTGCCTTGCACCTTGCCTGTCGCGCATCATTTCTTTTGCAATACCCCGATTCAGGAATGCATCACCCATACGAGGGTTATTTTCAATGGCCAATGTATGGTCAGCAACAGCTCCATCATAATCATTGAGTCTATATTTAACGATACCTCTGTTTGTTAAAGCAACTGCATTTTCCGGATCATTTTCTATCACTTCATTCAGATCGCTGAGTGCCTCATCAAATCTTTCAAGATGTGTATAGGCAATTGCTCTGTTGTTTAGTGCATTGATATATCCGGGTTGTATTTTTATTGCTGTAGTTAGGTATTCAACTGCTTCATTATATTGTTCCAGTTCAATGCTCAAACTCCCCATATTGTTGAATGTGAGATACATAGTGTTGTCAAGAAAAACAGTTTGCTGATAATCTGATAATGCTGCCTTCAGTTCACCCATTTTGCGAAGGCTACTTCCCCTGTCGTTATAGGCATAGGCAAAATCAGGTTTTATTTCAATGCATCTGGTGAAATCTGACATAGCTTTTGCATATTCTTTGGTTTCAAAGAAAGTAATTCCTCTGTAATAATAAGCCATATAAAAGTTGTCCTTAGCGGAGATAGCTTCTGAGAAACTGGCAATAGCTTCTTCTGGTTTATCCTGTTCACGGTGTAAAATACCTTTGGCCAGATAAGCCATGGCAAAATTGGGTATTTCAGCAATTACTTTATCGAAATCAACTAATGCACCAATATAATCATCGGTCTCAAATTTTACTATTCCTCTGTTGTAATAGGCTCTGTAAAAATCCGGATTCTCATTAATGGAAGCATTAAACAGTTCCAGGCTTCTTTCCAGATTGCCTTGTTCGTAATATGAAATTCCCTGGTTGTAAAGCTTTTCTGCATTCATTGTATTTTGGTTACCAATTCGTACCGTATCAGTTTGTTGGGCCAAAACAATTCCAGCATTTATAATCACTAAAAAGAGGGTTAGCATATATTTTTGCATGGTTTAAATTTTTTAAGTCTAACTTTTGTCTGTACTTTAATAATTGCCTGGATAAATTTAAACAAAAGTATTCATTATGCACATCTATTTTTATAAAAATTTTGGTATAGGGAACAGTTAGTTAATCTCTCAAAAATAAAAACAAAAAAAACCATTGTCGAAACAATGGTTTTATGGTTTGAAATAAAAGTTTCAATAAACTAAAGTTTTTCAACTTCCATAATGGGTTGACCTTTTGTAACTTTTGCTGCATTTTCTACCAGGATACGATTGATTTTACAATCAAATGGTGCCTGTATTTCATTGAACAGTTTCATGGCTTCAAGAATACAAATGATATCCCCTTTTTTCACTTCAGTTCCTTCCACCACAAAAGGTGGAGCATTTTCACCAGAGGCACGGTAGAAAGTTCCGGCCATTACAGAATCTATGGTATCACCCGATGGAGGAATATTTTTTTCAACAGATGTATTGCTTTTTACCTGATTATCTGTTTGCACTTGCTTTGTTTCTTTTACTGGTTCATGCTGAACAGGAGCTACTTCCTGGGTTTTCAATACCCTTGTTGATCCGTTGGAAGAACCGGTACTGATAGCGAAATTAAAATCCCCTTTTCTGATAACCAGCTCATTAAGTTGCATTTTGGATGCTTTATCCATCAAAGAGGAAATACCATCATAATCTTCTTTGTGAAGCATTTTTTTAATGTCGTTATCTAAAGAAGTTTCTGAGGGTAGTGCTCCACCATTTGCGCTATATTTTTCAGCATCTTTTTGGTATTGATTTATTTTTTCCAATTCCTGAACCTCCCTGTCGGCTGGTGAAAGGGGTCTTTGATCTTCGGGCAATTCTCTCCAATGAAAATATTCTGTTGCTATTTCCGGAAACAGACAATAGGACAAAATGTCTTCTTCACCTTTTATCAGTTTCGGGTTGGAAACATTTTTCATTACATCGGGCAGGATGGGTTGCAGATCATCAGCAGGTCTGTGATTAATGGGTTTTTCATCGCCCAGAATTTTCTTAATAAACTCTTTTTTTATGGGGTTTGGAGATAATCCATACATGCCTTTTACATAATTTTTAACCTCCTGGGGTACGATCTTATATCTTTCTCCGGTCAGCACATTCATTACAGCCTGAGTGCCAACAATCTGACTGGTGGGAGTAACCAGGGGGGGGAATCCAAGGTCTTCACGTACTTTGGTGACTTCTTCCAGGGCTTCTGGTAGTTTTTCAAGAGCGTCCTGTTGCTCGAGTTGGGATCTGAAATTCGAAATCATGCCACCAGGAATCTGATGCACAAGAATCTCTGAATCGATATATGGTTCGTATTTTCTACCTTTTGTGCGCGAAGGTGTAAGATCTGCAAAGTATTTATTTATTTTTCTTAACGCATCGCCATCGAGACTTAAATCGTAATTCAGTTCTTCAAACATAGCTACAATTGTTTCAACAGGTGGTTGTGATGAAAACCCTGCCATAGATGTCGATGCACAGTCAATGGCTCCTGCACCGGCTTTTACCCCTTCAAAATAGGCGGTTTGTGCCATACCGCTGGTGGAATGGCAATGAACCTGTATGGGTATATCGATTTCTTTTGTGAGTGCCGAAACCAATTGTTGCGATCTTACAGGAGAAAGAATACCAGCCATATCTTTAATACAGAGAGAATCGATGCCCAATTGCACTTGTTCTTTCGCATAGGCAACATATTTTTCTACGGTATGAACCGGACTTAAAGTATAGGAAAGCGTACCCTGAGCGTGTGCACCATATTTTTTTACAAATTTAATTGCAGCTTCAAGGTTTCGTGTATCATTCAATGCATCAAAGATTCTGAAAATATCAATGCCATTGCGAATTGCTGTTTCGATGAATCTTTCAAGCAAATCATCAGGATAGTTTTTATATCCTACCAAATTTTGTCCTCTGAGGAGCATCTGCAAGGGAGTATTCTTTGCCTTTTCTTTTATTTTTTTTAATCTTTCCCAAGGGTTTTCGTACAAATACCTGAGACATACATCAAAGGTTGCTCCTCCCCAGACTTCAAGCGAGTAATATCCTACCTGATCTATGGTATCGATAATACCCATGATATCTTTTGTTCTCATCCGGGTGGCCCATAATGACTGATGGCCATCTCTCAGTGTGGTATCGGTAATTCTTAATTTTTGATTCTTATTTGACATAATTGAAAGACATTAGTTGTTATAAACAAATATTAAAACCTGATTATTACTACTGTATGTTAATCGTGTTTAATTGTGTGATTTGAAAAATGTTGTTTTTAAGGGATTTCGTAATAGAATCTTTTACTTGCCTTTTTCATCTGTTTATAATTTTATTAAATAGGTCAGATGGAGCTCGCCAAAAAACCAGTTTTGTAATTTTCTCCGTG
>CAYPFV010000014.1:0-36301 GCA_964410015.1 uncultured Bacteroidales bacterium
AAAAATCTGCCGATGATGGATCAATAAGACTGAATAAGTTTATTGCCCACTCAGGAGTATGCTCAAGAAGGGAAGCAGATCAACTTATCGCCTCAGGCGCTGTTACCGTAAATGGAAAAATTGTTTCGGAATTGGGTACCAAAATTCTACCAACCGACGTTGTTGTTTATAACGGACAGACATTAACTTCTGAAAAGAAAGTTTATATCTTACTTAATAAACCCAAAGATTTCATTACAACTGTTGATGACCCACAGGGACGGAAAACAGTTCTTGACCTGGTGAAAAATGCATGCAACGAAAGGGTTTTTCCAGTAGGAAGACTTGATAGAAATACAACAGGGGTTTTGCTGCTTACAAATGATGGATCGCTGACCAAGAAACTTACACATCCAAGTTCTGGCGTTAAAAAACTTTATCAGGTAGATTTGGATAAACCAATTTCCAAAAATGATATGAAAACAATTGCTGAGGGTGTAGAACTGGATGGTGAAAAAATACAGGTCGATGATATCTCCTATACCGGCAAATCTGATGATAAGAAAAGAGTAGGTATTGAATTGCATTCAGGACAAAACAGAGTAGTGAGAAGACTTTTTGAAACACTGGGTTATAAAGTGGAAAAACTTGACAGAATAACTTTTGCAGGACTGACTAAAAAAGACCTCCCCAGAGGTAAATACAGAATATTGTCCGAAAATGAAATTAATTTTTTGAAAATGAAGTAAATTCGCTAGCGCGTAAATCAACTGGTAGCGGCAATGAATTCGGATTATGGTTTCAAACATTCTTATGTTTAATGTTTTCATTTTTTAGTTATCACAGGCAACAGATCAATTCTTTTCTCCGGATATCTCTCTTCTCCGGATTGATTTTTATTTTTGTTATCATTCTCATTCTCGCTATTCTTACTTATGCCTACAAGGATCAAATAAAAAAAGGTTTTGTTGATTATATCAATAAGGGTATAACTACTGAAATCTTTGTAGATGATATAAATGTTGATCTTTTCCGCCATTTTCCAAACGTTTCCATCACTTTTACCAATATACTTATAAAAGAAACTCATCCCGATGGAGTAAGGTTCCAAAACATAGAAAAAGATACCCTTTTAAGTGCCCGTAAATCTTATTTTAGATTTGGTATACTTGATTTTCTGACAAAAAAGTATACCGTACGAAACATAGGCATAAGAGATGCATCCTTGCATATTAAACTCTTTGATCAAAATTTTAACAACTTCTCCTTTTGGAACATAGACAAATCATCTGATTCCTCAGGTGAGTTTGCTTTTGAAGTAAAAAGTTTTAATCTCCAAAACCTCCATTTCAGGTTTTCAGACCTTGTAAACAATCATTATATCCAGTCATCAATATCCCAAACTAATCTGAAAGGTGATTTTGCAAGTAATGATTTCAGGATGAAGATCAGGGGCGATTCTCAATTGATTGAACTAACATTGGATGATGTACAAATGTTAGATAACCATCTTTTCTCTTACGACTTTGGTTTCGATGTCAAAAATAATAAGGCTTTTACATTTACAAAAGGTTTGTTCTCTCTTGATGATCTTAGTTTTTTTGCAGAAGGACTTGTTGATCTATCTTCCAACAATCCTTTTTTAAATCTCAATATTTCCGGAAACGATCTTCAGATTGAGAGCTTATTCTCTGCATTGCCCCCTACTTATGCCAAACATTTTGTTGATTACAAAAGCAATGGTTTCCTCGAATTTGATGCCATTATCAAAGGCTATTATTCCTCTTCATCCAACCCCTCTGTATCTGCCGATTTTGGAATACGATCCGGCAATGTAAAAAATAATAAACTCGAACTCGAAGAACTTGCTCTGATAGGAAGTTTTCAGAATGGAGAGAAAAGAAACCTTTACACATCTGAAATTACTCTTGAAGAGTTTTCTGCCACAATACAAAAGGGACTAATCAGGGGAAAAGGAAGAATGCGGAACTTTCATATGCCGCATTTTGACTTTACTATCCATTCTGATATTAATCCCTATGCCTGGGTACTTCTGTTAAATCTTAATTCCATTGATCAGGCACACGGGCAATTAACAATCGATGCGGAATATTCGGGTACAATACCTTTTCGCCAAAAAAACATCACTGATAATGTTTTGAAAGGACAACTCAGAGGGACTATGACCGGAAAAAATATCGGATTTTTAGTTGCAGATAGTCCTGTTGAATATGAAGATCTTTTTTGCGATGTCTCTTTTAATGGCGATAACATTGCGGTGAATAACTTTAGCGGAAAAGCTTCTTCGAGCGATTTTGCCATGCAGGGTTCTTTCAGTAATTTTTTTTCCTGGCTTTTTCTCGAAGATGAGAAACTTTTTGCCAATGCCCGCTTAAAATCAAATAACCTTAATTTTAATGAGTTGCTTCAGGAAGAGTCCTCAGATACTGACACAATACATCATTTGTCTTTACCCCAAAAACTGAGTTTTAACTTACATGCAGATATTGCTCATCTGCATTTTCGTAAATTTAAAGCCAGCAATCTAAAGGGCGGGCTTTCCCTGAACGATCAGGTGTTGTATGCCGATGAAATATCTATGAATACTATGCAGGGAAAAATTGAAGCTAATGGATTTATCAATGGCAAAAATGAACACTTTTTGGTAATGGGTTCAAATGCAAAAATTACTGATGTGGATGTCCGTGAACTTTTTTACCAAATGGGTAATTTCGGACAATCCAGTATTGTAGATGAAAATCTGAAAGGGCGAATTTTTGCTGATGCAAGATTTGTTGCCAATTGGTCTCCATCGCTGCAAATAGATTGGAATACGCTTGAAACTTCCGCCGATGTAAAAGTTGAAAAAGGTGAACTGATCAACTACAGACCCATGCTTGCTTTGTCGAGATTTATCAGGGTAAGTGAACTCAACCAGGTAAGGTTTTCTACTCTTGAAAACAAATTCTCTATCCGGAATCAAACCCTGTTTATCCCCGATATGGAAATAAACTCCAATGCTATGAATATTCGTATATCTGGTCAACATCAGTTTGATAATACTATTAATTACCGGCTTCAGGTTTTACTGTCAGAACTTCTGGCAAAAGAAAATAAAAGAAACAGTAATCCACAGGAACAATATGGTCAGATTATAGATGATGGGTTAGGACGTACAAAACTTTTTCTGAGGGTTACCGGGAACATCGACGATCCAGTATTTAGTTATGATACCAGAGCCGCCAAAGAAAAACTTTCTGAAGATTTTAAACAAGAACGAAAAAACCTTGGCAGAACTCTACGGCAGGAATTTGGAAGTCCGAAAGCGGATACATTGCCCGATGGTTCACTCATTAATCCCACAAAACGCCAATTAGAAGAAAAAGAGATGCGGGAAAGAGAAAAGGGAAAGTTTATTATTGAGTGGGATTAGTAAAGACAAAAATGAAGTCTTGCTGTCAATCATATCTCTTTTTTACAGAATCTTTATTGAATCTTCAAAATGCTTTTATCTGATAATTTCTTTACTTTTGACCCCTTAATGTAAAATGTAGTGATAAAAAGATGGAACAGACAAGAAAATTTTTGTATGTAAAGTCAGAAGGATTAGAAAAACATGACCCGGGGTTTTCTGAAAAATATACATCCAAAAAAGATACACAAGAAGAATTTCAATGCCAGATTGATGAACTCAGAAAATTGCAAAGTAAACTATATGCACAGGCCAAATATGGGGTGCTCATCATACTACAGGCCATGGATGCTGCTGGTAAAGATGGAGTGATAAAACATGTAATGTCTGGTGTAAACCCTCAGGGGTGCCATGTAACGAGCTTTCAGGCGCCTTCAAAAGAAGAACTCGCTCACGACTATATGTGGCGCTGTATGAAAAATATGCCTAAAAGAGGAAATATTGGTATTTTTAACCGTTCTTATTATGAAGAGGTGCTGATAGCAAAAGTGCATCCTGAAATTTTGTCGAAACAAAATTTGCCGTTTTATCATGCCAAACTGCATCTCGATGAAGATTTCTGGAAAAAAAGATACCAGGATATTGTTAATATTGAAAAATACATGGTTCATAATGGGTTTCTTGTTATCAAATTCTTTTTGCATTTATCTTTTGAGGAACAAAAACGGCGATTTTTATCACGAATTGATAATGAATATAAGAATTGGAAATTTACTATGAACGACATAAATGACCGGCAGTATTGGAACGAGTTTCAATTTGCCTACCGTGATATGCTCAACAAAACAAACCATAAAAAGGCTCCCTGGTATGTAATACCAGCTGATAAAAAATGGTATATGCGACTGGTAGTAAGCAAGATAATTGTGGAAAAACTTCAGTCAATTGAACTGAAATATCCTGAAGTTACCCAACAGCATAAAACAGATATGCTCATAGGCAGAGAAATTTTGATGAACGAAGGCAATCATAAGTAAGAATAACAAAATTTAATCAAAAGAAAAAAATTGAACATATACGAAAAAAAACAACGGTGGAAATTATACCTGCTTGGATTTGCAGCAGTGATTGTAATCTTATCATTGTATTACACAAATATACTTGTGAATAAAATTGCAGAAGATGAAAAACAAAAAGTACGTATTTGGGCAGATGCTGTGCAAAACAGGGCAAACCTGGTAAGAATCACCGAAGATTTTTTTGAGGAGATGCGCAATGAAGAAAGAAAAAAAGTAGAATTGTGGGCACTGGCTATCCGCAGATTTATTGAAGATGAACAAGATGATATTGCTTTTTATGCCAGAATCATTGAAGAAAATACTACCATCCCGGTTATTGTTGTAAACTCAGATAATGAAATTGTTACCTATCGAAATCTCACAGAAGATGAAAACAAACCTTCTCCGGAACTCGAAGGACAAAAATTTTCAGGTCAACTGAAAGAACAATTTTCTGTTTACCCACCCATAAAGATTGAATATGCCAATCAGACAGATTTCCTTTATTATCAGGATTCATGGATATTTACAAAAATGAGAACGGTAATGGATGATCTCATTGATTCTTTCCTGAGCGAGGTAGTAATAAACTCAGCTAACGTGCCTGTAATTATTACAGATAGCTTGAGAACCAATATAATTGCCTCCGGAAATATTGATGAAACAAATCTTGACAACCCAAATAAAGTACAGGAAGTCATTAATGAAATGGCCTACAACAATCAACCTATCATTATTGAACTGCCTGTTCATGGCGAATGTCATGTATTTTACACACACTCTTTTTTACTTACCCAACTCAGGTACTATCCCTTTGCTCAGCTTCTTGTAATTGGCATTTTTCTCCTGGTTTCCTATTTGCTTTTTAGCACTGCACGCAACGCCGAACAAAACCAGGTGTGGGTTGGAATGTCTAAAGAAACTGCACACCAATTGGGTACTCCTATTTCATCGCTGATCGCATGGATAGAATTACTCAAAATGAAAGGAGTTGATGATGAAACCATCAAAGAAATTCAAAAAGATGTTTCACGTCTTGAAAATATTACCGAGAGATTCTCCAAGATAGGATCGCCTCCTAAACTGAAATCCCAGTCGGTATTAAAAGCAGTTGAGAATACGGTAAACTATATGAGAACCAGAACTTCTGGAAAAGTTTCTTTTCACATTATCCCACTCCCCGATGGTGATGATGAGGCTCCTCTCAATCTGAATTTATTCGGATGGGTACTTGAAAATTTATGTAAAAATGCTGTTGACGCCATGTCTGGCTCTGGGAAAATCACATTTGAAATTACACGCAATTCTCAATTTATTTACATTGATGTTAGCGATACCGGAAAAGGGATTCCAAAATCTGATTTCGGCGCTGTTTTTAAACCCGGTTTTACAAGTAAAAAAAGGGGGTGGGGTCTTGGACTTTCTCTCAGCAAAAGAATCATTGAGAATTATCACAAAGGAAAAATCATGGTCAAGAGTTCATCACCACAAGGCACTACCTTTAGGATCGGGCTGAGGTTGTTAAGAATGAATCGTTAGGCTAAAAATAAAATTATTATCGTTTAATTTAATTTTTCAGGATGAACATTTTTCGTTTTTCTGTTTTTGCAAAACTGCTATTATTTGCTTTGTTTTTCTTTTTTTCGTCGTTTGGAGTACAAACTATAGAAAAGATTTCATTTGTAATGGAAACAGGTATTTTACAAAAAGGAAAACTTGTAAAAGTAGAAGCTGAAATATTTTATGACCACCCAACCGGTAAGATGCTTACAAGGTATACAAATCCTCCGGGAAAGATTCTGATTGCCAATAGAGTAGGGGAGGTAACTATTTTTGATGAAAACGACAATACTGTGGTTTATGAACAGGGTGAACAATATAGTACGACTACCGGAACTATTCAGTTCTTTTTAATGGGAAAAACACAGGATCTGGGATTATCAGATTTTGGTTTTCAGCAAAGTAATGTTAATTTTGAAGATGGACTGATGGTTACAGAATGGTTTCCTCCACCCGCCCTGTATCATCTTTACAACAAAATTAAAATCGTTCATGAAAATTATTTACCTGTGCATGTCGCTTACTACGATGCACAGCGAAACCTGGTAAAAAAAGTTTATTACTCACAATATCAGAATTTTGCTGATGTATCCATCCCAACAAGAATCACGGAATTTGAATATGTTGCCAATGATAGCATCATTAACAGGATTCTTTTTAAAGATATTAAAACCAACAGACAGGCCAATAGTCCCTGGTTTCAATTTGAAATACCTGAAAATGCAAAAACACGCCCGTAAATTTTTAATGATCTTGCTTTTGTTCTCCGTATCAGCTTTTCAACAACTAAATGCTCATCATCCGCAAAAAGATGTTGATATCCTTAAATCAAAAGTAGTAGATGAAAAAAAACATATACATAAGCCCTCTGTTACATTTATGAGGTCGCGATCCGATCAATGGGTGATTAAATATAATCCTGTACGCCTGTTGTTGGGTAGTCTTATGTTTGTTTATCAGGGTTATATATCCCCGCAGTTGCCTTCCGAATGTCTTTATCACATTTCCTGTTCAAATTTTAGTCAGCAACTAATAATTGAATATGGTCTGTTCAAAGGCATTTTCTCCACGTCTGACCGGCTGATGAGATGCAACCGTATATCAGCTCTTGATGTCCATCCATTACAACTTAATTCTGAAAACGGGAAAGTAATGGAATCTACCGAAATATATAAAATGAAGCGCTGATGTACGTTCCCCGGTTTTTGATTTCTCTTTTTTTGTTTTATTGGGTAGGTGGTATAAATGATGTTACCTCTCAAAATAAAGCGCAGTTTGACCATGAAATGAGCTTTGCGCAGCATCTGATGGGGCGTGGCCATTTTAAAGAAGCTCTTTTTGTTCTTGAAGATTTGAAACCTCAAAAAAAATCACAAAAAGATTCTTTGAATTTTCTTTTGGGATGGATATTATACGGGCAAAAAGACCTTGAAACTTCTGCAAACTATCTTACTAAAGTGAGTAATGAAAGCCCTTTTTTTCATCAATCTTTGTTTTTTGCCGCTTATAATTACGCTTATCTCGATAATACAAATCTTTCCGGTGAATTGTTGTCTTCTGCTGATTTTTCTTCCGGCACAAGGTTTTTTTATATGCGCAACTTTCAATATGCTGGTCTTGCTTTATTAGATAGAGATATGGAAAGTTATCAAAACTTGAGGAAAAGATTAAACAACGACTTTTTTCTTACCCAAACCGAGGAAAAAAACTTTAAATCTTATTACGATCAAATAAAAAACCAGCCTCGAAAATCGTTTTTTTTGGCCGGATTCATGTCTATGCTGGTTCCGGGAGCTGGAAAAATTTATGCCGGCAAAACATCGGAAGGAATTGCCAATTTTCTTTACACAGGTGCACTCCTGGCAACAACCTACGATTTATATGCCACTTTGGGTGCAAAAAATCCCTTTTTTATTATTTCTGCTATTGTGTCTGGTATTTTTTATACAGGCAATGTATGGGGTAGTGCAGTAGCTGTTAAACGGGTGCAAAATGAATTTAATTATGAAATTGATCAACGTATTTTATTGGATATGCATATTCCTTTACGCAAATTATTCCCTGACTAATCTTACATTAGCAGCTGAATCAACTATTTTTGAAGATGCTGATAAATTATTGGAAGAAGGAAAATATTTTGAAGCTGCTGTAGCTTTCGAGCGCATATATTTTACATCCGAAGATTCACAAAATAAAATCATTGCCAATCTGAAAAGAACAGAAGCTTTAAAGCAATTAGGTGAATTTGCCAAAGCTCGCAATGATTTGCAAAGGTCTGTTCATGTTAATACCTATGCTGATCTGCATCAGGAAGTACTTTTCCAGATGGCCTTTTGTGATTATATGGCAGGAAATTATGCATCCAGTCTTTCTTTCCTTTCACAAATTGATCATTATTATCCCAAATTGCGCGAAACAATTGAGGTTGAACGATTATTAGCTCTTGTCAATGTTATGCTTGGCAGGTGGGAACAAGCTCAATTACATGCCTTGGATTTAATAGAAAAAACTATATCCTCTGAAGTCTTAAAAGATAGTTTGAGTGCAGAAATCGACCATCTCTTTTGTAGTTGCAAATGGCCGGTAGAAAAATCTGATAAAAAAGCAGGCATGCTTTCTACCTTTTTGCCAGGTAGTGGTCATATTTATGCCGGATATCCCGGAAAAGGATTTCTAAATGCAGGTTCGCAACTCTTTGCTCTTTCAGTTGCTGGTGTTTTGATGTGGCAGGGACTTTACATTACCGGTTTTATAACAGGTCTGGGATTGTTTCAGTCATTTTATTTTGGGGGCATCAGGCAGGCAACCTTTCTTGCGGATCAATCAAATCTTAAAACCTTTGCCGATTATAAAGAAAGTTTATCTTTGTTTATTTTTAGTATTGAAAATTTCCGCGAGTAAGCAAATGAAGATATTCTCACGAGCGAATATTCCATGGTGTATTTTTCCTTTTATATTATTATTCAATGTATCATTGAAGGCAAAAATACCAGCAGCAGAGCAATTTCATGAAAAATCTTTTTTGGCTTTATATCACTTCGATTTTGGCAAAGCTGATTCTCTGATCAAACACATGCATTTGCATTATCCTCATCATTTTCTCACACATTTAAGCAGAGCGAATTTCTTTTGGTGGAAGTTGATCAGCCAAAAACATGACCCCATCATATTAAAAGAATATTATAAATCGCTCGATAAAGCCGAAAATCTCTTGATATCAGCATATTCTGAAGATAATAACCCGGTTTTTACAGATTATCACCTGGCGAATATTTATGCTTTAAGGGTAAGGATAGCATTGATGAACGGAAATTATTTAAAATCGTTCAACTACCTAAGAAAATATTCACATCTTATCACGTCGTTCTCTGAAGAAGATGATCAAATCCCCGGTGTTTTAGTTGCTATGGGTGTTTACAACTATTTGTCTGATTTCGGTAAAGAACGTTATCCTGTTTTTTTATTATATAACAATTTTCCTCCTGGCAATATGGAAAAAGGGATAGCACAATTGAAAAAGGCGGCTAAAATGGAAGACAAATTGATCCATACCGATGCAAATTATTTTTTAATGAAAATATTTTTTGAACTGGATCACAATTTACCTCAGGCTCATATCCATGCCTCGAAACTGTCTGAGATGTATCCTGACAATCTTATCTTTTTGTATGAACACCTCAGAATTGTAGAAAAATTTCAAGATGAAGTGCTTGTGGATTTGATAAAGAAAAAATTTATGAATGCCTTGGTATCTAATGATCAATTATCCATGCAACAAAAAGAATACTTTGAAAACTTGTTGGATAATTTTTAATCTACTTCAAGCAGCAACTAACACCGATAAAAAAACCCATGTGTTTAATACCCGAAAGAATTACTCATAAAAAAAACCTTGTCGGTAAAGGCAAGGTTTTAGAAGGAATAATTCTTTTTGCAGGTATTACCACATAAAAAACTTCGGATTATCTACATATTGACTGATATCATCATTGATTAAACCGATTAGAAGCATAACCCAGTCAATTGTAGCGATAATACCACACCCTCCCAAAGTAAGGATGTATCCTACAATGGTGCCTGTTGATGTTCCGAGATAAGCTCTGTGAATTCCAAGGTATCCCAGAAACCAGGACAACAAAAATGCTACAAGCGGATCTTTCTCCTGTTGAAAATATGCCTCACTATGGGCATTGGCAATGCCAATTGGAGCTACATTATTTTCAAAAAAAGTTAGATCAACTACTTCGGCTGATTCAAACATTGCATCTACAGATGCATCATCAATTTGGTAGCTGCTGTTGCCTGCCTGAAGCGAAAGAGCACTAATAAAAATGATCGCTAATAATGTCGTAATTTGTTTCATAAAAATATAAGTTTAAATAAACACTATTTTGATTTGAGCATAACAAAAATAGGAAATTCAATGATAAAAAAAAGTATTTTTTTGATAAAAATCGATTTTAATTTCTGGTTTTTTGATCACGCTTTTGAATAATAAAAAAGGGCAAAACCCAAATGAGTTTTACCCTCTTCATTTTGTTTTTTCAGAAATTATTTTTTTTCCTTCCGGAAACACATAAACCAATCAAGGCAATATGTATCCTCATCATGGCTTTCAACTCTTTCCTTAGCGCTTCCGCATGATCCGGGAGGGGGTACTATCACATCATCGCCGGGCTGCCAGTTTGCAGGTGTGGCTATTTGTTCTTTGTCGGCTTTTTGCATCGCTATAATCATTCTCTTGATTTCATCCATATTTCTCCCTGTACTTAAGGGATAGTATAAGATAGCACGTACCTTCGCTTCAGGATCCATAATAAATACTGCCCTCACAGCCTGAGTTGAGGATTCATTGGGTTGCACCATTCCAAATTTCCTGGAAACGTCCATTTTCAGGTCTTCAATCACAGGGAATTTTACTTCCACGTCTTTCATGCCATTAAACTCAATTTTTTCTTTGATGGTTCTCAACCATGCTATGTGTGCATATATACTGTCAATAGATAAACCAATAAGCTCTGTATTGAGTTTTCTGAAATCTTCCTGCATGGTAGCGAAAGTCATAAACTCTGTGGTGCATACGGGTGTGAAATCTGCCGGATGACTAAATAAAATTACCCATTTCCCTTTATAATCTTCCGGAAAGTTGATGATCCCCTCTGTTGTTTTTGCTTTGAATGAGGGGGCAGCATCACCAATTAAAGGTAATCTAACTACTTCTTGTTCTTTCTCTTGATTCTGTATGTTTTCCATAGTTTTAAAAAAATAAGTGTTAATTAATACTGATTATGTAAATAAAACAATAAAGAAAAACAGCTAAATGCAAAAATTGTTTATCCTGTTTTTGAAAAAATGATATTTTTTGATCCTTTGAATGCTGACCAAAATCTGGTTATTTAAAGAGTCGGATAGAAGGCATCTTCTATATGGTATATCTTGTGATTAGAATTATTAAACAAGACTGAAATAATGTCAAAACGGGTTTCTAATTCCAGGTTATTCATCAGAATATATTTATTGGCAGCAACAATCAGATTTCTTTGTTTGGCTTTCGTTACAAACTCTTCAGGCTCTCCAAAAAAATTAGTAGCACGCGATTTTACTTCAATAATCACAAGTATGTCTTCCATGCGCGCAATAATATCTATTTCAAGAGATCCGGTGCGCCAGTTTTGCTCCAGTATTGTATATTTTTTTTGGATAAGATATTTCACTGCCAGTTGTTCTCCTAATGTACCTAATTGATGAAAATCAGCCATTTCTTAGTTCCCTTTAAAATTATAGTTGGTAAAATGGATGTATTTATGTAAAATAATTTATCATTTGTGCAAATATAAGCGATTATTTTTAATGAATTTTTTCCGTTTCCGGCAATATCTGATTTTCTGTTTACATACATTTTTAGTACTGAAGTATTATCTGGATAGCATGTTATCTGTCACCGATAAAAAAATATAAAATACGATAATCAGAGGAAATCCTGAAAATCCTAAAAACAAAATAAGTAGTAATGATGCAAATAAAAGAATATAGCGGTTACGGTTTTTGTTAAAAGAAAAATTTTTAAATTTTAATGAAAGCATCGGAATATTTGCAACCAGCAAAAAGCTGGAGAATGCAGTGAAAGCTAATAGTAATATGGGAGAATGAAACATAGCGTAGTAAAGAGAAAAAAGAACTGTATCTGATGACCCGGTTTCCAATACCAGGGGTATGGATAAAATAAATATGGCATTTGCGGGTGTGGGTAGTCCAATGAACTTTTCTTCCTGTTGATTGTCTGCATTAAAAATTGATAATCTTAAAGCAGAAAAAACAGCGATGGAGAATGCCAGATATGGTAAAAACTTCAAAACACTGTTTTCATTGATGGTTAAAACAGAAACAGAATGATGTAAGTATTGATAAACTACGGTGGCTGGTAAAAAACCGAAGCTTACCATATCTGCCAATGAATCAAGATCTTTTCCGATTTTACTGTAGGATTGAAGCAACCGGGCTGTAAACCCATCCAGAAAATCAAACAATGCGGCAAAGGCGGCCAAGATGGCAGCCCAAACGTACATTTCTGAAAATACCTGTACGATTGCCACAGATCCGCAAAACAGATTCATGATGGTAATAAAATTCGGAATATTTTTTTTAATCTGCATAAATTCGATGTTTTTATTCAGATAGCTTTATTTTTTCAATTTAACTTATTAATTTTGATGATGAAACCTTCATATGTGTTATTACACAAATAACACAATGGTATATTAATCAGTAAGATGGAGGTTGCATCATACCGCTTTAATCAAATTAATATTATGATGAAAAACCTTCTTTATGGACGAAATGCAGTTTAATAATTATCCGTTGAAAGAAAAAGTTTACCTGCTCTTTGAGCATGGTAACGAACTTGCATCCAGACAGTTTTTATATTTTAATATCAAATTGTATACGTTGTTTGGTTTTTTTGCTGAAGTATGGTATGTTCCCAATAATAATAAAATTGAAAAGGTAGAAATACTTACTGTCGATGAAATCCTTAGCCTCTATAAAAATGAATTTGATATTTCAGAACTTTTGTAATACGTTTTAGTTGATTGCAAAATTAGCATTTTAATTTCCCTTCTGTTCTGTACAATCTTATTTTTCATAGTTTTTTTTATTCAAACAGGACTTAAAATACATTTTAATTTTAAGTCCTGTTTTTCTTAGATATGTTTGAATCTTTGCCAATACATATGACTTTTCTGATTATTTTTTCTCAAAGCTCGACAGAGGAATTTGTTTTATAAATTTCATTCTAATTTTGTGAATAACAAAAAATAAATTTCTTAAATGGCTATTGAAAAGTTGATGAAAACCTGACTATAAAACATCAAATATTAGTTTGCTTTTTTAAGTGGATATATCTCATCAAGGATTCAATAAAATAGTAATCGGCATAGGTAAGGGGTACATCTACTTCAGAATCTCCTGGAAGATGTCCTACGCTATGTTTAAGGATGAAATTTCCGTTTTCACCAGGTTTTGCCAGATATTGATCATCAGAAAGAGTGGCAAGTATTTTTTCTGCTGACCGAAAATAAAAATCTGAGGATTCGCCTTCGGCAAATGTACTAAGTTCTAATAATGCTGATGCCATAATCGATGAAGCTGATGCATCTCTTAATGCATCAGGAATGTTGGGTGCATCAAAATCCCAGTAGGGGATATTGTCTTCGGGCATGTTAGGATGATTGAGGAGGAAGTTGGCAATATTTTCTGCTTTTTCCAGAAAGGCCGGGTCTTTTGTTTCTCTGTAGATCATGGTAAAACCATAAAGCCCCCATGATTGACCACGTGCCCAAACAGATTCATCTGAGTAACCCTGGTGAGTTACCCTTTCCAGTACTTCGCCGGTTTCAGGGTCATAATCTACAACATGATAACAACTATGATCTTCACGATAATGATTTTCAAGTGTAGTGAAAGAATGGTCAAGGGAAATTTCCTTATATTGATCATTGGATGATTCCTGATGCGCCCACATCAAAAGCTCAAGATTCATCATGTTATCAATTATAACAGGAAACTGCCATTTTTTGGACCAATCCCATGATTTTAAAGAACCTACAACCGGATTGTATCTCGTAGAAAGGGATGCTGCACCCTGGAGCAATACATCGGCATAGCTTTCATTTCCTGTAATGCGCAATCCATTTCCATAACTGCAATAAAGCATAAAACCCACATCATGATCATTGGTGACATTTTTAATTGGTTCCAGTAGCATAGTACGTTTCCGGGCTTCCTCCATAAACGTTTCATCGCCGGTATGTTCGTATAAATACCATAAACTACCAGGAAAAAAACCGCTGGTCCACCAGTATATGTTGCTGTATACCATCGTATCGCTCTGAAAAGTACGGGGTAAAACGCTATCAGGTATGGTTTGCATCATCCTTTTGTATTGTTGAGCAGCTCTTTCTAATGATGCTTCCGCTTTTTCTACAGAAAAAATATCCTTTTCACCTGGTGATTCTCCACAACCGGATAGCATGATGATTAATACGGATATTACACCAACAATATTATTCATGATTTATCAATTACAATGGATAAGTTTACCACAAATTTAGAGGATGCTGAATTTTATTGGATTCGAAAGTGCTTCTGAATCATTTTTAAGAATCTCAGGTAAGGCATTCCCGGAAGCAAATGCCTCGTTGGATAATTCCCAGGTAGCATAAAACATAAATTGCAGAGGATCAGATTCGGGTATACTCATTTCTGCTATAAAACTATCGGTGATTGATCCGGGAATCGTATCTGTATGTGCATAGTCTTCAAAATATTCCTCAGGAATAAGTAATCCCATTCCAAGATATTCTTTTTCAATAGACTGTCGTCCAAATGTAGACATAGCGACATATCCATTATCAAAATCCTCGAATTTTACTTCCTGATTATCCAGGTCTAAAGTGGCAATACCTGTTACCAGTTTGAGGTCATTGGTATTACCGGAAATTTCCACGTCACTAACGTAATACCAAGCACCACCGTAAATAGAAACAGTGTGTACAAGTGAAATATTTTTTCCTTCTTCTACTTCCCAATTGTCAAAATAAAACCTTACAACAGACCTTAATGGTCCGTCGGCAACAATTTCAACACTCCCTTCAGCGTCAGGTCCCACAGGATATAACCCTTCATCTGTTTTTATTGCCAATGATCCTGCACCCAAAGAAGTTCCTACTTTTAATATATCCATACCCCATTTTTGCAGTTGATGATAGTCTTGGTCAATACCTGCACTATCAAGAGACATAAGGGTTGTAGTTTTACCAAATATATCAATACCATTGCGGTAATCAAGGTAGTTTCTAAATCCAACGAGATCGTTTTCCCACGCGGGACCTTCCATTTGGAATTTTCCGCCAGCTAGTCCCTCCTCTTGATCAATGCGTTTGGCTTGCTTTTGCGCAATATAATTTCCGTTTTCATCAATCTCTGCTAAACGAGCATTACTTCTTGGATCAAGCACAGGAATGTTTTCTCCGGAAACCAGTGTGATATTATAAATTCTTTCACTTTGGGGTTCCATATCTACCAGGAAGAATAATTCATCCCAGGTACCATCGCCATTTGTATCGTCGGTTTGCGGCGAAATATTGCCATATGTCTCAGAGTAGAACATAGGAAATTGATCCTCTGGTATCGTACCCATTTTCTTTTCAAGAGTTTCTCTTTTTATTACAATGGGTGCATCAACGCGGGTAAGCGAAGATTCATTCTCAATTACGATTTGATTATCAGGTTCTGTTGCGCAACTCCCCAAAAACAGGAGTGCCGAAATAATCCAAAAAATTGCTTTCATAAGAGATGATTTTATAATTATTCGCCATAGGGTTTTCCTATGGTCGCCAGTATTCCTCCATCAACGTAAAGTACGTGTCCGTTTACAAAATCGGAAGCCGCTGAAGAAAGGAAAATAGCGGCGCCCTGAAGTTCTTCGGGTTCGCCCCACCGTCCTTCGGGGGTTCGGTTGATAATAAACTCATTAAACGGATGTCCGTCAACTCTGATAGGTTCTGTTTGAGCCGTTGCAAAGTATCCTGGTCCGATTCCATTGGTTTGAATTCCATGTTTTGCCCATTCAGTAGCCATGCTCCGGGTAAGCATTTTGAGCCCTCCTTTTGCAGAAGCATAGGCTGATACAGAGTTGCGCCCGAGTTCGCTCATCATAGAGCACATATTGATAATTTTACCTCTGGATTTTCTTTTTATCACTCTTGAGGCAAATGCTTTTCCCATTATAAAAGGGCCCACCAGATCAACATCCACAACATCTCTGAATTCTTCCACGCCCATTTCCAGTATAGGTATTCTCTTGATAATGCCAGCATTGTTTACCAGGATATCCAGTGGCATAACTTCTTTTTCTATCAGATCAATATGCTCAGATACAGCTTGTTCATCTGTTACATCAAAAACATAACCCTTTACATCTAACCCTGCATTCTGGTATTCTTTCAGTGCATCATTTACTCTTTTGTCCGTGCGGTCATTGATCACTATTTTTGCTCCCGCAGCGCCTAATCCTTTTGCAATGGCCATTCCTAATCCGTGTGTAGCACCTGTTACAAGTGCTGTTTTGCCTGATAAGTCAAATAATTTCAATGACATAATACTTTGCTTTTGGTTGTTTTTTTATTAAATAATTATCGTTGATTTTAAAAATCGTGAACAGTATTTTTCTGTTTGTTTTTAATTCAAAAAAAACGCCATTTGTTGAAAGGGATAAAATTATCTTATCTGATATCTCTTATGTCTGCTTTGTCCATGTCGGCATAATCCAGATTTTCTCCTGCCATTCCCCAGATAAAAATGTAGTTAGATGTTCCGGCGGCGGCATGAATAGACCATGAAGGTGATAGCACGGCATCGTGATTCTTCATCCATATCGGACGTGTTTCATGAGGCTGCCCCATAAAATGGCATATTGCCTGATCATCGGGTACTTCAAAATAGAAGTAAGCTTCCATACGTCTTGAATGAACATGCGGTGGCATTGTGTTCCAAACACTACCTGGTTTTAAAATGGTCATACCCATTTGCAACTGACATGTTTCAACAATTTCGTTTACTATGAGTTTGTTTATGGTTCGGTCGTTGGAAGATTCCAGTGAACCCAGGTTGATTCTTTGAGCATCTGCAAGGGTTACATGTTTATCAGGATAATTTTTATGTGCCGGAGCACTGTTAAAATAAAATATGGCCGGTTTGGAACTATCCTTACTAACAAAGGAAACATTTTTGTCTCCCATTCCAACATATAGTGCTTCCTGATATTTTAATTCATATGATTTTTCATCTACGATAACTTCTCCGGTATTTCCTACATTGATGATGCCCAGTTCTCTTCTGTGTAAAAAGTGATCTGCCTTAATAGGATCAATGGTTTCCAGGACAACATTTTTATCAACCGGAATTGTTCCACCTACAATATAGCGGTCGTACATGCTGTAGACAAGGTTGATCTCGTCTTTCTTCATAAAGTCAGTTACCAGGAATTCATCCCTGATACGCTGGGTGTCATATTTTTTAAAATCTGTAGGGTTTGTGGCGTACCTTATTGTGTAATTTACCATGTTAATTAGTTGTTATTTTGAAAATTAATACAATCGATTGTACAAAATTATAAGATTCAACTTAAAAATCAAAAAATTAAATCTGTTTTGTTGAGGATTTTCTGATTATTAATTCAGGGTTTAAAAGAATTGTTCTTGGTAAAAAAGTAATATCATGATTTTCAATTTGTTCAATAAGAAGTTTTGCTGCCTGACGCCCTATATCGAAGGCATGTTGATCTATGGAAGTAAGGGGTGGATCGAAAAAAGAATTCCACGGTTCATTGGCAAATCCTGTGACGATAAAATCGCCGGGAACTGAAATATTATGGTCTTTTGCACAAAGGATTGCACCTAAAGCAGAGTAGTCACCTGAAGAGAACAAAGCATCTGGTAATTTTTTCCATCTGGCAATTTCATTCATAGCCTTATATCCTGTTTCTCTTGTAATAGTGTTTTCAAAAACCAATTTTTCATCATATGGGATATTGTTTTTGTTTAACATGTCTTTATATGCCCTGGTTCTGTCGCGGTACACATTAATATGCTGGGGACCGGCAAAATGCACAATTTTCTTTGCACCCGCTTCAATCAAATGCTCCATAGCCAGACATCCGCCATAATAATCATTAATCACTACCTTACTAACCTGCATTGAGTCTATAACCCTGTCAAAAAACACAAGAGGTAAATTTTTATTTACCCATTGCTCAAAATGCACTGAAGTTTTTGTTTGGGTAGAAATTGATGCAATCAGGCCATCTACTTTTCCGTGCATCAGACTATTTACCAATTGTTCTTCCTTTTCAAGTGATTCGAAGGTTTGACAAATCAACGAGTTGTATCCGTAAGAGGTGATGATTTCATCAATCCCGCTTAAAACAGTAGCAAAAAAATGTCTGTCTATTTTTGGTACCATTACTCCTATTGTTTTTCCACTCCCCTTGCGTAAACTTGCTGCTCTGAAATCGGGTTGATAATTATGTTTTTGTGCAAACTCTTGCACTGCCTTACGCATCTTTTTACTGATTCGCGGATTGTCATTTAGGGCTCGCGATACGGTTGAAGAAGTCGTATTCAACTCTCTTGCTATATCTTGTATTGTTATTTTTTTTCCGGGAGGGATCATCTTTTTCTTATTTTTTTATGATCTGACATCAGTCTTATCAAATATTGGGTTTATGATAACATTTATTTTACAACGAAAAAAAAACAATTATTTTCTTTTTTTTTCGCCAAAGATAGTTATTTTTGTGCAATCGATTGTATCTAAAAATAAAATTTATGTCCAGATTTACACGTATTCAAACTGTACTTGCCATGCAACAAACTGGTATTATTCCGGTTTTTTATCATGCTGATCCTGATGTTTGTTTTGAGGTTATCAAAGCATGCTTCAACGGAGGTTTGAAAGTATTTGAATTTACCAACAGGGGTGATTATGCCCATGAGGTTTTTAGTGAGATCAACAAAAGGGTATCGCGTGAACTCCCACAAGTTGTTTTAGGTTCTGGTTCTGTTATGGATGCACCCACTGCCTCATTATATATACAATTGGGGTCTAATTTTATTGTTTCACCTGTTTTAAAAGAAGATATGGCCATTGTGTGCAACAGGAGAAAAGTTTTATGGTCTCCAGGATGTGGTTCGGTTACTGAAATATCAAAAGCAGAAGAATTGGGTGCTGAAATTGTGAAAATTTTTCCCGGAAGCCAGGTAGGAGGACCCGAATTTGTAAAAGCGGTAAAAGGACCAATGCCCTGGTCGTGCATTATGCCCACCGGGGGTGTGGTTCCCGACGAAGATAATCTTACTGAATGGTTTAAAGCTGGTGTTGCTTGTGTGGGTATGGGATCGCAATTGATTACTAAAGAAATTATTAAAGAAAAAAACTTCCGGCTATTGGAAGATAAAGCCAGAAATGCATTTTTGTTGCTTAAGAGAATCCGGCGCAAAATGTAATGCAGATTTTTTCCTTTCTCCGGTATTTGGTCTTTTTCTCTTTTTTAAAACAGATGTTATTTTGATTGTGATTTGGGAATTTTACTAATGTTAATTTGAGAATATATTTATTTTAGCAAAAATACCTCATTTATTATGAAGATAAATTTTAATTTAAGACTTTGGTTTGTTGTTTTCTCTTCTTTTCTGTTTTTTATCTCCTGCCATCAAATTGAACAAACTACTGTTTTAAAACTGGCGCATGGTTTAGATCCTTCTCATTCTGTGCATAAGGGTATGGTTTATATGGCAGAAAAAGTTGATGAAAAATCTGGTGGTAAGATGCGGATCGACATTTATCCCAGTGGGCAATTGGGTTCTGAACGCGAAAATCTTGAAATGCTTCAGATTGGAAGTTTGGCAATTACAAAAGTTTCTGCTGCAGTGATGGAAGGTTTTGCTCCCTCTTATAAAATATTTAGTTTGCCATATATGTTTATTAGCCGCGAACACTCGCATAGGGTTATGGACGGAGATATTGGTCATGAAATACTTACTGAAGGAGAGGAATTTTATCTGCGAGGACTTACATTTTATGATGCCGGAAGTCGCAGTTTTTATACAAAAGAAAAACCTATTGAACATCCTGATGATCTCAGAGGAATGAAAATAAGAGTGATGCCTAGCCCTACAGCTGTAAATATGATTCGAACCTTAGGAGGATCTCCCACGCCCATTTCGTGGGGCGAATTATATACTGCATTGCAGGGAGGTGTTGTAGATGGTGCCGAAAATAACCCTCCCAGTTTTTACCTTTCTCATCATTACGAAGTATGTAAATATTATTCAATAAACGAGCATGCTACTATTCCTGATGTTTTGCTCATTAGTAAAAAAATATGGGATAATCTAACCGAACAGGAACAAATATGGTTGCAGGAAGCTGCCGATGAAAGTGCTGTCCATCAAAGGGAATTGTGGATAGAATCTGAAAAAAACTCTCTGGAAATGGCCAAAGAGGGGGGAGTTGAGATTTTTTATCCTGATAAAGAACCTTTTATTGAAGCTGTACAACCCATGTATGAGGATTTAAAAAAGGATACAAGATTGTGGGGTGTAATAGAAAGAATAAGAGAATTGCAATAATTTCTTTTTTGACACAATAAACAGGGGGCAATGCATGCTTGCCTGAGTAGAGTCTGGTTTATAAGAAAATGAACAATTATAGAATTGTTGTCAATGAGTTTTTAAAAGATAAATTAAGATAAAACGAATGCTTGCCAAACGAGAATAACGCAGTATTTGGCGCTTTCTTGCAAAGACGAGTTAAGAATAGATTTTAATTAAATTTATACGTATGAACTTCAGAAAGAGAGTTGATTTTATACTGGGATGGACCGTAACCATTTTAATGGGTGTGCTGGTTTTAAATGTATTGTGGCAGGTTACAAGCCGGTTTATTGTTGGAAATCCAAGTTCTTTTACCGATGAACTTGCCGGTTTTCTTTTGATCTGGGTTGGTTTGCTTGGTGCCGCTTATGCTACTGGTCAAAAACAACACCTGGCCATTGATCTTATTTCACAAAAAATGAGCCCCTCCAGGAAAAGAATTCTGGACAGTATTATAAACAGTTTCATCATTTTATTTGCTGTTATGATTCTGATTATTGGTGGAACGAATTTGTCATATCTGACCTTTCAGTTAAATCAGATATCAAGTGCCTTGCAATTGCCGATCGGGTACGTTTATCTGGTTTTGCCTATAAGTGGTATATTTATTATTTATTATGCTGCGACCGATATAATTTTCTCCTGGCAAAACAAATTAGAAGTTTAAAAAAAAATCAAAAAATTATTCCAATGGGTTACACTGAGATCATTGTTCTTGTATTATCTTTTATTGTTTTACTATCATTAGGTGTTCCAATTGCCTATAGCATTGGTATTTCAGGAACCATTACACTATTAATAAGTATAATGCCCTTGCCTGCCTTTACTACTTTTGCACAACGAATGGGTACAGCCCTGGATAGTTTTGCCTTGCTTGCCATACCATTTTTTATTTTAGCAGGGCAACTGATGAATCAGGGAGGGATTGCTATGCGACTGATCGAATTCGCTAAAGTATTGGTAGGAAGACTGCCTGGTGGATTGGCATTTGTAAATATAATTGCTAACATGCTTTTTGGTGCCATATCCGGTTCTGCTGCTGCTTCTGCTTCAGCTATTGGTAGTTTTATGACACCCAAAATGAAAGAGGAGGGGTATGATCCGGGTTACAGTGCAGCTGTAAACATTACCTCTGCAACTACTGGTCTGGTTATACCGCCCAGTAATATTCTCATTGTTTACAGTTTGGCCAGTGGTGGCGCTTCAATTGCTGCTCTCTTTTTGGCTGGTTATGTTCCTGGTATACTTACAGGATTGGTTTTAATGTCTGTTGCTGCGGCGTTTGCCTACAGAAAAAATTATCCCATAGGGCAAAAAGTATCTTGGAAGGCAGGAATCTTTAAATTCTTCGACGCATTGCCCAGTTTATTTTTGCTCTTTATCGTTATTGGTGGTATTATTGCTGGCTATTTTACAGCAACTGAAGCATCAGGTATTGCTGTTTTGTATACACTTATTTTATCTATGATATATAAGCAGGTGGCATGGAAAGACCTTCCTGATATTCTGCTGCGTACTGTAGGAGTCACATCTATTGTTTTATTATTAGTAGGAACCTCCATGGGACTTTCATGGGTAATGTCGTATGCAAATATCCCACAAAGTGTAAGTGATGGGTTACTCTCTTTGAGTTCTAATCCTTTAATAATTTTACTGGTTATTAATTTCATTCTGCTTTTTGTTGGCGTTTTTATGGATATGACTCCTGCCGTACTTATTTTTACGCCCATCTTTTTGCCTGTTGTTGTAGATTTAGGGATGGATCCCATTCACTTTGGTATAGTGATGGTTGTTAACCTTAGCGTTGGTTTGTGTACTCCTCCGGTAGGATCAGTGCTTTTTATAGGATGTAGTGTAGCAAAAATTGGTATTGATAAAGTGATTCGACCTCTGTTGCCAATGTTTATTGCTATGATTGCTGTTCTTCTCCTGGTTACTTATGTTCCACAATTAAGTTTATGGTTACCAGATTTATTTGGGTTTTAATTGATGAGTCTGATCCGAAAAGTCATTTTTAATTAATAAGTCTGCTCCGAAAAATCCTTTTTAATTTATTAATGAAAATATTAAATTTATAATTGTCAGATAATCAGATAAATGAATTAGCGCTGATTTGTTTAATGGGTGGGAAATAAACTTTTCAAACTTGACTCATTAATTAGTGAAAATTTTAAATCTTTATTAGGTTGATAATCAACGATATAAATTAGTGTTAATTTGTGTAATTTGTGAATAATAAACTTTTCAGAGTGGACTCATTGATTTTTGATGGATATGCATTTATTTTAAATACAAAACTGAAATTTTTATTTCAGGGGTGAAAATGGTGATTTGAGAAGTGGCTTGCTCTGTTAAGTAAGATAGTCTCTTTATGTGAAAGATTAAATTTCTTATTATTTTTATAAACAAAAGATGTAAAAAAAACCGTAAATATTATATTTACGGTTTTTTTTTAAAATTATCTTCAATTTGAAAAGATCAGGCTTGTGCTGCCGGACCACCAAAATTCATAGGAAGTTTACTTTCGATGTCTTTTATTGGTCCATGTGCAGCTTCATACTTAGAAATATTCTCATTGAGGGCTTTTAGTAATCTCTTGGCATGTTGGGCGGTCATCACTACTCTTGATTTTACCTTTGCTTTGGGAACACCGGGCATTAACCTAACAAAGTCAAGTACAAATTCAGTGTTTGAATGTGTTATTATGGCCAGATTTGAATAGGTTCCTTCGGCCACATCTTCACCAAGTTCTATATTGACCTGATTTTTGTTTTGCTTATGATCTTCAGACATAATATCAATTTTTAATGGGTAATTAATT
The DNA here is from genome assembly GCA_964410015.1 of uncultured Bacteroidales bacterium. GTDB lineage: Bacteria > Bacteroidota > Bacteroidia > Bacteroidales > UBA7960 > SKVR01. The sequence goes on from CAYPFV010000014.1 coordinate 23,542, forward strand.
CTTTAAAAATAATCTTTCTATATAAAAAATTACATAATCATTATTCTTCTTCCTCTTCAGTTTCTATTTTTTTCTTAGAAGCCAACAGGAGATTGTATTCGTCCATTGATCCCACTATCATGTTCTCATAGATTCTGAGACCAGTACCAGCCGGAATGAGGTGTCCAACAATAACATTTTCTTTCAAACCAAGCAATGTATCAACTTTAGCATTTACAGCAGCATCGGTAAGCACTTTGGTGGTTTCCTGGAAAGAAGCAGCAGAGATGAAACTCTTGGTTTGCAACGACGCTCTTGTTATACCTTGTAATTGCTGTCTGGCAGTTGCCCCTCTGGCGTCACGTGCAACAATTAGTTTGTTGTCTTTTCTTTTCAATGCTGAATTTTCATCACGTAATTTCCGGGCAGTAATGATCTGACCTGGTTTAAGATTTGAATCACCTGGATCTTCAACCACTTTTTTGCCAAAAATCTCATCATTCTCTTCCATGAAATCTATTTTATTAACAATTTCATTTTCAAGGAATCTTGTATCGCCGGGGTCTTCAATGGTTACCTTTCTCATCATCTGGCGAACGATCACTTCAAAGTGCTTATCGTTGATCTTAACACCCTGCATACGATAAACCTCCTGAACTTCATTCACGATATATTCCTGAACAGCAGTAGGACCTTTAATCGATAAAATATCGGCAGGTGTAGTGGGTCCGTCAGATAGCGGTGTACCGGCTTTTACAAAGTCGTTTTCCTGAGCAAGTATCTGCTTTGAAAGTGGAACAAGATATTTTTTCTCATCACCCGTTTTGGAGGTAATGATCACTTCCCTGTTCCCTCTCTTGATCTTTTTACCAAATGAAACTACACCATCAATTTCTGATACAACAGCAGGATCAGAAGGATTTCTTGCTTCAAAAAGCTCGGTAATACGGGGCAAACCACCTGTAATATCACCTGATTTACCAATTGCACGTGGGATTTTTGCAATAATAGCACCAGTTGTTACGGGTTTATTTTCATTTACTACAATATGCGCACCCACTGGCATGTCATAAGTCCGCAGTATTTCTCCTTCTTCATTGAGTATATTTACCGATGGATTTCTGGTTTTATCCTTACTTTCAATAATTACTTTTTCATAATATCCGGTTTGTTCGTCGGAATCAGTTCTGTATGTAGAACCTTCTATCATGTTGTTGAAAGATATTTTTCCGCTAACCTCTGATATGATGACTGCATTGTAAGGGTCCCATTCACAAATAAGGTCTCCGTTGTTTACTTCTGCTCCATGTTCAAAATATAGGTTAGCTCCGTAGGGAATATTTTGAGTAGTAAGAACCATTCTTGTATTTTTGTCGATGATCCTCATTTCGGCAGAGCGTCCAATAACCACAAAATAGTCTTTTCCTTCTGCGGATTTAAACGGTACAGCCCTTAATTCGTCAATTTCGAGAATACCACTATATTTGGCATTGATCTTTGAATCTGTGGCAATATTGCTAGCGGTACCCCCTACGTGGAAGGTACGCAATGTGAGCTGAGTACCTGGTTCACCAATGGATTGGGCAGCAATTACACCTACTGCTTCTCCATTTTGCACCATGCGTCCTGATGCCAGGTTTCGTCCATAGCATTTGGCACAAACTCCGTGCTTTGATTCACAGGTAAGAACTGAACGAATCTCCACTGCTTCTATAGGAGACTTTTCTATTATTTCACACAATTCCTCTGTCAATTCTTCACCTGCATGGGCAATGATCTCACCGGTGGTTGGGTCTTGTACATCCTGAAGTGCTGTACGTCCCAGTATCCGGTCAAATAAAGTTTCAACAGTTTCTTCATTATTTTTTAGGGCCGTTGCTGTTAATCCACGCAAGGTACCACAATCTGTTTCGGTAACAATTACATCCTGCGAAACATCAACGAGTCTTCGTGTGAGGTAACCTGCATCTGCTGTTTTAAGAGCTGTATCTGCCAAACCTTTTCGTGCACCGTGCGTAGAGATGAAATACTCCATCACAGACAAACCCTCTTTAAAGTTAGAAAGAATTGGGTTTTCAATAATTTCACCACCTTTGGCACCTGATTTTTGTGGTTTTGCCATCAAACCACGCATCCCTGACAACTGACGGATTTGCTCCTTAGACCCCCTTGCACCGGAGTCGAGCATCATATAAACTGGGTTAAATCCCTGATTATCGTTAGTTGTTTTGTCAATCAGTACTTTGGTGAGCTTGGCATTGGTATGTGTCCAGATATCAATGATCTGGTTATAGCGCTCATTATTGGTTATGAAACCCATGCTGTAGTTTCCTCTTACTTCATCTACCTGCATATTGGCATCATCAATCAGAATCTTTTTCTCTTCGGGAACTATAATGTCACCCAGGTTAAAAGATAGTCCTCCTCTGAAAGCCATGGTAAAACCAAGGTCTTTGATGGAGTCAAGAAAGTTTGATGTTGAGGCAATTCCTGTAACTTTCATGATGCCACCAATGATATCACGGAGTGCTTTTTTTGTAAGTAATTGATTAACAAATCCATACTCTTCTGGCACTACTTCATTAAAGAGCACCCTACCGGTTGTGGTTTCAATGATCTTTTCCACCAGTTTTCCATTTTCTTTAACTTTTGTTTTTACTTTGATGATCGAATGCAGGTCTAATGCATTTTCGTTGTATGCAATATTAACTTCATCAGCTCCATAAAAAATATGTCCTTCACCTTTCATAGGATGTTCAGGCGTACTTTTTCTTGCCTTTGTCATATAATACAAACCCAAAACCATATCCTGAGAAGGAACTGCAATAGGAGCTCCATTTGCCGGGTTTAATATATTGTGCGAAGCTAGCATAAGTAATTGTGCTTCAAGGATTGCTGCATTGCCTAATGGAACATGAACAGCCATCTGGTCTCCATCGAAGTCGGCGTTAAAAGCTGTACAAACCAATGGGTGCAGCTGAATAGCCTTGCCTTCTATAAGTTTTGGCTGAAAAGCCTGAATACCTAATCTGTGAAGGGTAGGGGCCCGGTTTAGTAATACCGGATGTCCTTTTAATACATTTTCCAGGATATCCCAAACAACGGGGTCTTTTCTGTCGACGATTTTTTTAGCAGATTTTACTGTTTTTACGATTCCCCTTTCAAGCATCTTACGGATGATGAATGGTTTGAATAATTCTGAGGCCATCTCTTTGGGAATACCGCATTCATGTAGTTTAAGTTCAGGACCTACCACGATTACTGACCGTGCTGAATAGTCTACCCTTTTCCCTAGCAAGTTCTGACGGAATCGTCCCTGTTTTCCTTTTAAACTGTCGCTTAGCGATTTTAAAGGCCGGTTAGATTCAGTTTTTACTGCATTGGTTTTTCTCGAATTGTCAAATAATGAATCAACTGCTTCCTGAAGCATCCTTTTCTCATTTCTGAGAATAACATCGGGTGCTTTGATTTCTATCAGTCTCTTTAAACGGTTGTTTCTTATGATCACCCTTCTGTACAAATCATTCAGGTCGCTGGTGGCAAACCTTCCTCCATCAAGAGGTACTAGCGGGCGTAATTCAGGAGGAATTACCGGAACCACGTCGATAATCATCCATTCAGGATGATTTTCCATTCTGGATTGGGCTTCACGGAAAGCTTCCACAACCTGCAACCTTTTCAACGCATCTGCTTTTCTTTGTTGTGAAGTTTCTGTATTGGCTTTATGTCTGAGATCATAAGACAACTGATCCAGATCCAAACGGACGAGCAGCTCCTTTAAGGCTTCTGCACCCATCATTGCTATGAATTTGTTGGGGTCATCATTTTCAAGCAATTGATTGTCTTTAGGAAGGGTTTCCAAAATATTGAAATACTCTTCTTCTGTCAGAAAATCAAGTTGATTATACTCACCCGCTACAACACCAGGATTTACAATTATGTAACGTTCGTAATATATTATCTGATCAAGTTTTTTGGTAGGCAAACCCAACAGATAACCAATTTTATTGGGCAATGATCTGAAAAACCAGATATGTGCTACCGGAACCACAAGTTTTATGTGGCCCATCCTTTCTCTTCTGACCTTTTTCTCTGTTACCTCAACTCCACATCTGTCACAAACAATTCCTTTATAACGTATTCTTTTGTATTTTCCGCAATGACATTCCCAATCTTTTACTGGTCCGAATATCCTTTCACAGAATAAACCATCACGTTCTGGTTTATAGGTTCTGTAATTGATCGTTTCTGGTTTGGTTACCTCTCCATGTGATCTTTCGAGTACGGATTCGGGGGAAGCAAGGCTAATTGTTATTTGCGAAAAATTGCTTTTTACATTTGATTCTTTTCTAAAAGCCATTGATATTAAATATTGAATAAATGAATCCTTAAACTAGTTGTATATTTTATTCTGAAATTTTTCTACTGAAAAAAGATAGAAATCAAAAGTAAAACATTTGAATTATTCAAACTTGATGTCCAGTCCAAGTCCGCGGAGTTCATGAACAAGTACGTTGAACGACTCCGGAACACCGGGAGTAGGCATGTTTTCACCCTTTACAATGGTTTCGTAGGCTTTGGCCCGCCCTATTACATCGTCTGATTTTACTGTTAAAATCTCTTGCAAAATATTGGCAGCACCGAATGCTTCAAGCGCCCAAACCTCCATTTCACCAAAACGCTGACCACCAAACTGAGCTTTACCTCCAAGGGGTTGCTGTGTAATTAATGAATAAGGCCCTATAGAGCGTGCGTGCATTTTATCGTCAACCATGTGGCCAAGTTTTAGCATATAAATAATTCCTACCGTAGCGGGTTGGTCAAATCTTTCTCCTGTACCTCCATCATAAAGATATACCTTACCGTTATCGGGCAATCCAGCTTTTCTCATCAATTCATTGATTTGATCAATGTGGGCACCATCAAAAATAGGAGTGGCGTATTTTTCTCCCAGTTTTTCTCCCGCCCAACCCAAAACGGTTTCATATATCTGACCCAGGTTCATACGTGAAGGTACTCCCAGAGGGTTCAGTACAATGTCAACAGGTGTTCCATCTTCAAGAAAAGGCATATCTTCCTGCCTTACGATCTTGGCAACAATACCTTTGTTTCCGTGACGACCTGCCATTTTATCACCTACCTTCAATTTACGCTTTTTGGCCAGATATACTTTGGCCAGTTGCACTATACCGGTGGGAAGTTCATCACCTACTGTGGCAGTAAATTTCTTACGATTATACGTTCCTAAAATATCTTTATATTTGATCGAATAATTATGTAATAATTCTTTTATCAAATCATTTTTCTGCTTGTCGGTTGTCCAATTATTGGGGTTAATGATTGCATAATCAATGTTTTGAAGAATTTTTTGGGTATACTTAGTGCCTTTGGGCACAACCATTTCTTTCAAACTGTTTGTTACTCCCTGTGAGGTTTTTCCACTAACCAGAACGATTAGCTTATCAACCAGTTTCGATTTCAATTCGGCAATTTCGCGATTGAATTCATCATCGAGTTTTTCTATGACGATTTTTTCTTTGGTTTTTGCCTTTTTATCTTTTATAACACGGGAAAACAGCTTTTTATCAATAACTACTCCTTTTGTTGAGGGAGGTGCTTTCAGGGAAGCATCTTTCACGTCGCCTGCTTTGTCACCAAAAATGGCTCTCAGTAATTTTTCCTCTGGAGTTGGGTCGGTTTCTCCTTTGGGGGTTATCTTACCAATGAGAATATCTCCTTCATTGATTTCAGCACCAATTCTTATCAATCCGTATTCATCAAGATCCTTAATGGCATCTGCACTTACATTTGGTATATCGCTGGTAAGCTCTTCAACGCCCCTTTTGGTATCTCTTACATCAAGAGAAAATTCCTCAATGTGTATGGAGGTAAAGATATCGTTTCTTACAATCTTTTCTGAGATCACGATTGCATCTTCAAAGTTATATCCTTTCCAGGGCATAAATGCCACCTTGAGATTTCTTCCTATCGCCAACTCACCATCTTTGGTAGCATAACCTTCGCACAATAGTTGTCCTTTTTCTACCTTTTGTCCTTTTGAGACAATAGGGCGGAGGTTTATACATGTGTTTTGATTGGTTTTGGCAAACTTGATCAGATTATACTTTCTTACATCATCTTCAAAGCTGACAAGTTTTTCGTCGTCACTTCTGGAATATCTGATCACAATTTCACGTGCATCAACGTATTCCACTATTCCATCTCCTTCGGCATGAAGTAAAACTCTGGAATCCTGGGCTACTTTTGCTTCCAGGCCTGTACCTACTATAGGAGCTTCCGGGTTGAGCAAAGGAACTGCCTGGCGCATCATGTTACTGCCCATAAGTGCACGGTTGGCATCATCGTGTTCCAGAAAAGGAATAAGTGAAGCCGCTATTGAAGCTATTTGGTTGGGTGCAACATCCATCAGTTTTACCTTTTCGGGTTCAACGATAGGATAATCTGCCTGGAATCTGGCTTTAATCAATTCATGTTTAAAAGAACCATCGTCGGCTACATCAGTGGTTGCCTGGCTAATTATGTTATCTTCTTCTTCTTCTGCCGACAGATACACTGGTGGGGTTTTAAAATCAACCTTTCCCTCGTCAACTTTAAAGTAAGGGGTTTCTATAAAACCCAGTTCGTTTACCTTAGCATAAACGCACAGTGATGATATAAGACCAATATTGGGCCCTTCAGGTGTTTCGATGGTACAAAGTCTTCCGTAGTGTGTGAAGTGTACATCTCTTACCTCAAAACCTGCTCTTTCGCGCGACAAACCTCCTGGTCCTAGTGCAGACATCCTCCTTTTATGCGTTAATTCCGCTAATGGATTGGTTTGATCCATAAACTGCGACAACTGATTTGTACCAAAGAAAGAATTGATGACAGAAGAAAGTGTTTTTGCATTGATAAGATCCGTGGGAGCAAAAACTTCATTATCCCTTACATTCATTCTTTCTCGTATTGTACGTGCCATCCTTGCCAGACCTACTCCAAACTGCGCATAGAGTTGCTCACCAACTGTACGTACTCTCCTGTTGCTCAAATGGTCTATATCGTCGACATCGGCCTTGGCATTAACAAGTTCTATCAGGTACTTTACTATACTAATAATATCTTCTTTTGTCAGAACCCGGATGTCCATATCGGTATTGAGCATCAGTTTTTTGTTGATACGGTATCTGCCAACATCGCCCAGGTCGTATCTTTTGTCTGAAAAGAATAATTTTTCGATCATCCCCCTTGCTGTTTCATCATCGGGTGGGTCAGCATTCCTTAACAAACGATAAATAAACTCGACTGCTTCTTTTTCGGAGTTTGTGGTGTCTTTTTGTAAGGTATTGTATATAAGTGAATAGTCGTTGAGGTTGATATCTTCTTTGTGAAGAATGATTGTTTTTACGCCCGATTCGATGATGGGGTCAATATGTTCGTTTTCCAGGATTGTTTCACGGTCTATGATTACCTCCGTTCTTTCCAGAGATACAACTTCCCCGGTATCTTCATCAACAAAATCTTCGATCCATGATCTGAGAACACGTGCTGCCAATTTACGACCAACAACTTTTTTTAGTCCTGTTTTGCTTACTTTTACTTCATCTGCCAGGTTAAAGATTTCCAGGATTTCTTTATCGCTTTCATATCCAATAGCTCTGAGTAATGTGGTAACAGGAAGTTTTTTCTTTCTATCAATATAAGCAAACATTACATTGTTAATGTCGGTAGCAAATTCGATCCAGGATCCTTTAAATGGGATAATTCTGGCACTGTAGAGTTGTGTTCCATTGGCATGAAAACTGGTTCCGAAGAATACTCCGGGTGAACGGTGCAACTGAGAAACAACTACTCTTTCGGCACCATTGATGACAAAGGTTCCTTTCGGTGTCATATAAGGAATGGTACCCAGGTATACGTCCTGAATAATTGTTTCAAAATCTTCGTGTTCGGGGTCTGTACAATATAGTTTAAGTTTTGATTTTAGGGGTACGCTGTAAGTTAATCCTCTTTCAATACATTCTTCGATAGAATATTTGGGCGGATCAATAAAATAATCAAGGAATTCGAGGACAAAATTGTTTCTGGCATCAGAAATTGGAAAGTTTTCGGCGAAAACTTTAAAAAGTCCTTCATTTTTTCTGTTTTCAGGTGTTGTCTCCAATTGGAAAAAATCCTGGAATGATTTGATCTGTACTTCAAGAAAATCCGGATAAGCAAAATGCCTTGTAAATGATCCGAAGTCAAATCTTTGCTTGTTTGTTTTTGTAGGAACCAAGGTGTGAAAATTTTTGTTGTTAATGAAACAAACGAATAATCAAAGTAATAAAACAATAAAGATTAGACCTCCACAGCGAATAAAAAATTCGGTAGAAGTCTAATCCAACAGGTGTTTGAATAAAAAGGTTATTTTATTTCAACCTCTGCACCGGCCTCTTCCAGTTGTTTTTTCAGAGACTCGGCTTCATCTTTTGTAACTTGCTCTTTCACGGGTTTAGGTGAGTTATCAACAAGTTCTTTTGCTTCTTTAAGACCTAAACTGGTAAGTTCTTTTACAAGTTTAACTACTGCGAGTTTGGAAGAACCCGGAGCTTTGAGTATTACATCAAATTCGGTTTGTTCTTCCTGTGCTTCACCTGCATCAGCGCCACCACCTGCCGCGGCAACAGCAACCGGTGCTGCAGCGGGCTCAATACCATATTCATCTTTTAGTATCTGAGCCAATTCATTTACTTCCTTAACAGTAAGGTTTACTAATTGTTCTGCGAAAGATTTTAAATCTGCCATTTTTATAGGATTTTTAATTGAGTTTCTAAATTTTAGTTTTTCGTTTAAATTATCCCTCTTTTTCGGAAAGAGTTTTTATAAGTCCTGCAAGTGTGTTTCCTCCTGACTTAAGAGCAGAAACAAGGTTATTTGCAGGTGATTGCAATAAGCCGATTACATCACCGATAAGTTCTTCTTTACTTTTAATGCTTTCTAAAACATCAAGTTGTTGCTCTCCAATATAAATAGATTCTTCTATGTAAGCACCTTTTAATATTGGTTTTGGGCTGTTTTTACGAAATTCTTTGATCAGTTTGGCTGGAATATTCCCTGTGTCTGAGATCATCAAAGAAGTAGGGCCTTTCAGCACATCAAAAAGGGGTTTAAAATCCTTTTCTGACTTTTCCATGGCTTTTCTCAATAAAGTGTTTTTAACCACTTCCATTGAAACATTCTTTTTAAAGCACAGTCTTCTGAGATTGTTGATTGTTTCAACTTTCAGATCGGAGGTGTCAGTAAAATAAAAAATTTCGTTATTTTTCAGCTTTTCGGTGAGCGACTCAATAACCTGAAATTTGTCATCTTTTTTCATAAGTTTCACCGTCTTTTACACATATAAAATCATTTTTGAAATGATCATATGCTTTAAGGTTTATAATGTTACTGATTTAGGTTCTACTGCAATACCGGGGCTCATCGTACTGGATAAGAAAATACTTCGTACGTAAGTACCTTTTGCTGCAGCAGGTTTAAGTTTGATGATTGTTTGGATAAGTTCTTTGGCATTATCGGCAATTTTGTCTTTGTCAAAAGATATTTTACCAATGGAAGCGTGTACAATACCAAATTTGTCTACTTTGAAGTCAATTTTACCACCTTTTACTTCCTGAACTGCTTTACCAATTTCCATGGTTACAGTTCCGGCTTTAGGGTTTGGCATCAAACCCCGGGGACCCAGTATACGCCCCAGTGCTCCTACTTTAGACATCACACTGGGCATGGTTATTACCACATCAACATCGGTCCAACCGCCTTTGATCTTATCAACGTATTCATCCAAACCAACGTAATCAGCACCTGCGGCTTTGGCCTCTTCTTCTTTATCAGGTGTACATAAAACAAGTACCCTTACTGTTTTTCCTGTACCATGAGGAAGGGTTACGATACCACGCACCATTTGATTTGCTTTACGCGGATCTACACCCAATCTGATATCAAGGTCTACTGAAGCATCAAATTTGGTATATGTGATTTTTTTTACCAGATCAGCTGCTTCAATAAGAGGGTAAACAGTACTTTTGTCGAACTTAGCTAAAGCCTCTTTTTGATTTTTCGTTAATTTAGCCATTTTATGATTCCGATTAGCTTTTAATAATTATAAATTTCCTGATATGTTGGTCAATAATTTAATTTAGTTTTTTAACCGATTTCAGGAATTCAGAAAGGGGGATTGCCTTTTATTTTTATTCCCATACTTCTGGCTGTACCGGCAACCATTCTCATTGCAGATTCTACCGTAAAACAGTTTAAATCCGGCATTTTATCCTCACCTATGGTTTTAACCTGATCCCAGGTGATGGTAGCAACTTTCACCCTGTTGGGTTCGGATGATCCGGACTTAATTTTGGCTGCTTCACGCAATTGTACTGCAACAGGAGGTGTTTTAATTACAAATACAAAAGATTTGTCTTTATATACTGTAATAATAACGGGTATGATTTTTCCGGCTTTGTCCTGCGTACGGGCATTAAATTGTTTGCAAAATTCCATAATGTTAACACCCTTTGCACCCAGTGCAGGGCCAACGGGTGGAGATGGATTTGCGGCTCCTCCTTTTATTTGCAATTTTATGAGCGCACTAACTTCTTTTGCCATTTCTAAAAATTTAAAAATTTAGGAGATCGAAACAAAATCTAATTACCTTAAAAACGTTTTTTTATTCCTTTTCAACTTGCATGAAACTTAGTTCCAATGGTGTTTTTCTTCCGAAAATCTTTACCATAACTTTCAGCTTTTTCTTCTCTTCGTTGATTTCTTCAATCACACCTGTAAAACTGCTGAATGGTCCATCAGTTACTTTAACTGTTTCACCCTTAATGAACGGAATATTAATTTCTTCATCTTTTTCAGAAAGCTCATCAACTTTACCCAGGATACGATTAACCTCAGACTCACGCAACGGAGTAGGTTCTCCACCTGATCCCAGAAAATTAAGTACTCCGGGTATGTTTTTAATTGTATGCGGAACCTCTCCAGTTAATGATGCTTCAATAAGCACATAACCTGGAAAGTAATTACGTTCGGCACTAATTTTCTTACCTTTTCGTACCTGATAAACTTTTTCTATGGGAATAAGTACTTGTGATACGTATTCATTCATACCTAAACGATTGATCTCGCTTTCGATGAGTTGCTTCACTTTTTTTTCGCTTCCACTCACGGCTCTTACTACATACCACTTTTTTACATGCTCACTCATACTTGATCAAGAAAAGAAATTTTCCCGTTTTTTTGTAATTTGATTTAAGAAGAATAAATAATATTAGAATATTCAGGAACATGATTTACCCCATGGTATTATCATAAAAAGAGTTTATATAGTTCCTGAAGCACAGAGTTAAATGTTATATCCATCAAATAAACCACTAATGCGATTATAAGGGAAGCTACAGATACAACTACTGCGCTGTTTTGCAGTTCACTCCAGCTTGGCCAGGAAACTTTATAGATTAGTTCGTCGTAGGTTTCCTTGAAATAATTTGCAATTTTCTTCATTGGTTATTAAACTTTAAATGATATGTACGTAAACTCTTGCTCACACCAAGAATTTTCTGTTCATATCAAATGCCAAACATTCTAATACTTGCACGGGTGGAAGGAATCGAACCCTCAACCAACGGTTTTGGAGACCGCTACTCTACCAATTGAGCTACACCCGTTGATGAAAGGGAAAGATAATAAATGTCTTTCCCTTTTATTTTTATTGTTTATTCTAAAATTTCCGTTACCTGTCCGGCACCAACGGTACGTCCACCTTCACGGATAGCAAACCTGAGTCCTTTATCCATTGCTATATCAGAGATCAATTCAACCCTGATAGTAAGGTTATCTCCGGGCATACACATTTCTACACCTTCAGGAAGATATATTTCTCCGGTTACGTCTGTTGTACGGAAGAAGAACTGTGGGCGGTATTTGTCATGGAATGGGGTATGACGGCCACCTTCTTCTTTTTTGAGAATATAAACCTCTGCTTTGAATTTTTTATGAGGAGTAACAGAACCTGGTTTAACGATTACCATACCACGTGATATCTCCTTTTTATCGATACCTCTGAGAAGTAATCCGGTGTTATCACCTGCTTCACCACGATCAAGGATTTTACGGAACATTTCAACACCAGTAACAACTGATTTGAGTTTTTCTGCACCCATACCAATGATCTCTACGGGATCGCCGCTGTTTATCACTCCACTTTCTATTCTGCCTGTGGCAACAGTACCTCTACCTGTAATGGAGAACACGTCTTCAATAGGCATGAGAAAATCTTTATCTACTGCGCGAACAGGATTAGGGATATATTCATCAACTGCATTCATCAGTTCCATGATCTTCTCTACCCATTTGGGTTCATTGTTAAGACCTCCTAAAGCAGAACCTTGTATCACGGGGATGTTATCTCCATCGAATTCGTAGAAGGATAACAGTTCTCTGATTTCCATTTCTACCAGTTCCAAAAGTTCTTCATCGTCAACAAGATCGACTTTATTCATGAAAACAACCAATTGAGGAACACCTACCTGACGTGCCAGGAGGATATGCTCACGAGTTTGGGGCATGGGTCCATCGGTTGCAGCCACAACCAGAATAGCACCATCCATCTGTGCAGCTCCTGTAACCATGTTCTTCACATAGTCAGCATGTCCGGGGCAATCAACGTGGGCATAATGACGGTGTTCTGTTTCATACTCAACGTGTGCTGTATTGATGGTTATACCTCTTTCTTTTTCTTCAGGTG
>CAYPFV010000015.1:0-36235 GCA_964410015.1 uncultured Bacteroidales bacterium
GTTCAGGTATATTTTCCCTGAAACCAAATCCACCAGATTCTTCTGCTCCAAAAGATGCATCATATTCCAGCATGGCTTCGGCCACATATTTAAATCCTACCTGTACATCCAATGTTTGGGTTTTCAATTTTTTTGCTGTGTTGAGCAGCTTATCAGTCACTGAGGCGGTTTTTACAAGCGGTCCGTTTATTCTCCGGATTTTTGTATAGTATTCTGCCAGGTAAAGGATGGTTTCCTGGATGTTCATCCAGTTTCCTTTTTCGTCCATAACGCCTAACCGGTCGGCATCTCCGTCGGTGGCAACACCCAGAGAGTATTTCCCTTTTTTAAGTGCTTCCGATAACGGGGTTAGATTTTTGGCAACCGGTTCGGCCAGCCGGCCTGAAAAATCAGGGGTAGGGATGCCAAAAATGGTAGTGGCTTCAATGCCATGCCGGTTGAGTATATCTTCCAGTATAGTGCCTCCTGCCCCCGACATGGAGTCGATCAATACAGATATATTGGCCTCCTTTATTTTTTCAAAATCAATTAAATAATCAATATGTGAAAGCCAGGGCCCGATAAAATTAATCCCTGGTATTGGCTGGGCAGATTTCAATGGGAATCGCTTATCGATAAAAGATTCTACCAGCGCAGTTTCTTCACTGGCAAAAGGGCTACCTTTTTTCGATTTGAATTTGATGCCATTGTACTGCGGGGGGTTGTGTGAGGCCGTAACCATCACCCCTGCATCGCATTGTCTGTTTCGGGTAATCCATGATACCACAGGGGTGGGAGTGACCCTGTCGGACAGCAATACTTCAATATGATTGGCCACGAGAACCCGGGAAAAGATTTGTGCAAAGTGATCTGACTTTTTTCGTCCGTCAAATCCAATGGCCACTTTCCTGGTAGTTCCTTTCAGATTGATATATTGGGCAAAAGCCTGGGCTACCCTCACAATGCTCTCATCCGTAATTTCTTTATCCAACAAGGCTCGCCATCCGTCAGTGCCAAAAATAATCTTGCTTGCTTTCACTCTTCCGAATATTATTTTTTGTTTTACCTTAGTAATTAATTGAAGAAAAGAATTTAGAATCTTTTTCTCATCCAATCTTTTTTACAGATGGTCTTTTAATCTTCAATATTATGTTTCAGGTGTTTTCGAAGTGTTGTGTATGATAGTTGGTCGGGATCACAATTATGTAAAACTGCCAAAGCTGCTGCAGCACCACAAGCCTCACCGGTGGCAGAGGCGGTAGGTTGAATCCGCAAAGCGGCATGTCCTTCTCGCGTGGCGCCGATGCACCTTCCGGCTACCATAAGATTCTTCGAGTCTTTAACGCGTAAGGAACGCAAAGGAATGTCGTACCATGCTCCTTCTTCCAGATCTTCCATGCGGCTGCTCTCATCCTTTTGCCCGTGAATATCTATACCATAACATCCTCTGGCCACAACATCTTCGAAACGCGAACCTTTCATGATGTCATCTCCGTTCATCATGTATTGCGCAACCGCTCTTCTTGTTTCGCGCACACCCACCTGCACCGCAGTGTCGATAAGAAAAGCATTCTCAAATCCGGGAACATCCCTGTTGAGAAAATCTGTGATCTGTGCCACCTGGCTATGCCCCAGATTCTCGGCTTGGGTGAGTGCCGAGGAGGTTGAAGGGTCGATGCCCAGAATGTTGGTTGTGTTGAAAGAACCTTCTCCTGAAGCGGGTAGTGTAGTGAAGAATACATAATCAACATCTGCCGGGAAACGCCTCTCTTCTTTGGCTTTTTTGATCAACCCTTTATATCCTGCAATGGAAATGATCCTCGAAAAATCATATTGAAAGTCCATCCAGGGTAAAAAATCCTCTTTGTGTTGTTTTGTATATTCGGCAGTTTTCTCCACATCAATACCACCCATCCTGAAAAACAGGGTAAGGGCTTGTAGTTTCCCCGTTTTTTCATCTCCTTTTAACCATGGAAAGTTGCCCAAAACAACCATTTGGGCATCACCGGTGGTATCAATAAACTGTTTACCATAAAGTTTTGATATGCCATGAGGGGTGGCAACCACCAAACTTTTAATCCTTTGTTCTTCTACTTCAACATCTATCAGATCGGTATTGTAGGCAATATCAACATTGCTTTCTGCAAGCAGGTAATTGGCAATGGAGCGAAAGGCCCATGAATAGAAACCGTTATCTATCATGCCTCCCATTTGTCGCATCCCTTTTTCAAGGTCTTTATAAATACCATTGACAAGGTTCTTATCTCCTGTCATAGATTTCATAAAGGGAGATACCATACCGGCTGATGACATACCACCCAAAAAAGGATAGTGTTCGATCAATAGCACTGAGCTACCGGTACTACCGGCTTTTACTGCAGCAGATATGCCCGCGATACCTGCACCTGCCACGATTACATCATATGTGTTTTTTAATTGCATCATAAAACCATTTTGTTATTATTTGAGGACGTGTGATGGCTGTGCCTGTAACAACTGCCCATGCGCCCATTTCAATTGCTTTTGCTGCCAGTTCTGGTGTGTTGAATTTTCCTTCAGCAAAAACAGGAATTTTATTATTAAATGCAGATACCAGTTCCGATAAGAGTATCAGATCAGGTTCTGTTGAAGTTTTGCTGGTGGTTTCGGGTGTGTATCCGCTTAGCGTAGTAGAAATACAATCTGCTCCCGCTTCATAACATGCTTGTGCTTCTGAGCGGGTGGCTATATCTGCCATCACCAAAACATCATATTTTTGTTTGATGTACCTGATGAAATCAGGTCCGGTTTTCTGTTCACGTTTCCTGAAAGTGCCATCCACCGCAATGATATGACAACCCGCATCTGCCAGAGATGTAAAATCTTTCTCGCTTCCGGTGATGAGCACATAACCGTCTTCAAAAAAAGATTTGATCAACCCAATTACAGGCAAATCCACTGCTGCCAAAACAGCACGTGTTTTATCCAAACCTTCGGTACGTATGCCCTGAGCGCCTCCCATTTTCGCGGTAAGGGCAAACTTGGCTATATCTGCCGGATTGTTGAACGGAGAATCTCCCTCTGCCTGGCATGAAACAATTAATCCGTTCTTCAATGATTCAAAAATAGAATGCATAGGTTGTTTATTTTTAGTCACTTTTTAAGATTTGTAAAACCTTTTGATCTTTGTTTTTGATTTCCCTGATTTTGCTAATAGTCAGTTTCGTAAGATTGCTTTTGGTTATTTATGGTTGACATCTTTCTTTACTACTCATCCACTATCTCAGGATAAACCGGAACCATAAGAATCCGCACGCCGTGTTTTTTCCAGGATTCCTTTGATAACCGATCGAGTTCGCGATTGAAAGTGTTTTCAATATCCTGTGGCGATACATTTTTCACCGCTACCGAAAAGTATTGTCCGATAGGTGTATCAAACCGTCGTTTTATGTGAAATCCAGGAAAGTCTGGTGGCAGGGTGCCAGAGAAGAATCCGTTGATGATCAGGGTTTTGTTTTCTCTTTGTTTGTTTTGTAATATGTCCAGAAACCGATCATCAGACATGTCAATGATCTCTTTTGCATGCAATTCTATTTTTCCCTCTCTGCCAAACACTTCCAGCGTATAATCTGCTGGTTCACTAATTATGTTCAGGGGCATTACATGGAAAAGAACTTCAACCTGTTCCTGGTTGAGCAATTGCCATCCAGCTCTTTTTACAGCTTCGGGATGCAACAAAATCCATTGCCGGTTTTCGAATAAAACACCATATTTCAATTGACGGCAAATATTTAGAAACTCTTCCATATAGCCACCATCTTCAAAAAACGAACGATTGAAGAGTGACGCCAGAGATTCTGAAGATTTTCCACCGGGAAAACCAAACTTACCAGTCAGAAGAACATGTTTACCTGCTTTTTTGAGCATTATCGCTTTTTTGATCCCTTCGAGGGAAGGTCCCCATATAAGGGTATCATATTTTTTTCTATCCATGAAATATATTTTTATGCTGCATTTTTTTATTTTTATCACCCTAAATATACTTAAAGGGTGGTTTGCTTGTTTGAATGTTATTTTTATGCTATCTTTTTCTCACTGCAATCACCATGGCATTCTCTTCCTGATCCAGATCCTTGAGGTCGAATTCTACCAATGATAATATTTGCGATACTTCCAGCAATCCCGACATATCAACAATTTTCCCGGAAACCACCACAAAAATATCTGGCATCAATTCACCACCATCACCATACGATCTTAGCTCTTCAATCAATTCAGTAATATTTGCTTTTACATTATTTACTGTACATTTTACAAAATTTGCATTGCTGAATTTCCTTTTGATAGTACCATCTTTAGCGATTACAACCAGGGGTTGACGGGTTTCTTTCATCAATCCCAAGAAGTGATTGATGATTTTTTTGTAACCCATTACGGTAAGCAGATTAGTTTTTCCCAATATTTCGATACTGCCATTGGTTAATTTAAGTGCTTTTTGGGCAATTTTTTTCAAATCTTTCTCATTGAGTTCTCCTGCGATTTCGCGGGCTGCCAAATCGCTTGATCCGGTGGCGATCGCAATTACTTTTTTGTTGGCATTATCTATTTCTACCTGTACTTCAACGGTTTCAGGTTTTGCTCCCATAGAAATGACAGATTCGCTGGCTTGTTGTCTTATTTTTATAATATCATTTTCTGAAGGGTTAAAGATGCTTTTCTCAACCGTATCGCGGATCATACCCATAGCAGCACCAATGGCGGAAATAACCTCGGCATCGGGAGCGATCTTATGTTCGAGTTTCATATACCGGGAGGCATGGGGTACAATAGCACTGGCACCACCGCCCCCGCCATAGAGAACAAGAAGATCTTTATCCATCTTATATTCCCTGATGAGCGACTTGATCACTTTTTCTACTTTTTGGGAAGTGTTGGCCAGGATAGAGTTTGCCAATTCATCCGGCGATAAGTTGAGTTTATCGGCTACCGCTACCATAGCATTTTTCACCGCTTTTCTGTTGGCATCGCCATGACCGGTTTCTTTAACCATATCCAGGTAATAGCTGGCAGCCGTGGGTGTGATGGTGAAATCTCCGTCATATCTTTTGATTTTCAGGTAATCAGCGGGGTCACCTTTTCGGGGTTGGATTTTCTCTATTTGGATATTTGAAAAATCTTCGTTTGAACTAAAAGCAGCGTAAGAAAGGTTGGCAATATGTGCACTACGTGGGCCAACATCTACCACTTTATTTTTTTCTATGCGGGGTACCGATCCGCCTGCTACACCTATGGTTCGCACGTCTATGGTTTTTACACTCAGGCGGTTGTTGCCGATTTGGGCGGTTTTTACCTGGGGCATCCCATTTTTGATCACCGATATGTCGGTTGATGTTCCCCCTACCTCCACAAAGATGCCATCAGAGATACGGGCATACATTAATGCTGCTGCCACGCCGGCGGCAGGGCCTGAAAGCATGGTAAGGATCGGTCGTTTTCGCATCTCTTTAATATCCATGATACCTCCATCAGAGCGCATAACCATAAGGGGTGCTTTGATACCACTTTCGCGAACGGCCTGTTCGGTAAGGTTGGCCGTTTCTATCATCTTTGGCATCATACAGGCATTGACGATGGCCGTGCGCGTCCGTACCTTAATACCATAAAGCTGGGATAGATCGCAAGCTGCTGTTCCTCTGTATCCCATCTCTTCTGCTACTTCCACTGCCATTTGCTCATAAGTACTGTCATCTGGTCCAAAAGTTTGTGTGGCAACAAATACCTCGGCACCCTCTTTGTGCATATCATCTATGGCTTCACGGATTCTTTCCCTGGTAATTTCCACGGAAGTATTCAGATAACGGAAAAAAACAGGGAGCAGCTTGCCGGGGGCAAGGTAGATGTCATTTAAGAATGCTTGTTTACTAGCGATTTTTCCCTCCAAACCTTTTCCTAATGAAATAATACCTACTGGCGATACATCTCCCTCGAGCAATGCATTGGTTGCCTGAGTTGTGGAATGGGCAAGCAGGATGATCTCCTCGGGATGGATATCAGATTCTTTTAAAAGGCTCATCATGGAATTTACAACACCTTCGGCAACACCCTTTTTCGAGTTATGAGTTGTAGGTACACATGATTTTCCCACAATGGAAAAATCTTCCACATTTACTGCTACGGCATGGGTAAAAGTACCTCCTACATCTATTCCTACTTTGATCTTTCTCATTTTTACCAAAAATTAAAAATACATGATTGCTGCTGCTATCAATCCCAGAAAAGCAAAAATCCAGGAATATGGCAATGTGTTGTATAAGATCTTCTGTACGTCTATTTTCATTTCATTGGCGATCCATACATTTTGCAGATTGGTGGGATCGGATATTCCCTGCAACTGGCCAACCGACCATAAGATGCCAAGTATAGCCCCTGAAGGCATTCCTGCTGCCATCATAATAGAGGCAATACCAAATCCCATTCCCCATACATTGAGTGGCCCACGGTAAAGGGCCAGAGGAGCAAGAATAACAAAGGTGATTACATACATCCATCCACTGTTCGGGATGATCTGCTCCACAAAGGGTACCATCAGTTCTCTTACCGGCCAAATGGTTGTACCATAGTTTTCCATCAGGTAATCCTGATCCATGTTGTCAGGACCTATCACGGATACCAACAACCATCCAATACCAAACATAAGAATAACCGCTGGCAGTACAACCGCAGAACCTTCAATCAATGATTTTATTAGTGTGCTGATATTGTCTCGCCTGTAAGTAATCATATAAGCATAAACTATACCCAGAATGAAGGCAGAAAGAAAGTTGACCTGGAAAAAAAGGATCAGTATCAGAGGGATGATAGGGGTGAAAACAGCAGTCCAGTGCAGTGGGTTCTCACTTCTGTTGCGATGGATAAAAGCTCTTATTCCGGCATGAATAAATAGGGCAAACATGGCGCTAAGGGATGTGTAATAAAAAATATCAGCCACAAGTTCGAATACACTTTGTGTTTGTTCTGAAAATTCAAGGTTGTCTGACAGGTATATAAAACCAAAAATGATTCCGGCTCCTAATATAATCATCCCTAAGCTTTTAACAATGTTTCCGGTTGACAGGTTGAATCCATCGTGATACAATTGAATGATGATATAGATTAGTGATCCTGTAAATACAATGCTAAAAATAATCAGAATGAATTGTACTACCTCCTGCTGAGAGAGGTTAAGAGAATTCATATACAAAGACCAGTTTCCCACATTAAACATACCTCCTATGTTTACTCCCATGAGCATGACAACCGCCGCTGTAAGCCGTCCGATGCCCACCGAAGTGAGGATAGGCAATACAATGGCACCCACCATGATCATGGCGCCCAAGCCTCCCAGCGTGGTAAAAAGCAGAATGATAAACAAAAACATCACAAAAGCAATTACCAATGGATTGTCGCCCGAGAGTTCTGCTCCCTTTTTTATAAAACCTTCAGCAATTCCTGTTTTTTGCATCAATATACTCAATACCCCTCCAAACATTGATATGACGATGGGTTCGGTGAGTCGCAAAGATCCTTCACCAATTATGTACTGAAAGATATCCTGCGGTTTGATGCCTGCAATGAGAGCAATTAGTATAGCCAAAATTGGCATTGCCAACAGGGCAGGCCATATTCTTTTGGACATCAGCAGGGTAATGACCACAAAAATTACGAGTAATGCTATCCCTTGTAGTGTTTCCATATCTTTTTATATTCCTTTTTGAGTAGTTCTGTTTTTTTCTTCTTCTGATAATGCAGAACTTTCGTGCTGTACGTTATAAAAATGAACCATTGTGTTGATATTCATTTTGCTATAATTATTTTTACCCGATGAGATATCATATATCTGTATATTCTCCGGTAATGATTATTTATTGATGTAATGATCTTTCAGGATATCCTCATATTTTGGCAGTCCTTCATAAAAAAAGTATACTTCACCCTCCAGTCCCAGCCGCCGGTTTTCTCGTATTTTGTATTCGAGTAATTCTTCAGAAGGTTGCTCATCGCCAGCTCTGATAAGTATTCCGGGAGAAAACTGATATAATTTTTCCGGTAATACGTATTGGAGTTGTGCTTCCAGTGTGCCGGTGTATGACATTGAATCTCTTCTGTATACCTGGGGGATGATCATATCTGTATATCCGAAGTTTACCCAGGTAGGCCAATCCTGCAGATATTCTTCTTTCGACCATGGGAAAATACTGGGCGACATAGAGACCAAACATTCCGGATCGGCAGTTTTTACTTCTGAATAAATCCGTTTCATAAAGTCATTCAAAATTTCGGATCTCCATTGTATCCAGTTGTAATCTTTGAAATAATCCGGAGGTACTTCCCCAAAATTGTCTTGTTGGTATTTTTCTATTATTTCAGGATTGTATCCTCCTTCTGAAGGCATAGCAGGTAAACGGTCATCGCCCTGTATGCCATCAACATCATAGTTGTTTACCACTTCCAGGATTAGGGAAAGAATAAAATCCTGTACTTCCTGGTTTAGCGCATTCATCCATTCAAAACCATTTTTGGTGGTTAGTTCTCCCTGTGCATTAAGTGATGCCCAGTGTGGTTTTTTTTCCAGTAAAATGCCACCGTTTTCCTGGTAGGAGGAGGAAAACCCAAATTCAAACCAGGCGATTACTTTCATATTGTATTTTTTAGCTTCGTCAATTACTTCCTGCAATGCATCGCGGCCGGTATTTTCAGCATCCAAGGCGGGGTCTATCTCAATACCTGTCAAATCTTTCATGATATCTGACCGGTACATGGTCATGGCCTTGTTCCAGGTAACCACAAAAATGGTATTGATACCCAATTCATGACAATAAGCAACTGCCTTCTCAATATTTTCTTTTGAATACATCGCATCACTGGCAACGTTGGTTAGCCAAACCCCTCGTAAGGGTTCATTGTAGCCTTCAACATACCTGTTTGTTTTGTTTTCTTGTGTTTGCTCCTGCGGCATTTGGCAACTAAGCAAAAAAAGGAGAAATGTAAGGAAAAATACCCGGTTCATATGTTTATTGTTTTATTTGAATTTTTTTTGCAGATAATGCTCTTGTAGTGATTAAAAAAATGATCAGGTTTTCCAGTAAAATTTCTGGTAAACACTGAAAACGGTTACCAATATTGTGAGGGTTGCAAGTAGGATTCCTCTCAGCAATCCAGCCCATGACCAGGAAAGATACCATTGATCTATCCAGGGTAATAGATGGGAAAAAAACAGTACCGGCATCACGAAAAATGTCGCAGATACATATCCAACCATAGGATTCATACCTGTTTGGCTTATGAAGCCCAAAAAACGACCCGGTATTAATACAGGTTGAATTATGCTGAAAAAAAGCATTGCAAATCCGGCCATACCCGAAGTCATAAAGAAATAACTGATTGTGGAGGGATCTTTTTTGATACCTCCTTCCCAGGTTTCAAAGATCAATCCAAGCAGCAACCAGAAAATACTCCAATTCAATATCTTTCTGTAGTTCTGCAAATGACGAAATTTTCCTTTTCCCGCTAACCATAAAAGGACGGAAACCGAGAGAATATTCATAATCCATACAAAATCAATATTTCTGCTGAGCAATCCCCACAGGTTCAGGGCAATATTCAGGAAAAGGATTGCTGCTATAACAGGAAAAACTTTTTGTCCGGGTTGCCGGTCGAAGGATATTTTTTCCCGCATACCCTTGTGCAGCAGATCGCCTGCAATAGTTCCCGGAATTACGATCATCAGATACTTTAAATACCCGGGATGGTAGAAAATGGTTTTGCTTATATCTGTGCCTGTTTGTTGCAAAGCATTGCTGAACAGGGGCAGATGTTCCCCCAGGAACTGTAAAAAATTGAAATTCCATATCATCTGATTCCATGAATCTGTTTCTGAATGAGTAATATGCAATGCAAAATAAAGGGTTAGTATGCCCAGACGCTGGTATAAGTTTTGACGGGTGAACACCCATGTAATGGCACCAAAAAGTGCCATATTTGCCAATACCAGTATGATGATATCGTTTTTATGAACAGAAAATGGTAAATCCCAGATTTCAACCCGGACGAAGATCAAAAGAAACAAAAAAATATACCCTGCTATATTTATTTTGGTTTCATAGGCTTTCCACAGGGGAAATCTGGAGAAGGCCATCCAAAATCCTGTAAATGCCAGTATGCCCATCATGTATCTTACCCATCCCATCTCTTCTGGATATTGAAAGGGTGACAAATGCGCCAGCATAATGGCAAAAACAAATAATTTTAGCGATCGTAGCACAATTTTACGGATAAGTTTTTTTTCTTTTACCCTTTTTTCGAGCTGCTTGTTCATAGCAAAAGGAAATGCCATGCCCATCGCAAAAAGGAAAAAGGGGAAAACCAGATCAACCCATGTAATGCCGGGTATTTCCGGATCAAAAACAAAATCCGGAGGCGCAATTTGTGCATGAAATAACCAGGCAGGCAATTGAGCATCTCGGGAAATAGTTCCCGAGAAAACCATTCCTATGATTGCTATACCTCTCAAGGCATCAATGCTAATTGCTCTGTGGGTCATGGATGGGTAATACGGTTTAAAACTCGGGAAATATTGCCGGTCCAGGATACATTGCCTTCATAACCCGTTTGATTCTTTCGTCTTTCAATGGTACATCATAAAAGAAAGATTCACCTGTAATGCCAATGCTTCTGTTGTATCTCATCTTTTCTACAATTAAATCGGGGTCAGTCAACCCTGCTGATCCGTAAAGGATGATTCCGGGTGAAAGTCTTTCAAGATTGGCATCGCCATGACTGGTAAAGTATGATTTTACCTCGTTGATGGTAGCGCGGTATGCAGAAATATTGTATCGATAGCATTGTACAGAAAGAATTTCCACAACACCGGCATCCAGCCATTCGGGCCACTCCTGCATCAGATTCTGAAAAGCCCATGGATACGGGTTGGGTGAGTTGGTAACCAAAACCTCAGGTTTAACCGCTTTCACCGTATTGAATAATTCTTCTCCAAAACTATTGAGTATGTCTGCACGCCAGTTTACCCATTCTGTGGCATTATAATTTGAGGGAGGTTCTTCTCCATCGTGTTCTGCTTTATACTTGTTTACAGTATATTCATCATATCCGGAGTTTCGGGGCATGGCAGGTAGTCTGTCATCGCCCTGTACGCCGTCAATATTATAATTATTTACGGCCTCCATAATCAGGTCGAGCATAAATTGCTGAACATCTGGGTTATATGCATTGTAGTAGAAATCTGTTTCGTTATAGTTGGAAGGTTCTCCCTGGTTATTGATACCTACCCAATCAGGATTCACTGCTAGTATTCTGTCATTACCGGGAGTAGGAGCTGCGCCCCATCTTGCCATAAAACCATATTCATACCATAAAATCACTTTTAAACCTTCTGCATGTGCAATTTCTATCAGGTCTTCGAGCGGATCGCCAGGATAATCAGGGGTAAACATTCCTTCGCGGTCTGTGCTGTATGTTGAATGGTCTGCCAGCACCTGGCTGGGGTAAAGGGTGCGGGTTTTTGCCCATGCAACTACATACAGTGTATTGAAATTGAGTTCTTTTGCCAGGGCAACACCTTCCTGCATATCCTCATAGGTTTTCAGAAAGGGTGAATGTGAAGGATCGGGTATCCAAAATGCACGCACTCCTGTTTCCTGCTCTGCAATTTCGGTATGGAGTGTGTATACATTTTCGTCTCCATTTTCCGCTATCACCTTAATATCAAAGGGTTGGCTAATGTCTACATAGCTTCCTGAAGCAGGTTCTGAGGTTGCTTCGGGCGAAATATTTAATTCAATGAGTACTTCTGTAAGGTCAGTTCCGTAGGGAACTTGCATATGTATATCCTGACCACTGATTTCAGGTTCCAGAAAAAGATCGGGGAATTTTACAGAAAATAGTTCGTTCTGATCGTTTTCAGCATAGCTGATATGGGCAGTGTAAACCACACTTTCCTGATCTTTTTTCAGGGTGAAATTGAGAGGTTTAGAAAAATCGTAAGCAAACCCCGAGGGAGGTGTGAGTGTTGCACCTTCTGTAAAATCAACCGTTACAGCAATATTTTTAAGGTTATAAGAAGGTTGGATTGACGCAGTTATTTCCTTGTTATCATGATCGATCTCCGCTTCCACAGGAGGGTCTGTTTCGTGAAAAACAAAAGAATGTATCTTTAATGAATCGGTAGTGGTTGTATCAGCCGGATCACCATTACCGGGGTCTGAACTGTTCTCTTTTTCGCAGGAAAGGATAAAAAATAAGGTAATCAAACCCAGAAAAGACCAGAAGAGAGGTTTCATAAGCAAAAAGTTTTTGTGAAAATAAAAAGATCAGAGGGGCATGTGGATCCCCTCTGATCAAACAAGACCTTAATTAGAAAATTCCTGAACAATGAATCCATTCTGTAAAGAGAAAGCCATGATACGGGGTTTGTCATCTTCACTAAACCCTACACCATTGGTGGCACCTACAAAAAGGGCATCCGGGTTTCCACCAATTTCAAAATTATATACTCTTTTAGATTCTATATTTTCAGGGGTAAGGGCAAGAATGGCCTCTTCCATGGTTTCACCTTCTGTGATGTTGATCACCTCATAAAAGGCATTGCTTTCCCACTCTCGATTAACTGTATAGGAAAGATAGGTGCCTCCATTGTAATTAAATATTGTTGGATCAAAGCTTCTTGACTGTACAAGAGGTTCATAGGTTTCAGCCAATATGTTTCCATCAAAATCCATTACACCAATACCCATTTCTGCTCCCGTTACCAACAGTCTGTCTGGCTCATCGGGAATTTCTGTAACACGCCCGTATTGCCCGATTCGCAATCCCTCAATGGGATCGATGGGCATTACTGTTGCTTCGCCTGCTTCTCCATCGTCAAAATTCCAGACATAAAACTCGCTGGCATTATCTGGAAAAGCAAAGTTAGAAGCAAAAATATATCCATTTTCAGGTGGTGTACCTACAATAGAAAGTGCATCACCCAGGCGTATATCATCACCGGGTATGGTATAAGAAAGCACCACCTCAGGATCTTCATCATCTTTTCCGTTATATCTGTAAACTTTGAACTCCTGGTCTGCTTCACTTGCCATATTTGAGACATAAATGTAATCTCCCTTGACTCTTATGTCAGAAATCAACCAGGTACCTCCTGAAATGGTTTCATTGATGGTTAAACTTCCTGCAGGTTCAGCATTAGGATCGTCCACATCAAAATAATATAAATGATTTCCGTCCTGACGCGAAGCTATATATACAAGTTCTCCATCGAAATGAGCACCCCTGTTGTTTTCATTATTGATGATGGAGGGAACTGTTCCCGATGCACCGGTTTTATCTATAAGCGTGGTGGTGTTTTCGGGGTTGAATCCGGCTTCCGTTACATTGGAATCGAAAGTGTAGGTTGTTTCCTCTCCGGCATACGAAAGCGTAATCGTTTCACTGGCACTCAGATCAAGGGTGTCTGTACCACTTGAGGTTGTATAAGTTGTTCCCTCGGGCAAGAGTTCGATTTCGTCGATTACTGCTCTGGAGTTTTGCAGTTCGTTGTAAGTAATTGTGATGGTGAAAGTTGACTGGTCTATATCTGTTTCGTAGACCTCATCTGATGAAGCACTTTTAAGGGTGATGGAATTGATAACACCCGAAGTAGGTTCAGCTCTTTCTACTGTAACAGAATAAGTGTTGCTAACATCCTCATTGGTAACCACAAAATTACGGGGTTCAGTAAAATCGAGTTCTGTACCTGATTCAGGTACTACTGTGGCTCCCTCAGAAACGGATATTTCGGGTATAAGTGCAGTGAGATCAGTCTCAAAAGGAACCGCTACTACTATTTCCATGTCGTTGATGCTTCCTTCAATGGTTTCATCGCCATTGGCTCCGGCATTAATAATACTGAAAGACGTTATGAGTGCTTCAGCGGGTTCCGGATCGTCATCGTTTTCGCAAGAGGTAAATCCAATTGCGAGGGCCATTAATAAAGCCAGTCCTTTGATTTTTAACAAATGATGTTTTCTCATAGTTGTTGTTTTTGGGGGTTATTAAAAATATTGATTTTGATCCCGTTTGTTTTGATTGTTTTTGATGTAAAAAGCGACGGGATTCTAATTCTTTGTTTTGAAAAATTCATGATTTAATTGCCACCATCCCACCAGATGCGGGTATATTGACTGTCGCCGCCCATTCGATTAACGGCAATCTGATAGTTTTCTTCATTAAATTGTTTTTCTGATTCGGGATACATTTTGCGCCTGGGCATTTCATCGTTTCCAGGAAAGGTGGAAACAGGCTGCATCATTTCGGGCACACCCGTGCGCCTGACCAGCGACCATGCTTCATGACCGTTAGGGAAAAGAGCAATCCAGCGTTGGGTGTAAATTTGTTCAAGCGCATCGGCAGCGTTGAAAGCAGCATCCCCTGTAAGATAATCCTCAAGGAGTTGTGGGTCTGTAATGCCTAATTGTACCATCGAAGCGGTGATTCCTTCTTCGTAATATTCTTGAGCACTTCCTGCGATCAAACCCATTTGTGCTGCTTCCGCTTTCAAAAAACACGATTCGGCATAGGTAAATACGTAGTGGGGTGTTGCATCCTCTGCAAAGAAATCGCCAATATTTGAAAATTCGGGTTGATAAAATGTAGAGTATTCTGCACTCAGGTCAGAATGATCCTGCCCGTTTTCCAGTCCAACATATTCACCATTTTCATTTTCATTTCCGAATACCATCAGGCGTGGATCATCAAATCCTTCCAAAATATCCACCAATGTTTTGCTAAGTCTTATTTCCTGCCATCCCTGAACAAATGAAAGGGGGTTATTTACATGATAAGTAGGACCTTCGGCATCAGGTATAATCTGCACAGTTTGTTGATGTGAACCAATCGTCTCAGAAGGATCTATATTTTCAATATAATCTTTAATACTGTGTTCATATCCTTGAAGAGGTTGATCAAATGCAGCAGTATTGGACGCTCTCAGTCCTATTCTTAAGATCATCGAATTGGCAAAAGCGATCCAGTTATCAAGATTTCCCTGGTAAATTACATCAGCATCGCCATAATTCTCATAACCAATGGTACGAACTTCTTTGATTTTTTCTATAGAATTTTCCAGCTCTTCCAGCATGTACATGTAGATATCGCTTTGTGCATCAAAAGCAGGTTTTACATCCGTAAATGCTTCTGTAACCGGTATATCTCCATACATATCAGTCAACTGCTGAACAAGATACACATTCCAGATACGAGCAATAGATTCTTTGATGGGATTTTCGATTTCACGAGCCAGTTCAATTACGCGGTAAGTATAGTGCATAGGAGCAAAACTAGAACGTGAATAGTACCATTCCCATACCAGATCCCAAGGTCTTGGTTCATAGTTATCGGAGGTAAAATTTGGTCCGGTTTGAATATTAGCAAAATGCTGTGCATAAACTGAACCAGCGATCTGATGCTGCCATTGCCATACTGCCACACTCAATCCTGAGCCGCTGACAAGCGCCCGGGTAAACAATGGATCGGGAGCAATGGCGTTGCTGGTGGTTTTGGGTCGATCTAACTCCTCAAAATCTTCTGTGCAAGAAACCAGTAATACAACCAGTAAAAGTGCTATGTGTTTGATATTACTTCGCATAACGATATATTTTTATGTTTTACAATGATACATTTAAATTCAGACCCACACTCCTGAGCTCTGGATAGGCATAAAGTTCATAACCAACATTATTTCCTGTACCAAAAGCAGATTCCGGTGAGATGTTTTCGGTATTTTTCATGATATAAAAAAGATTATTGGCAAAAACTGATAGGGATATATCTCTGAAAGGTGTATTGGCCAGTGCCGAGCCAGTGAAACGATATCCGATTGCCATTTGTCTGAACCGAATATAAGATGCATCATAGACAAATGCTTCGTTGATCCGGGTTAACCGATCCCAGTATCTTTGCGGATCAACGGGGTATTCACCTTCCACACCATCTTTTACGCCTTGCACCATGAGTCCGTTGGCTGGTGGCACACCTGTAACCTCCGAAGTTTCAAGTGCTTCATACCATTCGTCACGTCCTTCTGTTGTAAATGCTAAGGTTCCAAACTCAGCGCCATTGCTGTTAGATACCGAAAAAATATCATGCCCTGTTTTTGCATCGATCTGGAAATTTAAAAATATGTTTTGATATTGGAATCGTGAATTGAAACCCCAAAGATAATCTGGCATAGCGTGCCCAATAACTTCAATTGCCTGAGCGCCGCTTTCATCCAGTCTTATCCGTGGCAGATTTTGTTCATCCAGGATAAGATTGCCATTGTCATCACGATCGAATGCAGTGCCATAAATCACTCCTGCTTCATCATCAAGAACCGCCCGGATGGATATTCCGTCAACACCTCCCTGTTGAATAAAATCGATCTCTTCATTGAGTTCCTCCACTTTACTCCATTGGTGGGTTACATTGAATCCTGAAGTCCAGGAAAAGTCCGAAGTTTCAATAACCTTGTAATTGAATACCAGTTCTACTCCGCTGTTTTTAACAAAACCCGAATTGATCAATCCGCTGTTGAACCCGGAAGAAGGTGGGAGGGGATTATCGAATATCTGGTCGCGGGTACCAGTTTGGTAAAAAGCAAGATCAGCATTGAGGCGGTTTCCAAACATAATTAATTGAATACCTGCTTCCTGGCTCACTGTATATTCGCTTCTGAGAAGGGGTTCAGGTCTGGTGGAATTAAAAAAGCCGAAAGGAAGTCCAAGGTATTGACTGGGATTGGTTCCAAACTGAAAATAGCGCTGCCCCACTGTTGAACCCCCACTGCCTGTTCCGGCATAAGATGCTCTGATTTTGAACATATCGAAATATGCGGGGAGATTGAAAGTTTCTTCAAGCAACCAGCTGGCACTCACGGAAGGATATTGGTAAGACCAGTTCTCTGGTGCCAACACACTGGTCCAGTCATTTCTGAAAGTCAGATCGAGAAAAATCGTTCTCTGGTAATCCATGCTGGCCAGAGCATATATGGAATGGATGGCTAAATCAGAAATTCCATTGGACGCAATAGGATTAGAATAATTCTGAATTACGTAAGGCCCGAATTCATTGATCAGTCCGCTTTCGGATGATGTCCCTATGCTGCGGTTGCGCTGACGCATGATATTTCCACCAGCAGAAGCCTGTAATGTAAAATCACCCCATTGATTTTCGTAAGAAAACAAAAAGTCATAATTGAGTTCTGTTCTTTCCAGACGTGTAAACGACCCAGTTGCCAAACCATTTGCTTTGTAATAGGTGTTTTGGGCTGTAATCCTTTCCCGTTCATCATTAAACTGATCTATCCCTGCTTTTACAGTAAGATTAAAATCTGAAGCGAAACCGAATAATTCTGAAAAATCAAAATCCATACGGGCAAAACCCAGGATTCTGTTGCGACTGTCCTGATTGGTATTCAGGTTGGTTGCCCAGTAGGGATTATTCAGCAGGGGCGAAGAAGCAAAAACAGGGTCACCATCAAGGGAGATAGCACCATTTTCATTTACATTGTATAAAGAATTCCAAACCACTGCCATTCGATTGATGGTTTGGTAGTTTTCCAGTTGATCCAGATGCACTGAAGCAGGCATATGGGTGAAAAGGTAAATGGGATTATCGGGTGAACCAGCCAGATTAGGGCGATTGTTTGCCTGTTGATGAATGTAATTTAAACGTGTATCAAAAGTAAGGTAGTTGCTTAATTTTGAATCGTATCGCAGGTTAAATGATTTCTTGTCTATGCTGTTTCCCGGCAGGATTCCATCATTGTTATTCCATGAAGCCGAAAAAAGGATACCATTGGTTTCTCCTCTTTTATCGAGTACAACAGAATGATCCATGCTAAATCCCTGCCTGAAAAATCCATCATAAGGATGCTGTGTCGTTGGATTAAGGGTTTGTTCCTGGTTAAGGAAGTTGGTCACTTGCTGACCATTCATTTTTATACCCCAGTTCCGGGGATTCAGATTTCCGAATTCTCCTGATGCACCTTGCGAATAATGTGTCTGGAAATCAGGTTTTATGAGGGGGTCCTGAACCGAAAACATGGTTTGGTATGATAATCCAATACCCTCTTTTTCAGAAGCACTTTTGGTGGTAATCATAATCACACCATTTTGCCCGCGTGCTCCGTATAATGCCGACGCAGCTCCTCCTTTTAATACTGATACCGACTCCACGTCATCCAGGTTGATGTTATTGATGGCATCTCCATAGTCAAAACCACCAAACAAATCTCCGCTGGATCCACCGGAATTATCCACAGGAATCCCATCTATGACAAAAAGCGGGCGGTTATCTTTGGTTAGTGAATTGGCACCCCTGATCAAAATCTTAGAAGAACCTCCGGGGCCACTGCCTGTTTCTCCAATCTGAAGACCAGCTACCTGTCCTACCAAACCGGAAATAGGACTAATTCGGTTAGCGTTGGTGAATTCTTCGCTATCTACTTGTTGTACAGAATAACCAAGCGATTTTGCCTCCCGCTCGAGACCCAAAGCGGTTACAACTATTTCCTGCAGTTGTTCGATGGAGGGTAACAGGGTTATTTCCACAAAATCCTTTCCTGTTATGTCGATAGTTTCACTCAAATATCCGATAAAAGATACTTCAATGGTATTCTCTCCTTCAGGTATCTCTATCGAAAATTCGCCTTCTGTATCTGTTGTGGCACCCTTTGTTGTACCAGAAACAACTACGGTAGCACCAGGAAGAGTGTTACCGTTTTCATCGTAAACTACTCCTTTTAGCATGTTTTGCGACCATAAACTGCCGGAGCTGATTATCACAACAAACAGGATTGTTAAAATTCTTTTTATATTCATATGCTTTAATGTTTTGATGGATGAATCATTAATGTGAATTTGATTTTTTCAGATATTTTTTCCTGTGTTTGCCGGTAATGAAACTAAAAGCGTTAGTTTTTAATCAGTTTGAAGTGATCAAAAACAAGCGCACCTGCCCCTTTCAACCCACCCAGATCACCCAGTTCTGAAAACTCAATCTGGCAAAACTCCAGCGGATGGGATAAAGCCGATCCTGACATTCCTGTTTTTACCGGATTGAGCAACAACTCTTTCAAACGGGCAAATTTCCCACCTATGATGATCAGTTCCGGATTGAGCAGATTCAGGATGTTGCCCAATGCGTGCCCGAGTTTATAACCCATATCCTGAACAAGTTTAATCGAAAGATCATCTCCCTGAAGAGCAGCATTTAAGATATTATCGTAACGTACTGGTTTATCGGTATCTGCCAGGTCAATCATGCTTTTTTCTCCATTGGCAATTTTTTCCATGAAATTCTCTTCGAGCGCATATCCACCTACATCATTACCCAGGCAACCTTTTTTACCACAAAGGCATATCTTTTCTTTGTTGCCAAATTGCATATGCCCCAATTCGCCGGCAAATCCCATCCCTCCGTTTACTATTTTGTTGTCAATGATCAGGCTGGTTCCCAGGCCGCGACTTAGGTTTATGATGATTGCGTTGTTTGCTTTTTGTGCCTTTCCGGCAATTTTTTCCGCATATCCTACACAACGGGTATCGTTGTTGATGAAAACAGGTATCTCGAAAATTTTTGAAAAATAATCAGCCAAAGGCTGATCCAGAAAATGGAAAAACGTAAAAGATTCTCCTGTTTTATTTTTTACCCGACCTGTAATGCCTACACCCATACCCAGAATCGATTCTTCATTGATACCTGAGTTTTGAAGACATTCTATGATAAAAGATTCGATCTTGCCCAGGCATTTTTTAGTGTTTTCTAACAGGAAATCAGTTTTCTGACGATAATAAACTGCATTGAGTTTTGAGTCGATGATACCTACTGTTATCCTTTTAAGAAGAATTTCTACGCTAAGGGCATAAAAGTTTACATTTTTAAGTCCATATATTTGTGGTTTCCTGCCATTTAGGGTTTCTTTTTTGCCTGTAGTGTCTAAAAAACCTTCTTTCTGCAACTCATTGACCAGTTTAATTCCGGTAGGAGCACTTATCTTCAGTTCCTTGCATATGTCCGGTATAGTTATTCCATGTCCTTTTTGTGAGATTAACTGTATGATGCGCAATTTTTGTTGCATCAAACGACTTTCGTTGGTGATCTCATCAAAGTTGCTGTTAAAGATGGCTCTCATTTTTTCTTTCTTGGTTTTGTTTTTATTGAAAACAAACAGGCATTGATATTTTTTTTGAGTCCTAATGGATGACCCGAAACCGATGTTAATCTATCTTTAAATTTTCAATTTACAAGTTTATTAAAACTTTAAGTAATATCAAAGTTATTTTTAATAAATTTAAGTATTTCTTTCTTCGAAGGGTTAAAACCTATGTTTTTTTAGGATAACTAAGATGTTGTGAAAAAAACCTGGCAAATAATGTTTACTTTTTATTGGTAGAGTTTAAATTTGTTTTTTTTTAATCGTAATCATTTTTTTTTTAACCAGTATATTGTCTTTTGTTTTCCTCCTTTTTGCAAATTTAACTGTCAAGGATTCAATGTGTAGATAGAGGTATACAGATGAAATGTAAACGATGTATTATATTGATTACGGAAGAAATTGTTTATGTTTTTATGGGTGTTTTTTTTATGGTTTGTGTTCTGCTGAAAAAATACTATATTTGTTCAGTCAATGAATAAACAAATTTCAAAATGTATTTTTATGTTGGATTTAAAGGAGCGTAGTCATAAGATCGCATTTTCGTTGATCCGTTCGCAGGGTGAAGTGTCAGGAGCCGAACTTGCCCGTCAGATAGATATGCAACCAAGTAGTCTTGTGTATATTTTAAGGCATTTGAAGGAAAAAGGTTTAATAGAATTAAGTGGATATGGATCATCAACACTTAAAGGAGGTAAAAGACCGGTTCTCTGGCGGGTTAATCCAGGATTTGGT
Organism: uncultured Bacteroidales bacterium; assembly: GCA_964410015.1. GTDB lineage: Bacteria > Bacteroidota > Bacteroidia > Bacteroidales > UBA7960 > SKVR01. The sequence continues at coordinate 20,918 of CAYPFV010000015.1, forward strand.
AATATATTGGGCGTTGAAGTGATGCGCAATGCCATTCGGGGCGTGTTGGTTGATCTTTCGGGTGAAGTGATGCTGAGGGTAGAAAAGGAATTCTCACCCGGACGAACGGAGAAAACCATTTCCCGGATCATCAAAACAATTCATGATATCCTCAATGAATCAGGGACATCTGTTTCCAAACTGCTTTTTATCTCTATAGCGGTTCCGGGTATCGTTAGTCCGGTTAATCATAAGATCATTTATTCCTTTGGATTGAGGATGGAGGATTTTGATCTGAAATCATTCATTCAGGATGAGTTTGGAGTGCCCGTGGGGGTGGTTAATGATGCCAATGCCGGTGCTTTGGGAGAACAATGGTTTTCCAATGATAATCTCCTGAAAAGCAATCTTGTTTATCTGATGTACAATCCTATTGCTGGTGGTATTGGCTTGGGCGCCGTCATTAACGAAAAACTTTATACCGGGTCTAATGGGGTAGCAGGCGAAATTTTTTCACGTGTGCCCGGCGTGAGGCAAATCATTCTTTCCGAATTAGAAAAAATCGACAAAAAAAGTATCTTACTCAATCCTGGTGAAGACTATACAAACGTGCAGATATCTGATCTTTATTTTTATGCACGTAAAAACTGTGGTTTAAGTAATCATGTCTTGCAAATACTCAGTCATTTGGTTGCCAAGGAAATAAGTAAAATCGTTGGTTTGTTTGATCCTGAAAGAATCATTATTGGGGGCGACCTTAGTATTTGTGAAAAATTTATCTGCGATAAAATTTCCGGTGAATTAAACGCTTTAATGCAAAACTATTACCCCTTTGAATTTAAAGTACCGGTTATTGATTATGCCCGGAACAAAGTTTTTTCTCCTTCTGTGGGGTCTACCGCGCTTTATTTATCAGGTGAATTGAATTATTAATTTGTTGTTGTGAAAAACTTCAAATACCGCGTTACGCTCATTTATCAATTCGTTTTTTACTCAATTAGAAATTTCAGCGTTTCATTTTTTGCAAGTCCTGAAAATGAATTTTTTCATTAATTTAGTGATATGAACCGAACCAATACAATGCTATATGTATATCATACACATACGATTGATTGTAATTTCACAACACAACTATAACTGCAAAACAGATATGATTGCCGGACACTTTCGTTGAAAAACTAAAACCCAATTCATCAAATAGCAAACACATGAAAAAATCTGTTATTTCAAAATCATTATGTTTCCCATGAATCGTCGTTTATATCTCATTATTTTTATTCTTTCCCTTTTCTCTATGTTTTCTTCTTGTAAAAATTCCACCCGCACATTTTTCAGGGAAGGTGTTTCATTTGACCTGGCTGAATATCGGTACAAACAGATCTATGATGTACATTACAACCTTGATTTTCAAATCCCTGATGAAAAACCGGTACCCGTAAAGGGAAATTTGCAATTGCATTTTAAACCTTTAAAAGCCCGCCATGGTGTTATTCTAGACTTTCAACCCGGTGAAGAATATGTTCATCAACTTCGGGTTAATGGTGATTCTTCTTATTATTATATGAACAACGGACACATTTATATCGATGCTGATCATCTGGTGCCTCGTCAGAATAATGTTATTGAGATCGATTTTACGGCTTCCGACCAGGCGCTCAACAGATCAGAGGATTTTATGTATACGCTGCTGGTTCCCGATAAAGCATCTACTGTTTTCCCCTGCTTCGACCAACCGGATTTAAAGGCAACTTTCGATCTTACTCTTCGTATTCCTCAGCAATGGAAAGCGCTGAGCAATGGCACAGTCGTATCTGATAGGGATGAAAACAGACTTCGTTCTCTTACTTTCTCCATGAACAAACCCATCAGTACATATTTATTTGCATTTACTGCCGGCAATTTCCAGGTGCAATCTGAAACGAGAAACAACCGGACTATCAACGTTTTTCATCGCGAAACAGATTCGCTAAAAGTGAAAAACAATTTACCCGATGTTTTTCAGTATCATTTTCATGCACTTCAGTGGTTAGAAGATTATACTGGCATTTCATATCCTTACCCCAAATTTGATCTTGCTATTTTGCCCGGATTTCAATACAGCGGAATGGAACATCCTGGGGCAATATGGTACCGCGATACTCGCTTGTTTCTGGACGATGACGCGGGTTTGAATGCACAACTCAGAAAATCAAATCTTATCGCTCATGAAACTGCACATATGTGGTTTGGAAATCTGGTAACTATGAAATGGTTTGATGATGTGTGGTTGAAAGAAGTTTTTGCAGGATTTATGGCTGATAAAATTACTTCTATGCATTTTCCTTCTGTAAATCACAACCTGAGGTTTTTTCTGTACCACTTTCCTAAAGCATACAGCATCGATAGAAGCAAAGGCAATCATCCTGTAAAACAAAACCTCGATAACCTCAACAGGGCAGGCACTCTGTATGGACCCATCATTTACAACAAAGCTCCTGTGGTGTTCGATCAACTTGAGCAAATCATGACACCACCCGCTTTTCAGGCAGCTGTAAAACAATATCTGACCTCCTTTATGCATGCTAATGCAACCTGGGATGATCTGGTGACCATCCTCGATGATCATTCCTCTGAAAATATAAAAGAATGGAGTGATGTGTGGATATATGGAAAGGGTATGCCTCATATATCTTATCAATGGAATACGCAACAGGAGAAAAAAGGACTTTATTTCCGGCAATCCTACCCCGACCAGGAGGATCGATTGGCAAAACAATTGATTAAAGGTGTGGCAACTAACCAACAAAGTGTAAATTCTTTTGAAGTATGGATGCAACAGGAATTTACCTTTTTGAATGATGTTCAGCAAAAACCCAATGCTATTCTTGGCAACGGACAGGGAAAAGGCTATGGGTGGTTCGATTTGCCGGAAAGTGATGCTTTATATCTGATGCAAAATTTTATCAACTTCGAAGATGATATTCACCGGGCTGCAATTGTCATGAATGTATATGAGAATTTCCTGAGGGAAAAGATTCCACTTTCTGAATATCAGCAGTTTCTCCTTGTGGCTCTCAGCGATGAGGAAAATCCATTGATCCAGAATTATCTGATCGAAATTGCGCAAGATCATTTCTTTCATTTTTCAAAACCCGCAGATAAATGGCAACGTGAACTGGAAAATGTTTTATGGGAAAAACTAAACAGCGATTCTTTTTCGAATAAAACTTTATACTTTGATCTCTGGATTAAGGTGGTAAGAAGTGAAAAAGCAGTGGATCGCATGACAGAATTTTTTGAAACTGATGGCTCTTTCCCTGGATTTAAACCCTCAGAAAGACAATACTGGCAAATGGCACTCGAAATTTATATGCATAAGCGAGATATGAAAGAAAATCTGCTATCTGAAATTGAATCAATAGAAAACCCGGACAGGAAAAAACGATTAGAATTCATTATGCCCGCCTTGTCGCCCGATGATCAGGTAAGAGATGCGTTTTTTGCTTCTCTGAAAGATCCGGAAAACAGAAACCCTGAACCCTATGTTACAGATGCTCTTTACTTCTTACATCATCCTTTGCATCCCCGGCAAGGTTTGGATTACATTGATTCATCCCTTCAGATGTTGCCCGATATACAACAAACGGGTGATATCTTTTTTCCACAAAATTGGATCGCTGCCACCCTGAAAAACTATCATCAAAAAGTAGTGGAAGAGAAAATAAAAACATATCTGGATGACAATCCACAGTTACCGGGTGATTTGAGAAATAAAGTCTTGCAAAATGCAGATTTATTAATGAGAGCAGTTAATCAAAAAAAATGACATTGGGTAAAGTTAAGTGTTTTACTTATCAAATTGAGTATAATTACGCTTGTTTTAATTGGTCTGTGAGTTTATCTTTGTTAACATAATCAATATAAAAAATATATTTGAATTACACCAAAAAATGATTATATTGCAAAGCTGAAATTTTAGTCATTGATTTGGTTGTTTTTATTGGTTAATGTTGTTTTGTTTTGGTGGTTAAATGGCAAAAGGCGGGTGCAGGGCCCGCCTTTTGTATTTCTGGTTATTCAATTCTCATCCTGCAATTTTATTTTTTCTATATTGCTGCATATCAGTTCTTTGCTGGTGTGGTTTTTCTTGCGAAAAATGATAAAACTATTACTTTACAGGGTTGAATGTGTTTTTAATTTTTAAGGGTAAAAAGCCCAGTTATTAAAACTCTGAAGGGTACTTAGTTTCTTTGAGAGATGCATATACTCAATATAGAAATTTCAAATACTACTCATCTCATTCCATATTATTTCTCTATCTTAGCAAATAAATTCATCATTAAACCTAAACGTCAACTTATGATACCCACCGGAGCAGGAAAACAACTACTTTTCACCACTTTGGGAATAGGTATGGTAGTAGCCGCAATACCTGGTTGTAATACCGTATCTGTTGAAGAAGAAAAACCAAATATCATTGTGATTCTGGCAGATGATATGGGGTATAGTGATATAGGATCTTATGGGGGTGAAATACCCACTCCCAGTATTGACCGTTTAGCTGAAAACGGCATGAGATTTACTCAGTTTTATAACGGCGCACGATGCGTTCCGACGCGCGCTTCATTGCTTACGGGTTTGTATGCACATCAGGCAGGATTAGGGTCTATGGTATCTCCCTCTGATCGTCCGGGCTATCTGGGTAGATTAAATGAATCGTCTGCCACCATTGCTGAAATACTGAAAATGAATGGATACCAGACTTTTATGAGTGGTAAATGGCACGTTTCTCACTACAACTATAACGATCCGGAACCCACACTGCACAAACCCACCTGGCCCTTGCAGCGAGGTTTCGACAAATTCTTTGGAACACTTTCGGGCGCTGGTAGCTTTTTTGCCCCTGTGAGCTTGATGAGAGACAATGAGTTTATTGAACCTGGAGAAGACTTTTATTATACCGACGCCATTACAGAAAATGCAGTAAAATTCATCAATGAAGCAAAGGAGGATCAGCCATTTCTGTTGTATGTAGCACATGTGGCACCACACTGGCCATTGCACGCCAAAGAGGAACATATAAAAATGTTTGAAGATCGCTACCACGATGGATGGGATGTTTTGAGAGGAGAAAGATTCGACAGGATGATGGAAATTGGTGTGATCGATGAAAGATATAAAATCAGTGAACGGGATGAAGAAGTAGTATCCTGGGAAAATGCACTTCATAAAGAATGGGAAGCCCGAAAAATGGCTGTTTATGCAGCTCAGGTATACAGCATGGACCAAGGTATAGGAAAGATCTTGGAAACCCTGGAAGAAAAAGGAGAATTAGATAATACGTTGATCATTTTTCTGTCTGATAATGGTGCCTGTGCTGAAACCATACAAGGACAGGATACGCGTCACGGATACTTCGAAAACGGAGGTACCGTACCGGAGGTAATGCCCGGTGGACCCGATACTTATGCTGCTTATCAGATTCAATGGGCTAATGCAGGTAACACACCATACAGAAAATTCAAAAAGTGGACCCATGAAGGAGGTATCAAAACACCACTTATTGCCCATTGGCCAAACAAGATAAAACCCAACCAGATCAATACTGCTTCTGTGGGGCATATTATCGATTTTATGCCTACATTTATTGAACTTGCAGATGGATTATATCCTGACTCACTCAACGGAAACGCGCTTACTCCATTGGAAGGTAAAAGTTTGTTGCCGGTATTCAACGATAACAATAGCAAACATCATAACACTCTTTATTGGGAGCATATGGGACATAAAGCAGTAAGAGATGGAGACTGGAAACTTGTTTCTGCCGGAGATGAATGGGAATTGTACAACCTTGATGATGATCCGGTAGAGATGAACGATCTTGCCTTTGAGCTCCCTGAAAAGAAGGAGGAAATGGCGGACATGTGGCAGCAATGGGCAGAAAGGGCGAATGTAATTGATTAGCCAAATCAGGAATTTTTTTAATGGTTTTTCTCTGGTATTTGCTTGACTGAAAAGCATAAAACGGTTGATCAATTATTTATTGATGTAAAATTATTGTATATGTTTTTTGTGCTCATGTAGTAGATGAATGATGAATTGAACGATCATTTTTTTTAAATTGTGCTTATTACTTACTTAAACTCCATCTCCTCGAAAAATGGTTCAAAGTCTCTCCAAAAAGTAGTGTCTTCCGGGTCTATTCCTCTTATGGCGGTTGTGTCAGAAGGAGTTATTCTTGTGAGAAAGAAGGAGTAGAGATCATCAAATTTGCCATTTCTTCTGTTTGAAGCCAAAAAACCCGAATAACCATCAGGTTTGATAATAATGGAAACATCATCGCTGCTACTGTTGATGGGAGTGCCAAGGTTAAGGGGTGTTTCAAAGTTATTGCCCGATGGTTTTGCAGAGAAAAGATCAAGACCACCCACTGTAGGATGTCCGTCGGAAGCAAAATAGAGATATCCATCACTATGGATGTAAGGAGACATTTCCCTTCCGGGTGTATTAATAGTAGGACCAAGATTTTCTGGTCTTCCCCATGATCCATTTCTTTTTTGAATCCGGTAAATATCGGTTTCGCCATATCCGTCACTCATATCAGAAACAAAATAGAGCGAATTACCATCAGGACTCAGGGCAGGTTGTCCTACCGAATAGGCATCGTTTGTATTGCTGATAGGTACTGGTTCTATATCTGTCCAATTCTCACCGTCCCAAAATGCAGAAAATATAGATAATTTGTTAATTTCTTCTTCATCATCAAGTGGTTCTTCGCTGATATTCCGGGTAAAATACAAATAATTGCCGTCAGCAGAAACGCAAGCAGGTCCGGTGTGCACAGTGGTATTGATCATGGGAGATAATGATTGAATATTCTCAAGATTGTTGCCATTGATATCAGCCTGATAGAGTTTAAACATGGGAGTGCCATCGCGGGAGTTTCTTAGGCTACTATTCTTGTCTGTCTCACGAGCAGAGGCAAAGATTACCTTTTCTGTACCCCAGTAAGAGGGGGCGAAGTCGTGTTCTTTTGAGTTGATTTCCAAATAATCAACAAAGATATTCCTGGGGCGGGTCAGTATTCTTGTTAAAAATCTTTCCTGTTCAATTTGTCGTTTGGCTCTTTGGTCTTGTGGATTTATCTGATAATACTTTTTCATTTGTTCCATACCATCGTTAAACAATTGGTTGAAAAACAAAGTATGTGCATAATAGAAGTAAACACTATCTTCTACCGGACCTGAATTAATTGCTCTTTCATACCAAATCTCGGCACCAGTATAATCGTTTATAAGTCGCAATGAATGGGCTAATTGTGTTAAAAGATAAGTATTATCGGGGTTTTTTCCGATGAGTTCCTGGTATTGTGTGATTGCCTTTGTGTAATGTTGTTTAGCAAAACTATCATCCGCTTGTTTGAATTTATTTTGCTGGAATGACGGAAAAAGAAAAATAGTCAGAAATAGAGTGAAAATGAGAAACTTTTTCATATATCTGTGTTTTTCAAGTAACAAAACTTTTTTCAATCATGCATCTGTTGCATCGATTTTATTGAATAAATAATTTAGATTTATTTTTTTAAAAAAATCTGGGTGAAATGATGGTTTCTGTTTTTTCTGATCTCATGAAATCAAAAACGATCATCACCTCATGTGTACCCTGGTTGTAAAGATTTAATTCTGAAATACCCAGGTCATAGGCATAACCCACCCATAAACCGTTAAAAGCTCTGAACTGTAGCATAAACCCAAAGGAGTCATTGATTCTGTGGGAAACCCCGGAAACGATTTTTTCGTTATACATCATATTCAGGTTGACGTCTAAAGTCAATGGCATTCCGGGGGCATGCCTGGCAAGGAAAGAGGGTTTTATCTTCCACTCTGGAGCAGCATCCCATATAAAACCACCGGTAAGAAAAGTCTGGGGCGAATCTTTCCATTTATCTGTACTGGTTTCGTTTTCTTCATTTAACAAAATGGTTTGTATGTCAAGAACTGATATCCCCACATAGCCATTACGCGAATAATAAAATAAACCTGTACCGAAATTGAGCAAATTTCTTCTTTCATCTGCTTCATAGTACGCCGGGTCTGATATATTACTGTTCAATGGACTCAGTTCGTTTCCGGAAATAAATAAAGATTCGAAACCTGCTTTAATTCCCAGTGATAATTTACTTGCCTGAGAAACATTTATGTGAAAAGCATAATCAATGCTAAACCGGTTATGGTTAAGAGGGCCCAACCGGTCATTTACATACGATAAACCTGCCCCAAATCTTTGTTTCGCAAAAGGGATGTGTGCCGAAAATGTTTGGGTTTGCGGTGCTCCTTCAAATCCGATCCATTGGTGCCGGGAAAGAAAAGCCGCATTGAAAGTTTCTTTGCTTCCTGCATAGGCGGGGTTTATCAATACCGGATTATACATAAATTGCGTGAATCCCGGATCAATTTGTGCCTTCAATGCAGTAGGACGGTATCCACCTAATACCGTAAATATTATAATTAAAACACAGTACGGAATTTTACATGTCTTTTGTCTTGGATTATATCTGTTTTTGGTCATTTGCTTTTAGTTTGATAATCCTGTTCCTTATTTTTTTTCAGCACTTTTATATGATCATGATAATTAAGCGCGGAGCCTATAACTTCTCTTCTGGTTAATTTACTCATATTTAGTACCTTCATTTCAATTCTGTTGGCAGGTTATTCCTGGGTTTGTATAATTTCTAAAACAATTCTGTAACAAAAAGAGTAAACATAAATGATATTGCTTAAGAATTTTTTTTAACGTGTCAGATAAATATATCCTTTTTCTGCCGGAAGATTATTATTTAGTTTCAAAATATAGTAATAAGTTCCGACAGGTAGCTCTGAACCAGTATCTTTGTTTTTACCATCCCACGAATTGTCATAATCAATCATATTAAAAACTTCTGCCCCCAAACGGTTAAATATTGTGAGTTGATTTCCCGGATATTGTTCCAGACCAGGGATGACAAGATAATCATTTATATTATCATCGTTGGGTGAAAAGGTATTGGGCACCCTGGGTTTTTCAATATTTACATCAATTAGCACCTTAGATGTGTCAGATAACCCTTCTGTGGTAGATATCTGATAAATAAGAAATTCGGAACCGGTAAAAGCGGGTGTGTTCTCATAACTGATAAAAATGGTATTGTTGTCGGTTACCACAGATGAAGCTCCACTGGGTAAGGTTTCGATGATTTCAAGTGTGGATGGGTCCAGTTGTGGGTGTTCATCATTGGCCAGAACATCAATTTCTGCAGAACCTTTCCAGTTGACAGAAACAGAATCGGGGTTTGCAACAGGATGAAACTTGGGGAAAACTTCTACCGAGGATATCAGAGGTTCAGTAAGAAAATCGCCGGTAAGTATTGCGGTATTCTTATGATCGCCTGTTTTTAATGCAATAGCGTTGATAATCAACTCGTTTGCCTCATCCGGAATCAATTCACCTACATTCCACTCTCCGGTTTGGGGGTCATAGTCATTATCGTTAGAAGTAGAACTGGATACATATACAAATCCATCAGGTAACCGATCTGTTAACAAACTCTCTTCTGAAGAGGTGGTTCCTGTGTTAGACACCTGGATGGTAAAGGTGATGGTGTCATTGGCAAGTGGAAATTCATCATTGACTTTTTTTTCCATTTCTGCCAGAATGAAAAACTGGGGTTCAACCAAAACCGAATCTTCATTGTCAGCAGGGAAAGGATCATGTTGATCGGCAACTACACTGGCAGAATTAAGGTAGTTTCCTTCAGGTTTAACGGTTACCTCAATTTGCAGACTTTTTGTGGTTTCAGCTGGCAAATTGCCGGGTATCCAATGGCCAGTTTGTGGATTATACTGTGCAGAAGGACTGGCAGATATAAATGTATAACCGTCGGATAGAAGGTCTTCAACTACCACGTTGGTGGCTTCATCGGGTCCGTTGTTGCTTATCTCTATTGTAAAAAATATGTTTGATCCGGGGTCGGGTAATTCATCGCTTACGCTTTTGTTGATTCTGAGATCACTTAATTGAATACGAAAACTGTCTGTGTTATCTTCAGGCACCGGATCCGTTTGTTCAGAAGTTACTGAAGCATTAAAAGAATAGTTTCCCTGCGGGTTTACTTCTACCTTGATCTCAATAAAAGAAAAACTATTATTTTCCAACTCTCCAATGCTCCATATCCCATTAGAAGGGTCATAATTTTCCTCTTCTGTATGAGACACATAACTATATCCATCGGGAATGATGGCTGTAACGGTTGTTCCGGTGGCGTTATCTGGTCCGGTGTTGTTTACCGTAAGAATAAAAGTAATGGTATCGCCCGTATTGGCAATAAGATTGTTGGTAACAATACTTATTCTGAGGTCACTGCTACCCTCTGTAATTGAGTGGGTAAGATCATTGGGTGAATAAAAAAAAGAATAACCCCAAACCGGTAATGGAAAAAGACTGATAAAAAAAAGAACCAATAAAATGGATAACGAATGAACTTTTGTTTTCCTCATATAAAATTCCGGTTTGATTTTCTGTTTTTTTTTGTTTATTGTACGATCATTCAATGATCTGTATTTTATGTTTGCTGGTTCCATTTCTGGTGACAACTTCCAGAATATACATACCTGGTTTCAGACTTTCAACATTCAGGTTAGTTTCATGATTTTCGATCTGTTTTCTTCCGAAAATATATTCACCGTTAAGGTTTAGCAAATTTACACTTTCCATGAAATTACTGGCAAATATTTTAACATTATCTTTTGCAGGATTAGGATAGATTTCAATTTCTTGCTCCTGATTTATTTCTGCTGATCCTGCCATATCAAAGTTTGCTTTGAGTGTATGATGTTTGTTGGGCATGATAATGGTAAGTTCCGGTTGTGTGCTGATTTCCTGGTTATTTGCATCTGTCCAGTTGATAAATTCATAACCTTCAGCGGGTATAGCAGAAATAACAACCTCCTCACCCCCGGAGAACAACACGTCTCCTTCAACATCTCCGGCACCGGTGGGGTTACTGAATAATGAAAGAAGGTACAACCCGGGTTCTTCAAATTTCTCTATTCTGAAATCATCGAGATACCAACTGTGAGCATTTTTTCCCTGGTATCGGAAAGCAAGATAAACAGTATCATTTTCAGAGGCATAAAAATAATCTGTTGTTTTAACCCATTGTTGTACCACATCTTCAGCAAACCAAATCTCCTCAAAAGAATCCACATCACCAGGTTCTAAAGGTTCTTTAGAAATTAAGAGGCTGTTTCTGTCATAGAAACTCGTCCACATATTGTATGATTCAAAAGAGACCTGATAAATGGTTTCCTCTTCTACCAATATGCCCGGAGTTATAAGCCAGCCGTCGTTCATTTCCTGTAAGACGCCATAATCGTGGAATGCACTGAAATTTCCATCAGGAGTATGATTGAATGCCCCGGAGACTTCCCAAAACCGCCCTTCACCCTGTAAGTTTAAATCTTGCCATCCGTAGGGCGGAAACATCTGTGATTCGTAATCTTCAACCCATGGCATCCTGGTTATTTGCATCTCCTCACCAGAGACAGTATCGTGCATATGGGCCGTGAGGTTCAAATCGTTACCGGGCATTTCAAAAGAGTATTCAGGGTTGCTGGTAAGTACCTGGATGTCATCCGACCAGTTCACAAAAGTATAGCCAGAGTTGGTTTCTACTGTCACCGTCACTTTTTCGCCAGGAATGAAAGTTCCGTTACCTTTTACAGAACCTCCGCTTCCGGGGGATATCATTACGGTTACATCGTACACCTGCTGACTGGTATTGACGAAAAAGGCGGTTAGGGTAAGGTTTTCTGACGGCATAGGAAATAAATAGCGAGATGAATCGCTAATGACAAACCCCTCTTCTCTCCAGTTGAGAAATTCCCAACCTTCAGCAGGTACGGCCTCAATTGTAACTTGTTCGTCTGCCATGAAAGTTCCTTCACCCTGTATTTGTCCGTGTTCGCTATTTTCAGTTTCCAGTGCGAGAGTGTAAAGATCTCCGCTGGCTTGTTCTTCGGTTATGAAATGGGCTGTTAGTGTAACATCTTCTGCAGGCATCTCGAAATTGAAAGACTCCTGATCGCTGACTGCCACACCGTTAATCCGCCAGTTTTGGAAAACAAAACCTGGATTCGCTGTTGCCTCCAGGTTGACGTTTGTGCCTGTGGCATAGTACCCAGATCCGGTGGCGTCTCCCGCGTTTTCATTGTTTACAAGCAAATCCAGGGTATAGGTTCCTATGGGAAGGAAAATATCGGCGCTGGTAAAGGGTGCATTCTCCAGGGTAAGGTCATAGTTAAAAGCATCCTCACCTTCTATCTCGGCTTCCACAATATTTACAACAATAAACTCACCCGGGTCTGCCTGTGCAAATTCAACTTCCACATTGGTAAGGATAGCATCATCCTGTTCGAGAATTCCTGGTATAATCAGGTCATTTTGAGAAATATCCGCATCTGTAGTACCATCATAAGGTTTGTCCTCCACCTGAAAACTCCCTGATATGTTGACTGATTTTGTTAATACTGTCAGGGTTCCATTGGTGTATGAGATCGTATAATTATCCAGTTCCCCGCCAAGAGCATCTTCAATTACAATATCGTAATCGCCTGTTGGTGCATTTCTTATCGCACCTTCGCTGGTGATGTTTACCGATGTAATCTGATCATTACCCCTCAGACCTTCTGCTGTGTATTCGTCTCCGTCAAAAATATATAACGATCCATATTCTTTACCGAAACTATCAGCAGTAATTGAAAGAGGTGCCTGCTCTATAGTCAGTGTACCTTCCTGGTAAGTTATCTGGTAATTTGTACTTTCATATCCCTCAGGAATGATCTGGTATTCACCCACTGAAACAGCACCCAAAGCATCACCTGAAAAGGACAGAACACCGTTGAGGTCTGTTTCATCTTCATCTGCAACAAAACCCTGATAGCTTACGGTAAACTCTTCAAAAGTACTTGCATTGTAAGTAATGGTTTCGGAATTGGCTGTGATGGTAAGATTGGCAGGGGTGATAATCATTGTTCCCGGAACATAGTTTAAGTTATAATTATTACTGCTTAAACCTGAAGGAGTAAGTGTATATTCACCAACATCAATGGCATCTGAATTTTCCACAGAAAGGCTTCCTGAAAGAACACTTTCATCTTCGTTATTAACAAATCCCTGGTAAATGACAGGAAAAGATGGATGTGGTGTACCGGTGTATGATTTGTTGATATCTTCGGCAGTTATGGTTAAATCTGCTTTGCTTATCGTTGCAGATGCAATGCCCGAATCAGAAGTGAGTTGGTAATTATTCCGGTCTGATCCACCAGATATGGTAATATCTGAAAAATTAACAGTTTTGTCTGTTGCTGCATCGGGTGATTCGAAAGCAGCATCCCATGAAAAAGACAGATTATCTTCATTTAATCGATTATCCTCGAAAGAATCTCCGCTAACACTGGTGGTTCCGTCATAAGATTTATCATTGGCCTGAAAGTTGCTCAATTGCAAAGGACGTTGGCTAATGCTTGCTGTGGTTGTTTGCTGATTAATGAAGTATTTTAAAGCATCATCGCCGGTAAGTGTAATATTTGAAATGGTTACGGTTTTGTCTTCTCCTGCGTTTTTATTGTTAAAAACTGCAGTTGCTTCATCAGAATCTAAAGATACCATATCGCCGGGTTCAATACCTGTAAGGGTGCCAAAATTTGATATTTCAGCTTCATTGTTGCCATCGTAAACTTTATCTTCTGCAACAATATCCTCAAGTGTTAATTGAATTTTATCACTTACAGTTAAAATACCTTCGGTATAAGTTATATTATAATTGCTTAACCCTGTACCAACTGCATCAGTGATCTGTATAGCATATTCACCAAGTTCTGCATCTTCATCAGCACCTTCACTTGAAAGTTCTGCGGATATAACATCGTCTTCACCAAACAAGCCAGAGGTGGAAAATTCAGTTCCAGAAAAAGTATAATTTATACCAACTGTTTTTTCAATATTGTTGGCCTGGACGCTCAGATTGGCTTTTGTTATGGTAAGTAATCCATTTTCATAAGTTATATCATAATTATTACTTGTGCTACCTTCAGGTATTATTTCATATTGACCAACGGTGATTGCTTCAGCGGCAGGTCCTGAGAAATTCAATGATCCGGAAAGAACAGATGCATTCTCGCCACTGACAAACCCATCGTAGGAAACGGTAAAATCATTAAAAGTATTATTGTCGTAAACTTTTGATTTGTTATCAGCGCTGATGACCAGTTGAGCAGGTGTTATCTCTAACTGCCCCTGGTTAAAGTTTATACTATAATTACTGCTCGATAAACCACCTGGTATAATGTCGTAAACCCCCGCATCTGAAGATGTAGTAGCATCACCGGAAAAAGTGAGTGATCCGCTTAAATCCGAGGGGTTTTCACCCGTCACAAATCCCTGGTAAGTTACAGTAAAGTCGGTAAAAATAGTGCCAGTATAAACAGTCGACTTGTCTTCTGCTGAAATGGTGAGATCAGCTGGTTCAATAGTCAATTCACCATCCTCGAAAGTAATGTCATAATTGTTGCTTGTAAGTCCTTCGGGAGTCACGCTGTAAGTACCTGTATTTACAGCTGTGGTGGCAGGTCCGGTAAAAGTAAGTGTACCATTTAAAACATCCTGGCTTTCATCACTGATAAATCCATTGTAAGAAACAGTGAAATCGTCGAAAACAGATCCATCGTATGTTTTCGATTGATCGTTGGCTGTAATGGTGAGCTGGGCGGGTGAGATGGTGAGCTCTCCTGATTCATAAATGATATCGTAATTGTTGGAAGATAAACCATCAGGTATTATCTCATAAATTCCGGCATCAACTGCTGTAGTGGCATCTCCCGAAAAAATTGGCGAACCGGAGAGTACACCCTGGTTTTCGTCCTCCACAAATCCCTGGTATGATAAAGTAAAAGATGTAAAAACATTGCCGTCATACACCTTGCTTTTGTTGTCTGCTGTTATGGTCAAAGGTGCAGGGGTTATCTCCAATTCACCCTCCACATAGCTTATTTCGTAGTTATTACCCGACAATCCTTCTGGTACTATGGTATAAGTTCCTGCATTAATAGCGGTTGTTGCATTACCTGAAAAACTTAATGATCCGTTTAGTACATTCTGGTTTTCGTTATTTACAAAACCATCATAGGAGACTGTAAAGTCAGAGAATGCTGTAGCAGTGTATTCTGTTGATTTGTCGTCAGCAGTGATGGTAAGAGGGGCGGTTTCAATCAAAAGTGTACCATCCTCAAATGTTATGGTGTAGTTATCAGAAGACAATCCTTCTGG
>CAYPFV010000016.1:0-35485 GCA_964410015.1 uncultured Bacteroidales bacterium
CCAGGACCCCATCCTTAAAAGGGATGTGCTCTACCAGCTGAGCTACCAAGTCATTGCAGAAGGGTCAAAGAACAAGTATTGAATACCCCCTTTTTTTTGAGAGTGCAAAGGTACTGCCTATTATGAAAAAACCAAAGTTTTTTGCTTATTCCTGCCAATATTTTTTAATTTACACCAAGGATGTGCTTTTTAACTGTTAGTATATCAGTCTTTAATCAATACGGGGGTGTCTTTCAAATTTTTGCTGCTCATCAAATAATTTTCGATATGTAATCAGTGTAAACTCCCGGTTTTTGGTTAATATTTCTACTATTCTTATCATTTTAGGATTAAAATCTCCTATCCAGGCTATGTACATGTTTTTGTATTTGTTTTTGCTAACCACTGCCTTCTGGATACTGAGTATCAAACCGCTTTCCACCCCTTTGTTCCGGTGCTCAGGTATAATGCCAAAAACAATTCCATAAGCGCTGTTTATACCTTTCAACCATTTGAAAAATAAAAATCTGATCTTACCCCAAAGGTTAAATTTACCATTTAAATATTTAAAAATCTGATTAAGTTCAGGAATGCCTATAAACACTGCAACAGGTTTTTTGTGGTGATAGGCAAATATTGCCAAATCTTCATCTACCACAGCTTTCATACTTTTAAAAGTTTTTTGCGCCTGTTCAAAGGTCATGGGCTTAAAATGCTTATGCACATCTTGCCAGGCATGATTGTAAATTTCCATAAAATCCCTGGCATATTTATCCATTTGACTCAATTTCAATGAAGTAAATTCATATCCATGATCTTTAAGACGGTTGAAACTTCTTTGTACAAGCGGGGGGATATAAGCATCTCTTGAAATATTATAAATGTATTGTTCGTAATAGTTTTTAAAACCATATGCTTCAAATAATTCTATGTAATAGGCAGGATTGTAATTGATGAGATATGGTGTAGGTTTTCCGAATCCTTTTACCAGCAGCCCCCAGAAACGGTCTTTCTCACCAAAGTTTACAGGGCCTTCCATTGCCATTATGCCTTTGCTTTGCAACCAGTTTTTGGCGGTGTCAAACAAAAGAAATGCAATTTTACGATCATTTATACATTCAAAAAAACCAATTGCCCCGGTTGGTGTTTCATACGTATAGGCAATGTTCAGATGAATAAAAGCAGCAATTCTTCCAAGAGGTTTTTTGTGAGTATCATATACAATCCATCTTACGAGTTCACCGTTTTCGAACTGTTTGTTTTTTTGAGGGTCAAAAATTGGTTTTATATCATTGTCAAGGGGTGGAACCCAGTTTGGGTCGTTTTTGTAAATAAACTGGGGAAGATCAAAAAAATCTTTTTCTTCCTTTTTGCTTTTCACTTCACTTATGTACATCTGAAATTGTTTTAAGTCATTTATATTTGCAGAGAATTTTGCAAAACTAAAGAAAACTATGAATAGTTTGAAAAACAAGGTAATAATAATTACGGGTGCTTCATCTGGCATTGGGAAAGCATTAGCGGAGGAATCTATGAGGCACGAAATGAAGGTAGTGCTGGCAGCAAGGCGTCTGGAAGTAATGAAATCCTTTACCTTTGGTCAGCAATGGAATACAGATAGTTTTTTACTGGTAAAAACAGATATTTCAAGTGAAAGTGACTGTCGTAATCTTATTGATCAAACCATACAAAAATTTGGAAAAATAGATGTTTTAGTTAATAATGCAGGTGTGAGCATGCGTGCCTTGTTTACCCAACTGGATTTAGCTGTAATAAAAAAACTAATGGATGTAAATTTTTGGGGTACAGTTTATTGCTGCTATTACGCCATGCCCTGGATATTAAAATCTAAAGGGTCGATAGTAGGCGTTTCTTCTGTGGCAGGTTATAAGGGTTTGCCTGCCCGCACCGGATATTCAGCATCCAAATTTGCCATAAGGGGCTTTTTGGAAACATTGCGTGTCGAAAACCTGAAAAATGATATTCACATCATGAATGTATGTCCGGGATTTACTGCAAGCAATATCCGAAAAACAGCTCTTAATGGTAATGGTAATATTCAGGGAGAATCGCCCAGAAATGAAAACTCTATGATGACAGCACAACAAGTGGCGCGAAACATTTTAAATGGCATTAAAAAGAAAAAAAGAACTATCATTCTTACAGGGGTGGGAAAACTTACTGTTTTTTTGAGTAAATTCTTTCCTGCTCTGGTAGATAAACTTGTCTACAGGAGTTTGGCCAAAGAACCCAATTCCCCGCTGAAATAGAAGTTTTTTTTGAATTTTATAACACTGAATTTTTCCTTAAAAAGAAATTTACAAAATCTTTTTCTTGCTTGGTTTTCATGGAGCAACAATGTAATTTTACCATGTTTTTTTATGTGCTGGTCAAAACCATAAGATTAAAAATAAAACAGCAGGAAGGGGGCGTTCTCTTCGTATATTTTAATTAATATAAAGAAAAAACTATGAAAACAACACAGGAAATCAAACCACTAATTGGTTTTGGTGATTTAAAATTTGGTGCCCGGCAATCCGAGGCAGAAAATTATATGGGTGAACCTGAGGAAATTGAAGACCTCCCCGGCGAAGAGGGCGAGTCGGATGCAGAGGTTTGGAATTACTGGGAACAAGGGCATACTGTTTTTTTTGAAAAAGATCATGATAATAGGTTTACATGCGTCGAAACAGATAACGATCACACAATTCTTTTTGGTCAAAAAGTTTTCGATCTTAATGAAAAGCAGATTGTGGAACTGATGAACAAAAAAGGTTTTGATGATATAGATGCCGAAGACGAACAATGGGGAGAAAGAAGGGTATCCTTTAATGATGCCGTAATGGATTTTTATTTTGAAAACGATAAATTGATAACTGTTAGCTGGGGTGTGATGATAGACCTGAATTCGGATCAGGCTCAATGGCCGGATTAATTGCATTGTCATAGGTTTTCAGAAAGTTAAAAGGAAAATACCTGGTAGATGTAAATTCATATTTCTTATTGAATTTATTGTTTGTGATTATGCTTAATTCAATGGTTTCTAAAAACATTTTAGTTCTGATTAATGAAAGATAATATGCTTTACCCTATTAAATTCAAACCCATTTTTAAGGATAAAATATGGGGTGGTACACGTTTAAAAGAACTGTTTCATAAAGATTTTTCACCCCTGCCCAACTGCGGTGAATCATGGGAAATATCGGGCGTAAAAGAAAATCTGTCGGTTGTAGAAAACGGATTTTTGGCTGGCAACAACATTAGCGAACTTATAGAAATTTATATGGGTGATCTGGTGGGGGAAAAAGTGTATAATCAATATGGAACAGATTTTCCTCTGCTGATTAAGTTGCTTGATACCAGCAGCTATCTTTCTATACAGGTGCATCCCGACGACGAATATGCAATGAAACATCATCAATCGCTGGGTAAAACAGAAATGTGGGTCGTACTGGAGGCAACAGAAGGCGCCGAAATAATTACTGGTTTCAACCAGGAGGTTTCGCATGACTTGTACCTCAATCATCTGAAAAAAGGAACTCTTAAAGAAATTCTGAATATTGAAAAACCACAAAAAGGAGATGTCTTTTTTATTCCTGCCGGAAGAATTCATGCCATTGGAGCAGGGATTACACTACTGGAAATACAACAAAGCTCTGATGTTACTTACCGGGTATTTGACTGGAACAGAAAAGACGACAAAGGAAATTACCGCGAACTGCATACCAGTAAAGCGTTGGATGTAATGGATTTCACCAGGCATGATTCCTATAAAACACATTACCAACTCATAGAAAATCAAGCTGTGCAATTGGTCAGAAATCAATATTTTACTACCAGAATCATGCACCTGACCAGGGAAAAAGAAATTGATTATATGTTTCTCGATTCCTTCGTTATTTTGAGCTGTGTGGAGGGTAATTGCCTGATCAATTATACCGGAGGTGTTGAAATAATGCAGGCAGGAAATGTAGTATTGATACCTGCCGATCTGAAAAATATCACCATTACCCCACAGGGTAGCTGCAAGATTGTGGAAAGTTATGTTGGGTAATTTTTTTTCTATAAGTAGTGACAAGAAAAAACATTGATTATCAACTAAAAAGAAACAGGTAATTATATTCTGATCGCCTGAAATGAACCTATACAAATCTTGTTTGTTTTAAAATCGATTTTGTGGTATAATCAATTAATATATTGATAATGAAAAATAAAACTGTTCTTGTTACAGGTGGTACAGGATATATCGGATCGTGGGTTGTGAAAGAGTTGCTCGAAAAATCCTATACGGTCAGGATGACTGTTCGCGATAAAACAAGAAAAGATAAAATTGCCCATTTCGATCCAATTGTTGAAAAAGCTGATGGTAAACTGGAATTATGGGAGGCAAACCTGCTAACTGAAGGAAGTTTTGATGATGCAGCCAAAGGATGTGATGCCGTGATGCACATTGCGTCCCCTTTTACCCTTCGATTCAAAAATCCGCAAAAAGACCTTATTGATCCTGCCCTGCTGGGCACAAGAAATGTGCTGAATGCTGCCACCCGATCTGGTACGGTTAAAAAAGTAATTCTCACTTCCAGTGTGGCTGCCGTTCTGGGAGACAATATTGATATGAAAAAACAAGGATTATCTCAATTAACAGAAGAAAATTTCAATATAAGCAGCACCCCCACACATCAACCCTATTCTTTTTCAAAGATTGCAGCCGAAAAAGAAGCCTGGAAAATAAGTGAAAATCAAAATCAATGGAAACTAATAGTCCTCAATCCTTCCTTTGTTCTTGGCCCTTCTCTCACTGCCGCCTCAGATTCGGAGAGTATGAATTTTATGAAAGATTTACTCAAAGGTAAATTTTTTCTGGGAGCACCCTCTTTGATGTTTGGATTTGTGGATGTAAGAGATGTAGCGCATGCACATATTCTGGCGCTGGAAAATGAAAATGCATCGGGGCGCCACATTTTAGCCGAAAGAACACTTACCATCATGGGTTTGTCTAAAATTCTGAAGCGCAGGTATGGCAAAAAATATTTATTGCCTCTTTTCACAGCACCCAAAGCATTGCTCATACTTATGGGAGGATTGTTTGGCGTTACCCCAAAATTTGTAAAACGAAATGTTGGTTATCCCATCAGATTGAATACACGGAAAAGTAAAGAATCTCTCGGCGTGGAATATACCAACCTTGAACTCACCCTCCGCGATATGGTTGAACAGATGCAAAACCAGAACATTGTGAAGTAGACCTTTTTGATTGGGTAGCGTGTTGATTTTTAACTTTTGGTAGGTTATTTTGTCAAAACCGAACAAACGATTTTTGGCAGATAGAAAGAAAAATGTTATTTTTGCCTCAGCAAAGTCATATGGTTTCGTGGCCGAGTGGTTAGGCGGAGGTCTGCAAAACCTTTTACAGCGGTTCGAATCCGCTCGAAACCTCAAAGAATGCAAAACCCCTTGATTATCAGGGGTTTTATTTTGTTGCTGAAGATTTATTTTTGGAGGGGGAAAGCAACAAATTTAAATACAAAAAATAAGTAAATCAGAAAAAATTCCTGTTGTCTGTAACCAGTTTCAGTCCTTTAAAAACTCCTTTGTCAAAGTCTATGCGGTTTGCCTTTACTGCAACCGGAAAGTGCGAAGAACCCGAACTTACCATGGTCAAATGTTGCACTTGATTTATCCTGAAATTCAGTTTGCCATCTGCTGCTTTATTTAGTTGAGCAATCAGGTCGCTGTCAAGATCAAAATCTGTTTTGATCTCTGCAACCAGGTTTTGTGCGTATACAATTCCGGTGATAACCAGTATATTGTTTCGGTTTGCATTTTTCAATAAAACAGGATTAGGGTGACGGAAGTCAGCTGTTGACAGGTAGTTGGTAACTTCGCCCAGGGGAATTATTTTAGTAAAAGAATTATTGTAACTTATGGTTATCTTATTACCGGATTTGATCTTTGAGGAAATCTCAAAATTCGCCAAACCAAGAGACTTCAGAATCTCTTCAAGATAAGAAATCCCAATATTAAACGCATAATCATCCTTATTAGATGAATTGATATTTAGTGCCTGATCCGTAACTTCATTAAGTTTTACTTCACTCTTAAAGGCATGGTCAATGTTCAGGTAATACAATTGTATCTCATTGAAAGGTTTTTTGATCCAAAGCTGCATGGTTTTATGATTTCTCACAGGTCCTTCAATGAGGTCGTATCCTTGTTCGCGCAAATAGGAAGTAAGTTTCATAATCTGCCAGATTTGGTTTATTTTTAATATATAGTGCTTATTTAAATCATCAGAAAAATATATTTTGGTAACTGTTGCAAAGTTATTGAAAACATTAGATGATTGAATTGATAAAATAGTTAAATTTGAGAATAATTAAAACAAAGAAAAGTATGGAGTGTTGCTGTATTGCTCTTGCCTAAGGAAAGTTGTTTTTGATTTTTACACTCATTTGTCCTAATTTGGTTTTAGTTCTTTTTAAATTTGAAAATTCATGTTTACAATATAATTATATCTCCGGTGTCATGCATGATTGGGTTGTAACATTACATTTTGAAATTATTCAATTATTCTCTGTTTTGATCATCGCAAAAACAGAAGGCATATTTTTACCCTATTGGGTTTTAGTAAGCCTTTTGGTGTTGTTTGCAACATTTCTCATTATTTGGTACTTTTCCTCTGTTAGCAAAATGGGCAAAAGCACAATAAAAGAGAAACAGGCAAAATCGGATGAAAGATACAATGTAGCCGGGAGTTTACCAGAACCCGGATCATTATTATCTGAAGATGAAAGTGATGTACAATCATTGGATCATTTGCCATCCCTTTCCGAAAAATACAATGATGCTATCGCATATAAACAACAAAGCAAACATGAGAAAATAATACCTGATATTGTTTTTGAATGTGATCAGCAAGGCAAACTGTATTATATTGATCAATTGGGTTACGAAATTCTTGACTTATCTGAACAGAAAATTCAGAAAGGAATTAACTTACTCGATATTGTGCATGCTGAGGATAGAAAAAAATTACAGTTCCGGTTGGCAAATAATCAGCAATCTATAAATTCACCTGAGAATGGATACAGATTTAGGACTCATCGGGGTGTGTCTGTGACTTTTAATGTTTATCTGTTTCCTTTTAAAGATAAAAACAATCTCTCTCGCTTCAAAGGTTTCCTGACTGATGTTTCCAGAAAAAAACGTTCAGAAAACATATTGGAAATGCTTCATGATATTGTTTCTCATATTGATATTGGGTTGTCGGTATTCAAAGCAGAAAATCTTAAAGACTCCGGTAGTTTTCGCCTGGAGATGGCCAATATTGCTGCCGGACAAATGATGAGGTTTTTAAATGAAAAAAATATTGGAAAGTCAATAGATGAGATTTCCCCACTAATGAGACAACTTGAACTACATGATGTTTTCTTCAATGTTTTACATACCAGTAAATTTCAGGAAATAGAAGAGTTGCTTTATCAACCAGATAATCATTATATTAAAAAATATTTCAAAGTAAGGGTATTTCCTTTGCCTCTAAACAGGGTTGCTATGCTCATGGAGGATATTACTTTTAAAAGAGATACTGAAACTACTTTGAAAATGACAAAATTTGCCCTGGAAAGTGCCGGAGACATTATTTTGTGGATGGATGAAAAAGCAAGATTTACTTATGTAAATAAAACAGCAGAAAAAAAATACGGATACACAGAAAAACAACTCCTGGCAATGGGACTCCCCGATGTGGATACTCGCATAAGCATGATGCATTGGTATGAACTCACTCAAATACTGGATAGTAAACCATCACTCAACATGGAGTCTATCAATAAAACAAATGAAAATGTCACTTTTCCGGTTGAAATCTCCATTAATAAATTTATTTTCGATGGCAAAAGGAAATATTTTGCTTTCGTACGCGATATAAGTGAACGAAAAAGAAATGACGAACTGGAACAAAAAATTCAGATTGCCCGAAAATCGGCCGCCATCAAACAACAGTTTCTTGCAAATATGAGCCACGAGATCAGAACACCCATGACCGGCATTATGGGTATGACATCATTGTTACAGAAAAGCAATCTGAATATGGCTCAACTTGAATACGTAAACAATATACGTATTTCCTCAGAAAATCTCCTTAATATTATTAATGATGTACTCGATCTTAGTAAAATAGAAGCTGGTAAAATGGAGCTAAAACCCACAAAATTTAATTTAAGGAAATTTATTGATCAGGTTACCGAGTTTTTTCAGCATAAAATAGATGCCAAAGGGTTAAGCTTTAAAACCTCCATCAGCTCCCATATCCCGAAACATATCATAGCAGATCAAAATCGCTTGAAACAACTTTTGAATAATCTGTTGTCTAATGCTATAAAGTTTACAGATCAAGGCGGTATCACAGTGCATTTTTTGCTTAAAGAAAAAAATGATAAAAAAATGATTCTTGCTTGTAAAGTTAGAGACACTGGTATGGGAATTAGTGAAGAAAATCAAAAACATATTTTTGAAAAATACACCCAAATTGAAACATCATTGGTGAAAAAGTTTGAAGGAACCGGATTGGGTCTGGCTATTTGCCGGGAGCTGGCCGGATTAATGGGAGGTGAAATCTCTGTTAAAAGTAAAATCAATGAAGGAAGTATTTTTGAATTCTCTTTTCGCGCTGAATACGACGAAACAGAGCAGACACCCGAAATTAACCCCGTAGCCATTGACTTGCAGGAACTCGATCTGAATATTTTACATGTAGAAGATAAACTGCTGAATCAGAAAGTTGTAGCATACATTCTGATGAATGCTGGTGCAAATGTCGATTTTGCTAAAAATGGTGCAGAAGCAATTAAAATGTACAAACCAGGCAGGTATGATCTTATTCTGATGGATATTCACATGCCAGTGATGGATGGGATTACTGCCCATAAGAAATTAAGTGAACTATACGGAGAGCAATTATGCCCCGTTATCGGATTGAGTGCCAATGCACTTGAAGGCGATGCCCAAAAATTTATGGAACTTGGATTGAACGATTATATTATGAAACCTTTTAAACCCGAGGTTTTATACGAGAAAATCAATCAGTGGTGCAATCCGGCAAAATAAACTAAATTTGCTCTTTTTAATGTTTACTTAATGTAATTCATGGTAATGAAGGTAGCCTTTTTAAGCACCGCACATGATATTTTCGATGACCGTATTTTTTATCATATGGCAAATACATTGGTAAAAAACGGAATGAAAGTTATGATCACTTGCAGCAATGAAAACTACCATGATTTTGTTCAGGATATATATATCAATAGTTTCTTGGGTAACCATTATTCAAAAACAGAAAAAATTAATGCCTTCTTTTCCCGCTTATCAGATTTTTCGCCCATGGTTATTGTTTGTTCAACTCCACTATCTATTTTAGCTGCATTTAAGTACAAGAAAAACAAGCACAAATCTGTAAATATAATTTATGATATTACGGAGTGGTATCCCTCAAAAAAAAATATCAATGTAAAACCTTTGCCAGTCAAAGCTCTCAGGTTTTTTCAGCTTCTTCTTTTTCATTTCTCAACTATCTTTTTTTGCAATGGGTTTATTTTTGGTGAATGGTATAAGAGCCGCCCATTCAGATATTTATTCCCACGTAAACCTCATGTATTTATATCTTATTATCCCGATCTGTCCATTATACCCATCACCTCACCCGGTTTGCATCCAAATAAATTAAGATTATGTTATTCTGGCAAACTAACGCATGAAAAAGGAATGGGCAATTTTATTTCTGTGCTCGAGCATTTAAATCAAATGCATCCAGAACTTGTTTTGGATGTAAAAATAATAGGATGGTATAGCAATGAAACTGAAAGATACATCTTTGAAAAACGATTAAAAACGCTTACTAATACCTCATTGTCATTTTTTCCAAAACTTCCTTTTCATGATTATTTAAATGCAATAAAGGATATTGATATATTTTTTGATTTAAGATCGGATGATTTCGAAAACCAACATTGTTTACCAATAAAGCTGTTTTATTATGCTGCTTTGGGGCGTCCGGTTATTTTTACAAACCTGAAAGCTATCCGAAAAGAGGTTGAAATTGAATTGTTTGGTTTCCTGACCAGCCCATCAGACCATGAAAATATTGCATTGATTGTAGATAAATATTTGAAGAACCCGAAATTATATTACCACCATTGTGAGAATGCCAGAAAATTGTCTGTTGAAAAATATAACTGGAAGCAATTAGAGGACGACTTTATATGTTTCTTGCAAAAAGGTCATAAAAAAAGGTATGCTGAATAAAAATACTTTATTTACTATTATTACACGATTTGCAATATTATTGTCTAATTTTGCTTTGGTTGTTTTAAGCACCAGGCTATTTGGCAGCGAGGGCAGAGGGATTATTTCACTTATCATTGCCAATATTTCCATTATCATTATTTTCACCAATACAGTATCCGGAAGCACTGTCATCTACCATTCTTCAAAAATTCCTAATGGTCAGTTGCTACTTTTTGCCCTGATGGGCATAATGGGATTTTCACTTCTTGGCTCAGTTTTTTTTAGCTTGCTGCATGGCTTTGTCTGGATGAGCCACCTGCTTATTATTTCCATCCTGATGGCATCAAACAGTTTTTTAGCATTTTATTGGCTGGGCAAAGAGAAAATAATTCATTATAATCTGATCACTTTATCCGGGCCTGTTCTTACCATTTTATTGCTTCTGACCGGTTATTTTCTTTTATCATCTCTTAATACTGATTATTACTTCTACGCCTATTATGTTGCATACTTACTGGTTTTTGCCATCGGATTTGTTGTTTTCTTAAGACAGAATAAAATTGATCAAATACTCTGGAACCGGTCACACTTTAAAAAAGTTATTTTTTATGGGTTTGAAAATGAGTTGAATTATTTGATCCAATTTTTAAACTACCGTTTGTCGTATTATTTTATTTCTGCTATTATGGGGTTATCCTCACTCGGTCTTTTTTCTGTTTCTATTGCTGTTATGGAATCCATTTGGGTGATTAGCAAAAGCTTATCAGCATTACACTTTTCAAAAGTTGTGAATACCCAGAATAAAAAGGATAATATAGCTGCCACACGGTATCAGGCACGTATCAGCTTATTTCTGAGTTCCCTTTTGGTGATTATTTTATTGATCATTCCCCCATCTTTTTTTGGATATGTATTTGGCGAGGAGTTTACGCAAGCAAAAAAATATGCCGTACTGCTTTCGCCAGGTATTTTATTCATCGCTTTCTCTAATCTTTATGGGCACTATTTTACCGGAATAGGAAAACTGAAAATACTAAGGCAAAAATCACTCATAGGATTGGGTGCAACTATTATTCTTTTGCCCTTATTGGTGCCAGATTATGGTATCACAGGAGCATGCATTTCTATTAATGTTTCCTATATTTTTTCTTCTTTATACCTGTATTTCAGATTTGAAAAGGAAGCATCGCGTCTGACAAAAAAATAATTGTAAAAAAGTAACTTTTTTAAATTACGTTTGGCAAAATTTTTATACATTTGCACTCCCTAAAACGGTGGCTATAGCTCAGCTGGTTAGAGCATCAGATTGTGGTTCTGAGGGTCGTGGGTTCGAGTCCCATTAGCCACCCAATATTGTCCTCAGACTTTATAAAACCTGTAAATAGTTTACAGGTTTTTTTGTACTCGTCAATCTCTTCACCTCAAATTTATCTGAAGATATTTCGTCTATCTATAGATTTTAATCCTTCCAAAATTCAGTATTAAACGTAAAAATTGCAAATAAACTCCTTGTATTTTTACACCCATCAAAATCTCTGAAAATTTCTTTTTTAGTATTGGTTTTTTTCTTATTCTATCGTTAAATATTTTTTTCATTATATAATAAATGAGTCCACTGTGAAAAATAAATTATCCACAGATTACACAGATTTACACAGATGCTAAATTCTGATAATCAATGTGTTTAAAAAAAGAAAATGAACACAGATTTGCCGAAAACAAGTTTTCGGAGTGGACTAATAAATTGATTAAAGTGGTATGATGGAACCTCCATTTTACTAATTCTTATCATCATTGTGTTTGCGTTAATAACACCTAAAGTTTTCGTCAGTTATTTGCAGGCAGGCAAGTATCTGTTCAGAAAATTTTTGAGGGTGAAATTGTATACAATGAACATATTGGAAAAGATTTGTAAGCATACTATGAGTATGTAAACACTATTTTTTATCATCGTTTCATAGTGTTTAGACGAGCGGTATGAGCAAAATTTTTATGATAACAGAAATTTTAAAAAAGTAGCATATGAAAAATTCTACCTTACTACTGATTGCTTTTGTGTTTTCCCTGATTAATTACACGCAAGGTAGTGCACAAAATTATCCTGAAAAAATAAAACTAGATCCGGAAAGTGAAGTACCTGTTCCAAAAGTCCCTAAAGCAACGATTCTTTGGGGCGAAGATTTTTCGAATGGTTTACCTGAAGATTGGATAAACATGAATCTCAATGGATTTTGTGCTTTTTCTTATACCACAGATGGTCCGCAGGGACCCCTGTCTATTGGTGTCCCGGGTATTAACTCAATTACACCCGGAAACGGATTTATGATCCTTGATTCAGATCTTTGTAATGCCGATAACAATAATTCTTTACTAACAGACGCTTTTTTACAAACACCTGCTATTTCTCTTGCAGATTTGGATACATTGCCCAACACACTCTTTTTTATGCACAATTTCAGGTATTGTTGCTCTAATTCCCAAACGCAGATCAACGTACAGGTAAGTACCGACAGCCTGGAGTGGCATGTTTTTGATGTAAAAAACGATGTTCCTTCCAATTCTGTTAGCCCCGATGCAATTTATCAAACTATTGATCTTTCTGATATTCTGGAAGGTGCCGATCAGTTATGGATCAGATTTCACAAAGCGGGTGCTTCTCATTACTGGTGGATGATTGATGATGTGATGCTGATGAACGCAGCACCCTCTGAACCGGTTATCTCAAAGATTCTGGCAGAAAACTATTATACCAAAATTCCTGATGGACAGCAGCAGGAATTTGGTTTTGCTGTAAATGTAACAAACGATGGCAGTTCAACTTTAGAGAATATATCTCTGAAAACAAGTGTAAATCAGTTTCTCTTTGAAAGTATCTCTGATGTGCACACTGAACTGTTTGCCAACCAGGAGATCACTCTTTCTTCACCACAGGATTTTCTTGCCCCGGCAAAAGGGGTATATGATATCGAGTTGATTTTGTTCTCAGGCGATGAAGAGGACATCATAGAAACTCCTATCGAAAATCTTCCACTTGAAATAACCGATACAGTTTATTCCCGCACCCATGATGTATATGATTCGGATGTATTTATTGAAAACCCAAATCAGGAGAACTTTATGGTTGCCAACAAGTTTAAACTACTAAATCAAATGCAATCTACTTCTGTTTCAATGCTTTTGCACGAAAATACACAACCAGGTGCTGTTCTGACTGTCAAATTGTTTTACGAAAATGAAGCAGGTGAATATGAAGAAATCTATTCTACAGAAGAATATTCTGTTCTGCAGGAAGATATTACTGGAACAGGTTCTGATGAAATATCTTTTCTTACAATCGCTTTTGATCAACCCCAGGAAATGGAACCCGGTAATTATCTGGTTGCCGTTGCTGAGGGTAATAGTGATCAAAACATTGCCTTTTATGCACAAGATGTTCACTGGTATGAATCGGGAGTTTCATTTGTTATGCATGAGCAATCATGGCAACCTCTGGATATAATTCCTGTGATCAATCTTAATTTTGGAGATAATCAGGCAGATTGTAATCCATCCTACCACAAGGTTGTTGCTAATGATATTTGTAATTCAGGAACTGGTTCTGCAGAGTTTATACCATTGACTGGAAAAGGTCCATTTGAATATAATTGGGAAGATTTTGAAGATCACACCTTGCCGCTGAGAGAAAACCTTTCAGCAGGCAATTACAGGGTGGAGATTACCGATGGATATGGTTGCTTACATATCGATTCTGTCCTTATTGAAAACGATCAATTCGAAGTAACTTATGAAACCGTAGATGCTGTTTGTGATACGGATGGTGAAATTATTATTCTTCCTTTAAATGGTAGCGAACCTTTCACGTTTGAATGGGAGCATACTGAAAGTAATGTGAATCATCTTACCGGATTATCATCTGGCGTATACAAGGTTGAAGTTCAAGATTCGGCAGGATGTTCTGCCAATCTTGAAATTGATTTGGAGAATAATAATTCTCTTCCCGTAGACCTGATCGTGAAAGATGCATATTGTGGCGAAAATAACGGGTCTGTTGAATTGATACCCCAGGCCGGAGAAGAACCTTATGAATATAGATGGGAAAATGAGCAAATTAATGGTAATATTATCAGCGACCTGGCACCTGGTAGTTATGCTTTTGAAGTATCGGATGCAGGTGATTGTAATTTTTCAGGTAATGTAACCATCAGCGATATAGATTATGAAATTGATATCCAGATAGATAAAACCGATGCTTCTTGTGGCTTGCAAAATGGAGAAGCTACTGCTATTGCCCTTAACGGACACGAACCCTATCAGTATGAATGGTATCATGGTTATGCAACTCAAACAATCGAAGGGTTGGCAACAGGAAATTATAAAGTGCAGATAACCGATAAGCATGGCTGTGTTGGAGACAAATCAGTTTTTATCGATCAGACAGGAACTATGCCGGAAGTAACCATTGATAAAACAGCACCTGAAATTTGCGGTGAGAGCACAGGTTCAATATTGTTGACACCTGCCAGTGAAGACGATGAATTTATTTATACTTTAACGGAATTGCAAAATTTTACTTTAAATGATCAGGAAGAAGAAGATTCTGATAAAGATTTGAATTTTCAAATTACAGAGGATGAAAATTATTTGGCCGATAATCTTCCCGCCGGGCAGTATATGATAAACGTGTCTGATGACGCGGGAATATGTGATTTAAATATACAAGTGGATTTGAGTGATGAATCTGCCCCTGAGATAACCGCTGAAACTGAAAATGTTTCATGTTACATGGAAGACGATGGTTTTATTAATGCTGATATTAGTGGTGCCTCCGAAGATGCAACACTTTTGTGGGATGATGAAAATGCTTCTCAAACTTCTTCGTTAAGTGATTTAAAACCTGGGGTTTACAATTTAAAAGTTACTGATAACGAATGCCAGGCTTTTGCTTCATATCAAATAACTGAACCCGATCTTTTGCATGCACAGGCGCAGATTGAACATATTACCTGCCCAAATACCGAACCCGAAGGAAGTATAGTGCTGGAAGTTATGGGAGGTATTCCCCCTTATGAATATGAATGGAATAATGGAAATACAGATAATGCTCTTCTCCAGATTACCGGAGGAGAATATATGGTCACGGTTACAGATAGCAACGATTGTAGCTTTTCTGATCAGTTTGTGGTTGAGGAAGCTGATCCTATTGTGATTTCAGGTGGCGTGGTCGAGACTACCACTGAAGAGGAAAGTAATGGTGTAATCGTTGTTGAGGTTTCAGGAGGTGCCGGAAACTACACCTATGATTGGAGCAATGGTGCACAAACACCAGTAATCACCGGACTGGATCTTGGAACATATTCGGTTACAGTTACCGATGAAAACAACTGCCAGGAATCTGAAACTTTTGTAATGACAGAAGTGAATTCAAACGATAACAACAGAATAAATGCTAAAGTCTTTCCCAATCCGGCAAAAGATTTTTTGTATATTGAATCGGGTGATAATTGGAACGGTGAGTTAACAATCATGGTTTATGACTTAATTGGGAACAAAATAAAGGAAGTAAAAACAGACAAGCTTTCAGAAAGATTTAACCTTGATATCCGAAACTTTAAACCTGGCATTTATTTACTCCAATTGCACTCTGGTGATATTGTATGGCAGCATAAATTTTTGAAACATTGAAAAACAATTAACCCCTCTCAAAATCAATATCTGATTATTGGCATTGCTGATTTGATTTTCGTTATTTAAGCAAAAGTTTTGCCTGTTCGAATCAAAATGTGATTAAAAATATAATCATTACTTTTATTGTATTGGCAGGTTCAGATTTTTTTCGGCTGCTGTTTGGTCAATTAACCAGAAAAAACTATTCTTTCCTTTCAAATGCTTTATCTTTGCAGGAAACCCTCTAATTTTTTAGTTTTACGGTAAATGAATATCAACAAACCTTCCCTTTTTTCTGAAATTATTGGATTAATTCAACGAGAGGTAATACTCGAATGGCGACAAAAACATGTTTTGGGTGGGATTTTTTTGTACCTGGTATCTACCATATTTATTTGCTATCTCGCTTTCCGCGGCATCATGTCTTTAGAGGTCTGGAATGCCTTGTTTTGGATCATCATATCCTTTTCTTCCCTTAATCTTGTTTTAAAAAGTTTCCACGATGAAACCACAGGACGCAAGTTATATTTGTATACCCTGGTTTCACCCGCTTCTGTCATTTTATCCAAAACAATTATTAATACATTCATTATGATTGTATTGGGGGTTCTTGGTTTTTTGTTTTTTAATCTGTTCATGGGTAATATAGCTTCTGCAAATCTTGCTTATTGGTTTATTCTCTTTGCCGGTGTTTTTGGTTTTTCATCTATACTCACTGTTGTATCAGCCATTGCAAGCCAAACTAAAAACAACTTTACCCTTATGACCATCCTTGGATTTCCTCTTATGCTCCCTTTATTGCTTCTGGTTATCCGTTCTGCTTCTTATACACTGCAGGGAGCTTCCTTGTCTGCTATTTCAGACGAACTGCTTTTTATCGCTTTACTGATTATGATTTCCTTAACATTATCTCACATTTTGTTTCCTTATCTTTGGAACGACTAATTAATTATTAAATGAACCTGTACCGGAATACCTTTTTTAAGATCCTTACTATTGGTTTACTATTATATGTAGTTTTAGGAGGTTTGCTTTTCAAAGTGCCCGAATTACCTGTTATAGAACAGTCCATACGCAATATTTATTTCCATGTGGGTATGTGGTTTGCTATGATTTTTATCCTTTTCTTTGGTTTCATCAATAGTTTAAGATATTTGAATACTTTCGACCTAAGATACGATCAAATCTCTTATGCCACCGTAAAAACAGGTTTGGTATTTGGGCTACTGGGAATAATTACCGGAATGATTTGGGCCAGATTTACGTGGGGCGCTTTCTGGGTGAACGACCCTAAACTCAATGGAGCTGCTGTAGGAATACTGGTTTATTTTGCTTATTTAATTCTCAGATCCTCCATTGACGACAAGGTGAAAAAAGCCAGACTTGCCGCAGTTTTTAATGTGTTTGCTTTCGTAATCATGTTTCTTTTTATCATGATTTTGCCCCGAATCTCCGGTCCTTCTATTCATCCCGGGGTTGATGGAAATCCTGCTTTGGCAACAGGCGATCTTGATCCTGCTATGAGAAAGGTCTTTTTCCCAGCCATACTCGCCTGGATGCTTTTTTCGTACTGGATATTTTCTGTGGTATTGCGTTCAGATAGAATAAATGAAAGAATTAATGAATTAAACGCACGGTTTTTATGATTTTGACGGATGCTAAATTTTTTGTTGTTGCTATTGTGCTGATAATTATACTTCTTGGGATTTTTGTATTTTTGTTTTATATTGAAAGAAAATTATCTAAAAATGAAAAGAAACTTGAGATTTTAGAAAAGGAAAGATTAGAAAGCTTTGAGGATCCAGTTTCATCATAAATCTTTTAAAGATCGTTTTGATAATCATTGTGTTTTAAAAAAACCAAATCTATTCTTCACAAAAATCCAGATCATTCAACACAGCAATAATCTTATTTTAAGCATAAAACATATTTTATTGCAGCATTTATCAGCGAGAAAGTTATTTAATAAAAATGTGACAACGTATCAGATAATCACATGAATCAAATTACAAAAACATGAAAAAAACACACATACTTGTACTTGTTTTTATCGCTATAGCTATTGCTGCGGTTATAGGTACTGTTTACGAAGGTGAAACTTATGCCTGTTTTACAAAAGCAAAAGAAAATCCTGGTAAAAAATACCATATCATTGGCCAACTCAATACAGACAGGCCTATGGAGGAAAAAGTTGAATCTAATACACTTTACTTCACTTTTTATATGTTCGATGATGAAAAAAATGAAAGTAAAGTACTTTACATGGGTTCAAAACCCCGGGATTTCGAAAAACTCGATCAGGTTGTGCTTATCGGCAGTTATAATGGTGAAGTATTTACTGCTTCCGATCTTTTAATGAAATGCCCTTCAAAATATAATGCCGATGAATTTGAATCCACCGGCACTATTTCAGAAAACAACAATAAAAGTGATGTCTAATTTATATCAGTTCAAAAAGCTTTGGTAGCTTCTTAAGCATAGCAATTTCCTTCATCTTATCCCTGGCATCTATGGCAGGAGATCCGAAATACACTTTACTACCTTTAATAGATTTGGCAATGCCAGATTGACCTAATACAACCGCTCCTTTTCCTATTGTGAGATCTTTTTGCACGCCAACCTGACCCCATAAGATAACATCATCTTCCACGATCACACAGCCTGCCACTCCAACATGGGCAGCAAACAAGCAATTGCGACCAATCACCGTATCGTGACCAATCTGAATGTGATTGTCGAGTTTTGTCCCTTTTCCTATGATTGTATCGCCAGATACTCCTTTGTCTATCGTACAACAGGCACCTATTTCAACATTATCTTCAATAACTGCCCTTCCGCATGATTCCATTTTATCCCAATTTTTTGGTCTGCGTTTAAAATAAAAGGCATCTGCCCCGATCACAGTTCCACTATGTATGATCACATTATTTCCTATTTCGCTATGATCATAAATAGTCACATTAGGATGGATTAAACAGTTTTTTCCAATTTTCACATGATTACCTACAAACACACCTGGTTGGATGTGGGTTCCTTCTGCTATTTGAGCAGAGGGACTTATCATATGGCTTGCAGGTTCAAATGGGCGGAATTTCTTTACCAGATAAACGTAATCACGAAAAGGATCATCCGAAAAAATCAATGCTTTTCCATCCGGAAGATCTACCTGGGTATTGATAATAATGGTAGTTGCCTTTGACCGAAGTGCCTTTTGGTAATATTTTGGATGGTCTACAAAGGTTAGATCACCCGGTTCTACTTTATGTATCTCGTTAATGCCTTTGATCTCGAATGATGGATCGCCCGCAAATTCTGCCCCTATCAGCGATGCAATATTCCCTAAAGTTTGAGTGGGTTGTAGGATCATCAGATTGTTAATTGATATGGAATTTTTCTTATTTTACCCTTTCGGAATATTCGCCCGAACGGGTATCTACCTTAATTTTTTCGCCGGGTTCTATAAAAAGGGGCACATTTACGGTTGCACCTGTTTCTAATGTGGCGGGTTTCAGGGTATTGGTAGCAGTATCTCCTTTTACTCCAGGCTCTGCATAAGTAACTTCTAATTCTACAAAAGGCGGAAGCTCACAACTCATGGGCGTTTCAGTCTCGGCATGAAATACAATCTCAACTTCCTGTCCCTCTTTAAGCAGGTTGGGGGCAGTAATGATTGATTCTTCTATCGGAATTTGCTCAAAACTTTCTGAGTGCATAAAGTTATAACCCATGTCGTCCTTATAAAGATATTGATAAGGTCTTCTTTCAATCCGCTGAACATTGATCTTGACTCCGGAATTAAATGTATGAGGAATCACTTTTCCACTTTTCAGATTCTTGAGTTTGGTACGTACAAATGCACCTCCCTTCCCAGGTTTTACATGAAGAAACTCAACCACACTATACAACTCATTGTTAAGTTCTATGCATAAACCATTCTTAATATCTGCTGTTGTTGCCATAAATAAATTTTAATCAGTGATTTAAAAATTTTGGGTGCAAAATTATAAATTTTATCCATTGGTTTCATTCATTTTTTCAAAATATGATCATTTGGTTTATGAAATTCTTTGATTTTCAATTTATGAGTCCACCCTGAAAAGTTTATTATCCACAAATCACACAAATTAACACTAATTGATGTTGTAGATTACCAGGCTAATAAGAATTTATTATTTTCACTAATGAGTCCACTCCGAAAACTTGTTTTCGGGAAATCTGTGTTCATTTTCTTTTTTTAAACACATTGATTATTAGGATTTAGCATCTGTGTAAATCTGTGTAATCTGTGGATAATTTACTTTTCACAGTGGACTCAATAATTAGTGCTTGCAAGAAAACACTTATTTTTGCCAGATTTTACCCTCACTTGTTATGAGAGTGAAAAATTTAGCAAAAATGGAATGTGTGCCATCCAAAATGAAGTAAAAAGATTAATATCAGAAAAACTGAATTCATAAATCTTGCTTTCTTTGGGTATTTTGAAAAATCATATTGAACCATTTTTTTGTTATGAATTACTCAATTTAAAACATCGCAGCATTTTGATAAATTTTCAGATATCAGAAAATCAGATTACTGAAGATGTGATTTACTAAACATCTATAAAGGTTTGTTTTTCACTTTTTTGTTAGATGTGATAAATTTTAGTTTTTGTTGTATTTTGTACAAGATTTTATTAAATTTATGCGAGAATCTGAAAAACAGGACAAATGGAAACATCTAAAGAAAAAGAAACCAGCACAGCCAGAACTATTCATACTGTTGAGCGATTTGGATGGTTAACAAAAGAAGAACCCTTGAAAACGCTTTATGATAGCAATTTGCATTTGGGTATTACGATTTTTGAATCTACATCTCCTTTTTTTGGTTATTATGACGATCAGCCCAATACTGAGAAACCAAAATACCTTTACTGGGTTTTAGATCAGTACTATCCCTTAGAGAAAATAACACGGGTTCTTTGTGATTTAAAAGATAATTTCTCGGAGAACCTGGATCTCGCCCCGGGGAATATCTTTATTGCCAATGAAGTGTATTTTGTTTTCAGAATGCTTAACCTTGAAAAATATAACCTGATTCATCAGATTCAGCTATTTCTCGAAAAAGCTGGTATCAGATTAAAAAAAGGCCCCCATAGAATTCTGGAGCAAATGGGTATTATTTATCTTAATAAATTTTTACACCTTCAACCTCTTGGCAACGGTTTTTATATTGAAAAAGAAAATTTACAGCGCGGATATTTTCGTATTTCCCGCAATATAGAATGGAAAGAATTCAAAACCATTACCCAGCAGGTGAAATTTAATACACCTCTTATCTTTTTTGATGCTGCAAGAGCTGCTTTTATGGAAAATGGAAAAATTGTGGAGCTAATAAGGATATACAGAGAGCATCTTACTCTTGAAAACCTTGAGGATATCAGAAATGTTTATTTGAAATTTATTTAATATCGCCTGAGTAGTTTCATCTGTTTATAATTTGTTTCTCTCTGATATTGAGCGGTTTACATTTTTGCTTGTAAGTTGCCCTTTCAGGGTGCCGGAGGGCATCGGTTGCAGCTACCCAGGGCGTTGCCACTGGGTTGAATTGATTTGCCCCTATCAGGGCGATCCACTTCCAGCACCAATAATCATCCTCGTGTGTGTTTTAAGCCAATCATGGGTGTTTCATCTGTTTATAACTTTCCACAATTAATATTAGAACGCTGATGACGCTGATTTTACAGATAATCGCTGATAGAAAAAATCTGTGTAAATCCGTTCAATCTCTGTCATCTGCGTTCCATTTATCTTAATCATCCTCGTGTGTGTTTAAGGGTTAATCATGGTAGTTTCTTCTGTTTATAATTTGTTTTTTATCGGTCAGATGGAACATCCAATTTAATCATCCTCGTGTGTGTTTTGAGCTTAATCATGGCCCGGTTCATCTGTTTATAATTTGAATCATTCGGTCAGATGCCTTCCCCGTTCTTTTCTTACGGGGGAGCTTGCCAAAACTCCGGTTTTGTAATTTTTGCTGTATTCTTTACTTACAATCATCAGTGTGTGTCAATAGTATTGTCATGGCTGGGTTCATCATATAATAATTTAATTAAAAAAGTGGTATGATTGAACCTCCCTCCATTTTACAGATTATATCATTATCATTGTGTTTGTATGTATTAACACATGGGTGTTTCATCGGTAAAAAATTTGTAGGTTAAGGTCGGTTGGAACTCCATGGTGTTATTTTCATTGGTGTTTGTTTTTAATCGCAAACATGTTCGGTTCCTCATAAGAATGATAACCCGGGCAAGCATCTTTATTAAAGGTTAATTATCTTTTTCATGCTATGTAATATAATAACATATTGTTATAATAACCTGAGTTTGGCAAATTTCAACAACAACTGTTTTTTGCCGAAATTATTGAATACAACTGTCGCTTTTGAGTTTTCTCCTTTTCCTTCTATTTGTTCAATCTTCCCCATACCAAACCTTTGGTGCTGAATGTTCATGCCAGGTTTTAACTGGTCTGCGGTTACGTTTTGAAACAAACCATCCTCCTGTTTTACTTCTTGAATATTTTTTCCATTTTGTTGCATTTCTTGTTTCATAGATGTTGCAACGTTGGCAGTTGCCGAGAATTTATTTCTGCTTTCCGAGAAACTTTCCTTTATTGATTTTGGTCCAGTGTTTTTATTTTTATGATGATGGCTGATGTAATTGATGTCAATTTCATCAATAAACCTGCTGGGTTCGCAAATGGTGAATTGTCCAAAACGAAACCGTGTTTCCGCATAAGAGATGCATACTTGCTCCATAGCTCTTGTAATAGCAACATAAAATAGCCGTCTCTCTTCTTCCAGGTCTGCTCGCGATGTCAACGACATTTGCGAAGGGAAAAGGTTTTCTTCCACTCCAACCAGGTATACATATGGAAATTCGAGACCTTTGGCTGCGTGAATGGTCATCAGAGATACCTTATCAGAATCTGTGGGGTCTTCTTTTTCTGCATCTGTCATCAATGCAATATCCTGCATGAATACATCTAGTGTTTTCATTTCATCTTCTCCTTCCACATCTGAAGCAAGTTCCGAAAAATCCTTTAATCCATTCAAAAGCTCTTCTATATTTTCTTTTCTGTTTATCCCCTCCGGACTTTCATCCTGATGATAATGTTTGAAAATGCCGGCAGAAGATGCTATTTTTTTACCCATCTGAAAAGCATTATATTGATGTATCTGCGCAGAAAAGCTTTTTATCATTGTCGAAAATTCCCGTAACCGGTTTTTAACTCCACTATTTACATTTAGATGATACTGATCAGGATTGCTGGCTATTTCCATCAATGAAACCTGCTTATCGTTTGATAAAACTATCATTTTCTCAATACTGGTTTTTCCTATTCCCCTGGCAGGAAAGTTCACTATGCGCAGAAAGGCATCCTCATCATGATAATTGATTACCAAACGAAAATAAGCCAACAAATCTTTCACTTCTTTTCTTTGATAAAATGAAAGCCCTCCATAAATACGATAAGGGATATTGATCTTGCGCAAGGATTCTTCCAGTGATCTGGATTGTACGTTGGTTCTGTAGAGTATAGCAAAATCTTTGTTAGTCAACCTTTTGTTCATTTTTGTTTCAAAAATGGAATTGGCAATGAGTAAGGCCTCCTCATTTT
This sequence comes from uncultured Bacteroidales bacterium, assembly GCA_964410015.1. Classification (GTDB taxonomy): domain Bacteria; phylum Bacteroidota; class Bacteroidia; order Bacteroidales; family UBA7960; genus SKVR01. The sequence goes on from CAYPFV010000016.1 coordinate 23,592, forward strand.
CGCTTGATGCTTTTAGGAGTAGGATTTTTTCACCAATTTGATTTTCTGTCCATACTTTCTTTTTTATCTGATCTTTATTGTTTAAAATAATGCTGTTAGCCGCGTTTACTATATTCTGGGTTGACCTGTAATTTTGTTCTAATTTAAAAACTCTGTTATCAGGGTAATCTTTCTTGAAATTTAGTATGTTTTGAATATTGGCTCCTCTGAAAGCATAAATGCTCTGTGCGTCATCTCCCACAACACAAATGTTCTCGTTATTTGCAGCCAATTTTTTTACTATCAAATATTGCGAGAAATTGGTATCCTGATACTCATCGACAAGTATATACTGAAAACGCATTTGATATTTGTATAATACTTCAGGGAAGTCGCGCAACAATACATTAGTATTAAAAAGAAGATCATCGAAATCCATTGCCGATGCTTTTCTCAGGCGATGCTGGTATATACTGTAAAGGAGTCCGATTTTAGGTTTTCGGTTCTGAATGTCGTAATGTTGTATTTCAGCATCCTCATTATAATCTATAGCTGATATCAGGTTGTTTTTGGCATTTGATATCCGGTTTAAAACTCCGCTTGCATTGTAAACTTTATCATCAAGTTGCTGTTCTTTTACGATCGATTTAATTAATCTTTTTGAGTCGTCGGTGTCGTAAATGGTGAAATTCGATGGATATTCGAGTTTATCGGATTCGATACGCAATATTTTGGCAAAAATGCTGTGAAAGGTTCCCATCCATAATGATTTTGCTTTTGTGCTGCCTACCAGCAAGGCGATCCTTTCTTTCATTTCGCGGGCTGCCTTGTTGGTGAAGGTAAGAGAGAGTATCTTAAATGGGTCAGTACCTTTCTCTAAAAGATAAGCTATGCGGTAAGTTAGTACCCTGGTTTTACCCGAGCCTGCACCGGCAATTACCATTGTAGGTCCTTCTGTATTTTCAACTGCTTTGCGTTGTGCGTCATTCAATTCGTTTAAAAAATTTATCATAAGTTATTCGCTGCTAAATTTATTTTTGGTAGTGTTTTTTTTCTCACACTGCCGAATGTAAAAACTACAAAGAAACTCATTTCTTCTTATCAAGAAAATAAAAGACGAGGTCTTTATGTTTTATTTTTCTTTTCAATAATCTTCTAATTACAGGGGTAAGGAAAGATAAATGAACCGGGTCATGATAACACTGACCATTTTATTGATACATAAGACTGATTTTAATTTTGCAACAAGGCAAAACCACAAAAATATTATTATGGATGATCTTCATCTGAAGCATTTAATCAAATCAAAAAAAGATAATAAATCAAAGAACAAAAGTAACGAATCCTGCTTTAGGAAATTTGCTAAACATGCTTAAGAAATCAACGATGAATTAGATATTATGCAGGAAAAATATTTTTTATAAAACCTTATTGGATTTATAAAATAAGTTTGTACCTTTGCACTCCTTTTAAAATAATCAAAAGAGTATAACCAAATAAAAAAGAAGTTTTTACATCATAAATTTAAAGAAATAGTATGCCAACAATTCAACAACTGGTTCGTAAAGGGCGCCAAAAGGTGACATATAAAAGCAAATCACCCGCTTTGGATTCTTGTCCTCAACGACGTGGAGTTTGTGTAAGGGTTTATACAACAACACCTAAAAAACCCAATTCTGCAATGCGTAAAGTTGCCAGAGTAAGGCTCACAAATGGAAAAGAAGTTAATGCATATATCCCAGGTGAGGGGCATAATCTTCAGGAGCACTCTATTGTTTTGATCCGTGGAGGCAGGGTAAAAGATTTACCTGGTGTAAGATACCATATTATCAGAGGTGCTCTTGATACCAGTGGCGTGGAAGGCAGAAATCAGAGAAGATCAAAATACGGAACAAAAAGACCTAAAGATAAAAAGAAATAATGATTTCACGTAAGTGATAAAAACTTTTGAATAAATGAGAAAGTCAAAACCAAAAAAAAGAATATTGCTTCCCGATCCAAGATTTAATGATACTTTGGTTACAAAATTTGTAAATAATCTGATGTTGAGAGGCAAAAAAAACCTCGCCTACAATATTTTTTATGGTGCCATGGATATTGTTTCCGCCAAACTTAACGAAGACGGACTGGAAGTTTGGAAAAAGGCACTAGCAAATGTTACACCTAATGTTGAAGTAAGAAGCCGTAGAATTGGTGGTGCAACATTTCAGATTCCTTCAGAGATACGCCCTGAAAGGAAAATGTCTATCGGAATGAAGAATTTGATTAAGTTTTCAAGAAAAAGAAATGAGAAAACAATGGCTGCCAAATTAGCAGGTGAAATTATTTCGGCATACAAAGAGGAAGGCGCTGCTTTTAAAAGAAAAGAAGATACACACCGTATGGCTGATGCAAATAAGGCGTTCTCTCATTTTAGGTTTTAATTTATACGGTCAGTTTTTTTAATATTTTATAACATAACCCAATGGCCAGAGATTTAAGATATACACGAAATATTGGTATAATGGCGCATATCGATGCTGGTAAAACCACCACCACCGAGAGGATACTCTATTATACCGGTGTAAATCACAGGTTAGGAGAAACCCACGAGGGCTCTGCTACCATGGACTGGATGGTACAGGAGCAGGAGAGAGGCATTACCATTACGTCCGCTGCTACAACAACTTTCTGGAATTTTAAAAATAATCAGTATAAGATAAATATTATCGATACTCCTGGCCATGTAGATTTTACGGTTGAGGTTGAACGTTCACTGAGGGTTTTGGATGGTGCTATCGCACTTTTTTGCGCTGTGGGAGGGGTAGAACCACAATCTGAGACCGTTTGGCGACAAGCAGATAAATACAAGGTTCCGCGCTTAAGCTTTATCAATAAAATGGATAGGTCTGGCGCGGATTTCTTTTCTGTATTAGATCAGATCAAGGAAAAACTGGGTTCTAATGCTGTTCCTCTTCAAATCCCTATTGGATACGAAGATTCATTCAGAGGAATAGTTGATCTTATCAACAACAAAGCCTTCGAATGGGAAGAACAATCAAAAGGTATGGTATTTACGGAAATACCCATTCCGGATGATCTTAAGGATACGGTCGAAGAATACAGAACCAAACTCATTGAAGGTTGCGCAGAAGAAAGTGAAGATCTTTTGGAAAAATATATGGAAGATCCTGACTCTATTTCTGAAGAAGAAATGGTGGCAGCAATTCGTAAAGCAACCCTCGAAATGAGGATTACTCCCGTGTTGTGCGGTTCTGCCTTTAAAAATAAAGGGGTGCAAATGCTTCTTGATGCAGTTGTCAAATTTCTTCCCTCTCCGATTGATGTAGACTCCATTACCGGCATAAACCCAAAAACAGAGAAAGAAGAAAAAAGAAGAACTGATATCTCCGGTCCTTTTTCTGCTTTAGCATTTAAAATTGCCACCGATCCCTATGTGGGCAGACTCTGCTTCTTCAGGGTATACAGCGGTTCTCTCAACGCCGGATCTTATGTGTTTAATGCCTCAACAGGCAATAAAGAGCGTATATCCAGGATTTTGCAGATGCATGCCAACAAACAAAATCCAATAGAAAAGATTGAAGCAGGAGATATTGGCGCTGCTATTGGTTTTAAAAAGATTCATACAGGTGATACCCTTTGCGATGAAAAACATCCTATCATCCTGGAATCTATGAGTTTCCCTGAACCGGTTATCAGCATTGCCGTTGAACCCAAAACTCAGGCAGATGTTGACAAATTATCACTGGCACTTACTAAATTGGCTGAGGAAGACCCAACATTTAACGTGAAGACTGATGAAAATTCAGGACAAACCATTATAAGTGGTATGGGAGAATTACACCTTGAAATACTCGTTGATCGTTTGAAGCGTGAATTTAAAGTAGAATGTAATCAGGGTGCACCCCAGGTTTCCTACAAAGAAGCGATTACATCAGTTGTTAATCACAGGGAGGTTTACAAAAAACAAAGCGGGGGGAAAGGTAAGTTTGCAGATATAGTTTTTGAAATGGGACCAGCACCCGATAACCAAACAGGATTGCAATTTTCAGATGAAGTTAAAGGTGGTAATATACCAAAAGAATTTATCCCTTCTGTTGAAAAAGGATTCAAATCGGCAATGCAAAATGGAATACTGGCAGGTTTCCCACTCGAAAGTTTAAAAGTCAGATTACTGGATGGATCTTTTCATTCTGTAGATTCCGATTCTTTGTCTTTTGAGATTGCTGCCAGAATTGCTTTTAAAGAAGCTTCCCGAAAAGCAAATAAAGTTCTGCTCGAACCCATTATGAAACTGGAAGTAGTTTCGCCCGAAGAAAATGTTGGCGATGTAGTGGGTGATATAAACAGAAGAAGAGGACATCTGGAAGGCATTTCAACACGAGGAAACATGCAAGTCATCAAAGCGAAAGTTCCATTATCCGAAATGTTTGGATACGTTACTTCACTTCGTACACTCTCTTCGGGCAGAGCAAGCTCTACCATGGAGTTCTCGAACTATCAGGAAGCACCCAAAAATGTTTTGGAAGAGATAACATTAAAAACAACTGGCATAAAAGCATAATCGTTTCATAAAAAATAATTAAACCGTGAGTCAAAGAATAAGAATAAAACTAAAATCTTACGATTACAACCTGGTTGATAAATCAGCAGAAAAAATCGTAAGGACCGTAAAATCCACAGGTGCTGTAGTAAGTGGTCCTATTCCGCTGCCTACCAACAAGAAGATCTTTACTGTTCTTCGGTCAACATTTGTAAATAAAAAATCCAGAGAGCAATTTCAGTTATGTTCTTATAAAAGACTTCTGGATATTTATTCTTCTACCACTAAAACTGTTGATGCACTCATGAAACTTGAATTGCCCAGTGGTGTAGAGGTAGAAATAAAAGTTTAATATAAATTCGTTAATTGCTTAACAGGCAAAAAATACTGAACAATGTCAGGAATAATTGGAAAAAAAATAGGTATGACCAGCATATTTGATGCCTCTGGTAAAAATGTGCCATGCACAGTTATAGAAGCTGGACCTTGTGTTGTAACACAAGTAAAAACTATGGAGACCGATGGTTATGATGCCATTCAACTTGCATATGGCGAAAAAAAAGAGAAGAATACCTCAAAACCTTTGCAGGGACATTTTGCCAAAGCGAAAACCACCCCAAAACAGGTAGTTTTTGAATTTACCAGGTTCGAAAAGGAACACCGCAAAAAATATGGTGATATCGTTGGAGTGGATGTTTTCATCGAGGGTGAGTTTATCGATGTGGTTGGTACATCAAAAGGAAAAGGTTTTCAGGGAGTGGTCAAAAGACATGGATTTCATGGTGTAGGACAATCAACTCACGGACAGCATAACCGCCTTAGAGCACCCGGTTCTCTTGGTGCTTCATCATGGCCCTCCAGGGTTTTTAAAGGCATGAGAATGGCCGGTAGAACAGGAGGTAAAAGGGTAAAAATGATCAACCTGAAGGTGATGAAAATCGTACCAGAAAAAAATTTAATTGTTGTTAATGGATCGGTTCCCGGTCCCAATGGATCATTTGTAATTTTAGAGAGATGGAGCTAGCAGTATACAATATTGATGGAAATAAAACTTCCAGAGTTGTTCAATTAAACGAAAATATTTTTGGAATTAATCCCAACGATAATGCCATTTACATGGATGTAAAACAGTATATGGCAAATCAGAGACAAGGTACACATGCCACCAAACAGAGAAATGAGGTGAAAGGAAGTACCCGTAAACTCAGAAGACAAAAAGGTACAGGAGCTGCACGAATCGGTGATATTAAGTCACCTGTGCTTAGAGGTGGAGGTAGAGCTTTTGGTAAAAAAAACCGTGATTATTCTTTCAAAATGAATAAAAAGGTAAAAAGACTAGCCCGAAAATCTGCCCTTGCTTATAAAATTAAAGACAACAATGTTCTGATCCTGGAAGATTTTACACTCCCTGAGATCAAAACCAAAAAGTATATTGAGATACTTGAAAAATTTAATATTCATGAGAAAAAATCACTTTTGGTTTTGCCCAACAGCGATCTGAATATCTTTTTGTCCGCAAGGAATATTCCAAAGGCACAAGTTGCTGTCGCTTCTATGATCAATACCTATCAGATACTGGATGCCCAGCATCTTGTTTTTGTAGAAAGTGCTTTAAAAGAAGTAGAAAACACATTGTTGAAGTAATTATCAATGCACGGGTTGGAAAAAGATCGGCCCTAAAATTTTAAAAAGATGGATGTTTTAGTGAAACCTCTGATAACCGAAAAAATGACTGCGGTTACAGAAAAATTTCCCAATCGTTATGGGTTCATTGTTGATCGGAGAGCTACAAAGTCTCAGATTAAGTCTGCCGTAGAAGAAATGTACAGCGTAGAAGTCAAATCTGTTAATACCATGAATTATTTAGGTAAAAATAAGATGCGATACACAAAAACTGGTTTTATCGGTGGAAGAAGAAATAATATAAAAAAGGCTATCGTAACATTAGTTGATGGTCAGGTAATTGATTTTTACAGCAATATTTAAGATAATGGCGTTAAGAAAATTTAAACCAACTTCTCCAGGTCAAAGATTCAAAATGTTGAATGCATTTGACGAAATAACTACCTCTGTACCCGAAAAGAGTTTGTTGGTTGGAAAGAGTAAATCCGGAGGTAGGAATAATAAAGGTAAAATGACTATGCGTTACATCGGTGGTGGTCATAAAAAGAAATATCGTTTTATCGATTTTAAAAGAGATAAAGATGGTATTCCGGGAAAAGTAAAATCCATCGAATATGATCCTAATCGTAGCGCACGTATTGCTATGGTTGTATATGCCGATGGCGAAAAACGCTATATCCTAGCACCCCATGGTTTGAAAGTGGGCAGTACAATTCTTTCAGGCGAGAAAGCAACTCCTGATGTGGGTAATGCCATGTTTCTTTCAAAAGTACCTTTGGGAACTATTTTGCACAATGTAGAGTTGAAACCCGGGCAAGGTGGTAAAATGGCCCGAAGTGCAGGTACATATGCCCAACTGATGTCAAGAGACGGAAAATATGCCATTTTGAAACTCCCCAGCGGAGAGAGCCGTATGGTTTTGGTTACCTGCAAAGCAACTGTGGGTAGTACTTCTAACCCCGATCATATGCATGAAGTAAGCGGAAAAGCCGGGCGTAATCGCTGGCTCGGACGTAGACCACGCACCCGACCTGTGGTAATGAATCCTGTAGACCATCCTATGGGTGGTGGAGAAGGGCGCGCCAGCGGTGGTCATCCAAGAAGCAGAAAAGGATTACCCTCTAAAGGATTCAAAACCCGTAATGCAAAGAAAAGCTCTGGCAGACTGATTGTTGAAAAAAGAAAATAATTAGCTCTTTAACATAAAGATAAAATAAAAAATTATGAGTCGTTCACTAAAAAAAGGACCTTATATACATTATAAATTAGAGAAAAAAGTGCTTGATATGGCCGGAAGTAACAAAAAGTCGGTAATCAAAACATGGTCAAGAGCATCTATGATTTCTCCTGATTTTGTGGGTCAAACCATTGCTGTGCATAATGGAAACAAATTTATCCCTGTTTATATAACAGAAAATATGGTAGGGCATAAGTTGGGTGAATTTGCACCCACCCGTATATTTCGCGGTCATGCAGGTAAAAAAGATAAAGGAAAAAAATAAAATATTTTATTATGGGTTCAAGAAAACATCTTAGGGCTGAAAAAGTCAAAGAAGAAAAGAAAAGTTTGTACATGGCAAAGCTAAACAATTGCCCTACTTCTCCCCGGAAAATGCGCATTGTGGCAGATCTGATCAGAGGTAAGGATGTTGACAAAGCTTTAGGCATTTTGCGCTTCACAAAAAAGGAAGCCTCTGTCCGTCTTGAAAAATTACTCCTTAGCGCTATCGCTAACTGGCAAGCCAAAAATGAAGGACAAAGATTGGAAGAGAGTAACCTTTATATCAAAGAGATTTTTGTTGATAGTGGGCGGGTACTTAAAAGATTACGCCCTGCTCCTCAGGGTAGAGCTTACAGAATTCGTAAAAGGTCAAACCATGTTACTCTCATTGTTGATAGCAAAAACGTAAATAATTAAATATATTTCAAATGGGTCAAAAATCAAATCCTATAGGCTTAAGATTAGGAATCATCAAAGGATGGGATTCTAATTGGTATGGCGGAAACAAATACGAATCAAAACTTATTGAAGACGATAAGATCAGAAAATATCTCAACGCGCGTTTGTTGAAATCCGGTGTATCTAAAATTATTATTGAGAGAACGCTCAAACTCATCACCGTTACTATCAATACAGCTCGCCCCGGGTTGATTATTGGTAAAGGCGGTCAGGAAGTAGACAAACTGAAAGAAGAATTACGCAAAATAACCCAAAAAGAAGTTCAGATCAATATTTCTGAAATAAAGCGTCCTGAACTTGATGCTGTTTTGGTTGCCAATGCAATCGCCAAACAAATTGAAGGACGAATTTCATTTCGTCGTGCAGTGAAAACCGCTATCTCTTCTACCATGAGACTTGGAGCTGAAGGTATTAAAGCAACTGTTTCAGGCAGACTGGGAGGAGCTGAAATGGCTCGCACCGAAACCTACAAAGAAGGAAGAATTCCATTACATACACTAAGGGCCAATATCGATTATGCTAACGCAGAAGCTCATACTACATACGGACGCATAGGAATAAAGGTTTGGATCTGTAAAGGTGAGATTTTTGGTAAAAAAGAACTTACCCCTTTTAATGAAGATAACACCAAACCCAAAACCGGTGTCAATACCGCTGGTGGTAGTGGTCGATTCAGAAATCGCCGGAAAAAATAAAACAACAGTTAGTAGTTATTGATCTATCAAAAAATAATTAGAAATGTTACAGCCAAAGAAAACAAAATTCAGAAGGCAGCAAAAAGGCAAAATGAAAGGAAACACCAAAAGAGGTGCCGATCTGGCCTTTGGTAGTTTTGGGATGAAAACACTTGATGAGAGTTGGATCACCAGCCGTCAGATTGAAGCTGCCCGTCAGGCAATAACCCGTAGAATGAAACGTGAAGGGCAGCTGTGGATTCGTATCTTCCCGGACAAACCAGTAACCAAAAAACCCGCCGAGGTTCGGATGGGGAAAGGTAAAGGTGCTCCTGAATATTTTGTTGCAAGAGTAAACCCAGGACGTATTTTATTTGAAGCCGAAGGTGTTACAAGAGAAACTGCTCAGGAAGCTATGCGTTTGGGAGCACAAAAACTACCCGTTTTGACAAAATTTGTTGTTAGGAGAGATTTTGTTGAAGAATAATATTATTTAGTATAAATTATTTTGTATCTTTGCAGTCCTTTAAAAAATAGGTTTTTAAAATACTCAAATCTGCTGATAATCAAACTGGATCGGTTCCTCCTATTAGCTGTGAAATTCTAGAATGACTGGTTTGATCTAAAAGAAATAACGATAAAATTCTTTGTTAGAATGAAACAAAATGTAATCAGAGAAATGTCAACCGGTGAGTTGAATGAAAGATTGGAAGAAGAAAAAAAACAACTCACCAGAATGAAATTGAATCATGCTGTTTCTCCTTTAGAAAATCCTATGAAAATTAAATATTTAAGGAAAACTATTGCGAGAATTAAAACAGAAATCCATAAACGAAAACTAGAAGAATTAAAATCTTAATACGAAATGTCTATCATATAAAATGGAAACCAGGACTCGCAGAAAAGAAAGAATAGGTGTGGTAACCAGCAACAAGATGGATAAATCTGTTGTGGTAAAATCACTGCGCCGCGTCAAACATCCCAAATATGGGAAATTTGTCAGAAAAAAATCACAATTTATGGCTCATGATGAAAATAATGACTGTAATATTGGTGATAAGGTACTTATTATGGAAACCCGGCCTTTGAGTAAAAACAAATGCTGGAGATTAGTTGAAATACTTGAAAGAGCTAAATAATCATGATACAGCAAGAATCCAGATTGGCCGTTGCAGATAACAGCGGTGCCAGAGAAGTTTTATGCATCAGGGTGCTGGGTGGTACCAATAGAAGATATGCCGGAATTGGTGACAAAATTATTGTTACTGTTAAAGATGCTATCCCTGGTGGTAATATTAAAAAAGGTACAGTATCCAAAGCAGTAGTGGTAAGAACCAAAAAACATGTCAGAAGACCCGATGGTAGTTATATTAAATTCGACGACAATGCAGTTGTGCTTTTAACTGCTACCGAAGAAATGCGTGGAACCCGAATCTTTGGCCCTGTGGCACGCGAACTTCGCGAAAAGCAATTTATGAAAATCGTTTCACTAGCACCTGAAGTGCTTTAATCCTTGAATTATGCAACCCAAACTACACATAAAAAAAGGCGATACTGTTAAAGCCATTACCGGTAACTCCCGTGGTAAAAAAGGTAAGGTTCTCAGCATTGATTACAAAAACAAGAGAGCCATTGTTGAAGGTCTTAATATGATCTCAAAACATACTAAACCAAATGCCAAAAATACAGAAGGTGGTATTATTAAGCAAGAAGCATCTATTCATATTTCAAACCTTATGGTTATTGATAATAACGGTGATGCCACTCGTATTGGTCGAAAAATGAATGAAAATAATAAACTTGTACGGTATTCCAAAAAATCTGGGGAGGTAATAAAATAATGAAATATACACCAAGATTAAAAGATAAATATCAGAAGGAAATAATTCCTTCTTTAACATCTGAATTTAAATATAAAAATCAGATGGAAGTGCCTAAACTCATCAAGATATGTCTTAATCAAGGCGTTGGAATTGGGATCACCGATAAAAAACTTGTTGATACTGCCGTTGAAGAAATGACGGTTATTGCCGGACAAAAATCGGTACCCACAAAATCTAAAAAAGATATTTCTAACTTTAAACTCCGTCGTGGAATGCCTATTGGTGTCAGGGTAACCCTCAGAGGAAATAAAATGTATGAATTTCTCGACAGACTTGTTTCTGTATCATTGCCACGTATCAGAGACTTTAGAGGTATCAGTGAAAAAGGATTTGATGGTAGAGGTAATTTTACCTTAGGTGTTCCCGAACAGATTATTTTCCCTGAAATTAATATTGACAAGATCAATAAAATTATGGGAATGGATATATCTTTTGTTACTACTGCAAAAACTGATAAAGAAGCTTATTCGCTGTTGCGTGAGTTTGGTATACCTTTTAAAAACAAAAATCAATAAAGATTATTTTTATATGGCAAAAGAATCAATGAAAGCGCGTGAAAGAAAAAGAGAAAAACTCGTTGCGAAATACGCAAAAAAACGCGCAGAACTTTTAGAAAACGGAGATTATGAAGGTATTCAGAAGCCTCCTAAAAATGCTTCACCAGTAAGACTTCATAACAGATGTAAATTAACCGGACGACCCAAAGGATATATGCGTCAATTCGGTATTTCAAGAATCAATTTCAGGGAAATGGCCAATAATGGACTTATTCCTGGTGTAACCAAAGCAAGCTGGTAGAATTTTTAATATATTAATCAAATAAGATGACAACTGATCCAATTGCAGATTACCTTACAAGAATAAGGAATGCCGTTAAGGCCAATCACAGGATTGTAGAAATTCCTGCATCTAATATCAAAAAGGGTATTACAAAAATCCTTTTTGATAAAGGGTACATCCTAAATTATAAATTTGAAGATGACAATAAAAGTGGGATCATTAAAATTGCACTCAAATATCATCCTTCCACCAAAATCCCGGCTATAAACTCCATTCAGAGAGCCAGCAGACCTGGTTTAAGAAGGTATTGCCATCATAAGGATTTGCCGAGGGTAATGAATGGTTTAGGCATTGCCATAATTTCTACATCCAAAGGTTTAGTTACCGATAAAGAAGCACGCCGCGAAGGTGTTGGCGGTGAAGTTATTTGTTATGTTAGTTAAAAGGAGGCA
>CAYPFV010000017.1:0-33184 GCA_964410015.1 uncultured Bacteroidales bacterium
AAAGAAAATGAACACAGATTTGCCGAAAACAAGTTTTCGGAGTGGACTCATCAATACAATCTGTTTTTCATAAAACCATGTAAATCAAAACTGTGTAACATTGTGTTTGATTTGAAGAACCCTTTTTGGAAATAGAAAACCAATCAAAAACCAGAAAATCCCTGGAACTCATAATATGTATTATGGCCAAAAAAACACTTTTTAAACTCGAATTTGATTCACCTTTTAAGGTTATGGGTATTTTTTGTCAGGAAAAAGATTACCGGTTTGCATGGATATTAAATACACAATTACACTTTGGGTTTAAAAAAGTAAAGGATTTTGAATTTTATTTGCCTAAACAAAGCACACCCTCTGTTCATTCTGTTTACAGTTTTGAACATGCGAAAATGAATCGTACATTTTTCCTTATAAGTAACTGGTCTTTACATGGCAACCGCTTGTTTGACAAACCACCTGCGCCAGATTATATTTTTTTGGTAAAAGCCGATGCTTTCAGATTTGATTTTTCGCAGATGCTTAAAAAAATAAGGGGATTAAAGCAAGTAACAGCGGCCTATTTACTCGATGATATTCTGGGAAAGAAAAAAGATGGATTTCTCTATGATTTTGAGTTTTTCCTTACACATGATTTAAAAATGAATCTGTAAAAAAAACCTACTACCCAAAACATCGAAAATCCTGGATGAGTCTTACGGATATAAATATTTTTTATTTTTTCTTCTTTACGGAGGATGCTCCTGATGTTTTTAAATCGGTGGTTGGATTACCCTCATAAACCAGATCGCTTGCTCCACTAAGTTTCCCTGTAATATTTTCGGTTACCTTAATTCTCAGATCACTTGACCCACTTAGGTTTACCTCTAACTTGTCAGTAACAAGATCAGATTTCTTTACATCGCTTGCTCCATTTAAGGTTGCGTTTGTTGCTTTGGCGTATCCATTAATCCGGGCATCACTTGCGCCTGATAAGTTCATCTCCAGATATTCAACATTTACGGGTAGTGTCATATCTGAAGCTCCCGATGCCTTTATGCGAAGGGTTGGCTGTTCAATGGTATTGTTAACCGTTACATCTGTTGCTCCGCTTGCGGTAAGGCTTAGCAATTCAGGTAAGGTGACATACACATTCATTTCTTTTGGATTTATGATGGAAATACCTTTGCCTTCCAGACCAATAACCAACACATCTCCATGGGTTTCTGTATCAATATGTTTTATTATATTTTCATCGGATTCCACCTCTACATGAAATTTGTCGCCCATGGTGATGAAAAGATTTATAGAGCCGCTTACCGAAATACCATTAAAATAGGAAACTTCTCTAACCTCGGTAATTACATTTCCATTCCCTTGAATTGTTTGTGTGTAGGCAGGAAAAGAAACAAAGGACAAGATCAAAAGCAACATTAACATGTTTCCTGTTTTTTGAATTGTAAAGTGTGTTGTTTTGTTCATGGATGTTTTTTTTTGAATGAAGACTATTTAAATTAAAACACTTTTAAGACGTTTTATTGCCCGAAATAGTTACAGGCAAAAAAGCAAAATAAGTATTTTCAGGATGAAACTTTACCATTCATTAAAAAATTAACCCGGATTTAAACCTGATTTTCTGTTGTGTCCATTTCTTCCATGAGGCTCTCTACAATTCTTTTTCCTGATTTGCCGTCCCACATTTCGGGCATTCTGCCGGGTTTAATCATTCCTTTTATGATGTCTTCAGCAGATTTTTCAGCTTTTTCCAGGTCGTAACCTACCAACTGATTGGTTCCAACATCCAGTGTTACAATTCTTTCGGTATATTTTCTCAGGGTAATACACTGGCAGCTCAAATAGGTGGTTTCCTCTTGTATGGTTTCACTATCGGTAATTACCGCTTCTGCATTATTGAGCAAAGATAAAAAGTCAATATAATCAGGAGGATCTATCATAGCAATAGATTTTATCAGCTTTTCGGGAAGCATCTGATAAATGCTGTTTTTTAATCCTGGAGGAATAATCCAGATGATTCTGATTTTTTTTTGTAATCGACCGATCATTTCCGAAAGATCACCCAGATTTTCTTTGAATAAAGTGCTTTCTTTTTTATGAAGGCAAATCAGCAAATACCCTTTTCCGTCCGTTTCTAACTTTTGGGTTATGGATGATTCTTCCATATCAGACCAGTAAAGTTCTAATACATCGATAAGTGGGTTGCCGGTAAAAAAAATGTAGTCGTTATCTTTTCCGCTTTCACGGAGGTTTTTCATGGCGCTGTGTTCGCTAATGAAATTATATTCACAAAGAACATCAATCAAAATTCGGTTTGTTTCGGCAGCATCATTTTGGTCAAAACATCTCAATCCTGCATCAATATTGGCAATAGGTATTTTCATTTTGGATGCAGTAATGGCTACAGAAAGAATTGTATCCTGATCGCCCGATAAAATAACCAGATCAGGATTTACCTCTGTGAGTACCCTTTCAACCTCCAAGATGGTTTGTCCGGTTTGGCTGGCGTTACTTCCCTCTTTTACTGAAATGTTATGATGTATTTTCGGAAAATCCAGATCATGATATTTTGCCATCGAATAGTTACTTTCTTCTTCGTACATAATGTGGCAAATTAAATGCCTTACCTCTTTGCGGTATTTTTTAAATGCTTTATCTACGGATGTAATTTTCAATAAATTTTGATTTGTAGAAGTAAAACTGATTACTTTCTTCATAAAAGTTCTTTTTCGTGAAAACTAGTGTTTTATCTATTTTAGACGGGTTATAGTTTGATAACAGATCATGTGTACCGTACAGTAAAGATAGAAATTTTTGACAGATTCTTTTGCAATTTATATTCTGTCTTATTTTTTGATTTTCTCTTTTTTCTATCTAATTGTGCAGTATCGTACAAGCATTGTTCGTAAACGAACACAATTATAAGATTAAAATCCTAAATGATTTTTCTCCACAGTCAATACTTCATGCCTGTTGCTGATTTCTGATTTAGTTCTTTTTGTTCGGTTTAATTGCCGGTAGCAACAACTAAATTTTGAACGTTAAATGTTTTATGGTCAAAATTCTCTGATCCTGTTGTTTTGCATTGCTGTCATTACAACCAGATAAGGAAATATCAATGTTATATCATCAATCCTTAAATTTTTGTCTTTTCCATCAATTTTTTCGTTTTCTTAATTAAAACCACCACCCTTAAAACTTTTTAAGTGTAATGCGTTTCACATCATAAATAATTTCTTACAATTCTTTTTCTGCCATCAATATAAATTATAAAACATTAAAATTGTATTCACAAAAATGTATTTTAAACAAAATGTAAAAATATCAGTAAATCAACGTATTATGTGTACTTTTTATTTTCATAATGGAAAAAAATAATGCTCTGATATTTTCTGTATTGTTTTTGCAAAAACTGGTATTTACAAAAAAATAAAATTTAACCGGACAAAAGGCAAGAGTGGCACTATAATTGTTAAAACCAAAACTTTAAAAACCAACGAAGTTTTTCATGATGGAGTTAAAAAACAAGATTAAAGAGCGCGCAGCAGAATTATTTTTTAAATATGGTATTCGTTCCATTACCATGGATGAGGTTGCCGAGTCTCTTGGCATGTCGAAACGAACACTTTACGAAAGTTTTAAAAACAAGGAAGATCTTCTGAAAGAATGTATAGAACATCAATATGAGAAAAATATTGGCATTGGTAATCAACTAATGTCAGATCATTCTAATGATCCACTGGAAGTTCTTTTTCAAACTTTTCGTTCTACGGTTATAAATTTAAATAGCATACATCCCAATTTTTTCAACGACATTCAAAAGTATCATTCCCATTTATGGAAAGACCATGTGAAAAGAAAGCAGGAAGAGGGTATCCAAACAACGTGCAAACTAATAGAAAAGGGGATTTCTGCAGGAATATTCAGGCAAGGTGTTGATGCGCAAATCCTGTCAAGATTAATACATGCTTCTATGGAACAGATGAGCACGCAGGATATTTTTCCGGAGACCCGTTTTCCGAGGTCAGAAGTTTTTCAGCAGGTTTTTCTCAATTTTATCAGGGGCATGGCTTCTAAAGAAGGTTTGATAAAAATTGACGAAAAATTTCAACTTTAATCAAAACATCAACTAATAAACAACCCATAAATATGTAAAACAACCCATGAAATTCCAAAAAAAAGTACAACAAAGTAAAAGGGATATGAAAACCAACAAGCGACTGATCTTTGGTTATCTCTTGTTTTTTTCGTTGATTGGCATGATTGTCCCACTGTCTGTTTCCGGACAGTCAGACACGGTGTTCTTTGATCGTGAAACAGCTGTGAAAACAGCACTTGAAAACAACCCGGGTGTGCAAATCGCACTGCTGGAAAAAATTCGCACCCAGGCCAAAGAAGACGAAGCACGGGGCAATCTTTTACCCTCTGTAAGTGCATCAGGAAGTTACACACGCAACCTTAAAAAACAGGTGATATTTTTCCCTGAAGAAATGGCAGTATTGTTTGGTGGCAATACCGCTCTTGAAGTGGGGTCTGATAATTCTTACATGGGAGCGCTTTCCCTGACTTTGCCGGTTTATAATCCGGTGATATTAGCTAACATCAGGGCGGCCGAAATTGAACAAACCTTGTCAGATGAAAATTTGCGTGCTACCGAAATTGATCTTACCTACAATGTCCAAAAAGCCTGGTATGATGCATTACTCGCTAAAGAGTCTTTGGATGTGATTCGCCTGAGTTTTGAAAATGCACGCCAAAATCTTGAAAATATCCAAAAACTCTATGAGCAAGGCATGGTGGCAGAATATGATCTGATCAGAGCAGAAGTACAAACAGAAAATATTAAACCCGAAGTGCTTCAGGCAGAAAATGCCCTGGATATCAGTTTAAATTTCTTGAAAACAATTATTGGCCTTGAAGAGGACCTTGTCATTGAGGTAAGAGGAAGCTTGCTGGAAAGTGCTGAAACAATGCTTTCAGAATTTTCTATCACTCAAGCAGAAAGATCGTTGCTCAACAACTCTGATTATGTAAACCTGGGATTACAAAAAAACCTTTTAATGCAGCAAAAACAAGTGATTAAATCCGGTAATTTGCCTTCTCTGAATGCCATTACCAACTATGCATATATTACCGAAGCCAATAATTTTGAACTCGCCAAATACGACTGGGTAAATACTGCTTCCGCAGGATTGCAGCTCAACATTCCCATTTTCCGTGGTTTTACCAATCGCAACCAGGTAAAGCAAGTGGATATTTCTATTCAACAACTTGACCTGCAAAAAGAATATCTGAAAGACAACTTAAACGTTGAGTTAACCAATATTTTAAAATCGATGGATGTGGCGCTTCAAAAGGCAGCGGATGCCGAAAGAAACGTAGAATTGGCACAAAGGGGATTCAACATTGCCAGAGTACGTTACGATTCGGGGCAGGGAACTTTGCTGGAACTCAACGATAGTGAAGTGGCGCTTACAAGAGCAAGGTTTAATCTGCTCAGCTCCAAACATGAGTTGCTTACTGCTAAGATCAGATATGATCAGTTTATCGGTAAAAATGACATTTAAAGAATTTTTCCTAATAAATAGATAATAAACTTTATAAAATCATTAAAACACAGAATATGAGAGTTATGCAAAATAAGTATGGATGGGTGGTTTTTCTCTTCCATATCTTTTTGGGTGTTTCCTGCTCCACCACAGGGAGTGATAAAAACAACCAGGATAGAAAAACGCCTGTAAGGGTTGCACCTGCTACAATTGAAAACGTTAGTAATGATCTGGAATTTACGGGTGTTGTGCAGGCTTATGAAGTTGCACATATTGCCCCTTCTATGCCGGTTCGGATCGAAAAAATTTTGGTTGATGTAGGTGATAAGGTTTCAAAAGGTCAGTTACTGGTCCAAATGGATCGTACGCAATTGTTTCAGGCTCAGGTGCAGCTCAATAATCTTGAAAAAGAACTTTCAAGACTCGATACACTGCTGAAGGCAGGAGCGGTAACACAGCAAAATTACGATCAGTTGAAGACCCAATACGATGTAGCCAAAAGTAATATTGCCGACTTATCTACCCAGACAGAAATCAGATCCTCTTTAAATGGAGTTGTTACAGACCGCTACTACAGCGAGGGCGAAATGTTTTCTATGACTCCTGGTCCGGCCGGAAAACCTGCCATTGTTACCGTCAACCAAGTTCAACCCGTTAAAGTTATGATCAATGTCTCTGAAAGATTTTTTCCGGTTTTGCAGACCGGGCAAACTGCACGGGTAACATCCGATGTATTTCCCAACAGGTCATTCGATGGACGTGTCAACAAAATTTCTCCGGTGGTTGACCGTGCTTCCGGCACTTTCTCAGTAGAAATTGTTATAGATAATAACGATGAAACTTTAAGACCGGGCATGTTTGCACGTGTTTCTCTCAACCTTGGGCAACAAGATGTATTTCTTGTACCCGCACTGGCGGTATTAAAGCAATCGGGATCGGATGAAAGATTTGTTTTTGTTGTGGAAGACCAAAAAGCGGTAAGACAAACCGTACAGACAGGAAGAAAATTTGATGCTCAAATCGAAATCCTTTCCGGTATCCGTCAGGGACAGCAATTGGTCGTCAGTGGTCAGCATAACCTCATCCAGGGAAGTAAAGTAGAGATATTGAATGAAATCACCGATCAGAAAAATACAAAAAAATGAGTTTATATAGCAGAGCGGTTCACAGACCGATTACCACCCTGGTGATTTTTATCGCCATTATTGTAATGGGGGTATTTACTTTGAGAAATATGCCCATCGACCTTTATCCCGAGATTGATCCTCCCTTTATTAGTGTTTTCACTATTTATCCTGGTGCCAGTGCTTCCGACATCGAAACCAATGTTACCCGTCCGCTTGAAGATAATCTGAGTACCATCACAAATCTGAAGAACATGACCTCTCAATCGAGGGAAGAAATATCTACCATTACTTTGGAGTTTGAGTATGAAACCAATCTCGATGAGGCTACCAACGAGATCAGGGATAATATCGGGCGCATACTTCGCTTTCTGCCCGAAGAAATAGAAGAACCCGTAGTCTTTAAGTTTTCATCGAGCATGATTCCGGTTATGATGCTCTCTGCCACCGCACAGGAAAGCTATCCTGCACTCACTAAAATTCTGGATGAGAGAGTCATTAATCCACTGAACCGCATTGAGGGGGTAGGCGCTGTGGGTATTTTTGGCGGACCCGAAAGAGAAGTGCAGGTTAATGTAGACCCTCGATTGATGGATGCCCACAACATAACAGTAGAACAACTTGGGGGCATTCTGGCATCTGAAAATATTACCCTGCCCAGTGGAAATATTAAAATGGGACAAGTAGACTATCCTCTGCGTTTTACCGGAGAATTTGATGAAAGCAGCCGCATAAAAAATATTGTTGTTGGAAATTTTGATGGCAAACCTGTATATATAAAAGATATCGCTGAAGTTAAAGATACCCTCAAAGAAATGACCATTGAAGAACGCATCAATGGAGACCTGGGTTTGAGACTTATAGTACAGAAGCAATCAGGTGCCAATACCGTTCAAATTGCCAGTCAGGTAAACGAAATGCTTGTTGACCTGAAAAAAAACCTTCCTCCCGATATTGAAATTGATGTGGTTTTTGATACTTCTGAGTTTATTAACAATTCCATCAGCAATCTTATCCAGATTTTATATTATGCCGCCATTTTCGTTACCCTGGTAGTATTGTTTTTTATCGGTAGATGGCGTGCTACGTTTATCATCATTCTCACCATACCTGTTTCGCTGGTCACGGCATTTATTTACCTTTACTTTACGGGAAACACCCTGAATCTTATTTCTCTTTCTTCTCTTACCATTGCCATGGGAATGGTAGTGGATGACGCTATCGTAGTACTTGAAAACATTACCCGTCAACTTGAAAAAGGGAGCACTCCCCGCGAAGCAGCTGTTTACGGAACCAATGAAGTAGGTCTTGCTGTGGTTGCTTCCACCCTTACCGTAGTAGCGGTATTCCTGCCCATGACTCTCATCACTGGTTTGATGGGCATGTTTTTCCGGCAACTGGGATGGATTGTTACCATCACTGTTTCCATCTCAACCATTGCTGCATTATCTCTCACTCCTATGCTGTCTTCTCAGCTACTTCAATATTCTGGTTCCAAAAGAAAAGGATTGGGTGTGAAAACCACTGCTTTTATTGAAAATCAACTCAACGGTTTGGATAATCTCTACTCCCGCCTTTTGAATTGGGCTATCCTACGCAAAAAGACAGTATTTGCCATAGTCATTTTGGTTTTTGTTTCCAGTCTGGCCTTATTTCCCTTTATCGGAACAGGATTTTTCCCTGAAGCCGATAACAGTAGGGTAGAGATTTCTGCTGAATTACCCACAGGATTGCGATTGGAAGAAACCAACAAAGTGGCAGCACAAATAGAATCTTTGTTGCTGCAGAATTACCCGGAAATTGAAATGGTTAGCAGCAGTGCAGGTTACAGTACTACTGCAGGTATTTTTGGTGACCCACGGGCAGGAAGCCATTCTATCAATTTTTCTTTTAACCTTGTTAGCCCTTCCAAACGGGAAAGAGATGTGTTTGAAGTTGCCGACGGAATGAGAAATGATTTACTGATGTTTCCTGAAATTGTAAATTTCACTGTCGAGACAGAAGGTGGTGGTTTTGGTGAAGGAGCACCAGTCGAGATTGAGGTTTACAGCGATGATTTTGATCAAACCAATGCTTTTGCCCTTCAACTTGTTGATAGTGTGTCGAATATAAAAGGCACCCGCGATGTTGATATAAGTCGTGGACCTGAAAAACCCGAATTACGCATTATACCCGATCAGGAAAAAATGGCTATGTTTGGTTTAAACACATCTACGGTTTCACGTGCATTGCGCAACAGGATTGAAGGTATGATCGCTACTCAGTTTCGAGAGGATGGGGATGAATATAATGTAGTGATTCGCCACAAAGAAGATTTCCGAAACAGTATTGCCGATATTGAAAATATTTCTGTTCAAACTCCCATGGGTACGATGGTAAGGATCAAAGAGTTTGCCCATGTCGAAGAATTTTTCACCCCTCCCAATATCGAGAGGAAAAACAGGATGCGGTATCTGATTGTTTCAAGTCAGATTTTTGGGCGCTCCCTCGGACAGGTCACAACAGATATTGAGCGCACCCTTGAAAATATGGATGTTCCGCCCGGAATTGATATCCGCCTTGGCGGGCAGATACAGGAACAACAGGAAGCCTTTGCCGACCTGTTGCTGTTGCTTGCCTTGAGTATTTTCCTTGTTTATGTGGTAATGGCATCACAATTCGAATCGTTTTCCATGCCCTTTATCATCATGATGGCGGTTCCTTTCTCTTTTACCGGTGTATTTCTGGCATTATTTCTCAGTGGTACCGAGTTTAATGTTATCTCGTTTATAGGTGCGATAATACTGGTAGGTATTGTGGTGAAAAACTCCATTGTACTCATCGACTTCACCAACCTTTTGGTAGCCAGGGGCAGAAGTGTTGTTGTGGCGGTAAAGCAGGCCGGCAGATCACGTTTACGTCCGGTGCTTATGACCACACTCACCACCTTGCTGGCCATGATCCCTCTTGCCTTTTCGCAGGCCGAAGGATCGGAAATATGGGCGCCCATGGGCATGGCTGTGATTGGCGGATTGTCTGTTTCAACACTTATCACCCTGGTGTTTGTTCCTGTGGTATATACCATGTTTGGTTCACGCCGGATCAAAAAATCCAGAAAAGAAAACAGAAAAAGATTGTTGCTGGAGCAATCCAATGAAGATTGACCTGTCGCACCATATCATTTCGATGGATCATTAACCGGCAATCAAACGCTGCGGGAAAGTCAGGGAAAATGACTTTTCCGCAGTATTTAACCCAAAATACAGATATTAATAAAAATGAAAAGAAGATGAAAGCAGTTTTTATTGTCTATAATCAGGCGCTCACAGAAAGGGTGAGTGAATTATTGGATAAGACTAATGCACGCGGCTTTACTCAATGGCAGGATGTAAAAGGCAGAGGGAGCCATACAGGAGAACCCCACATGGGCACACATACCTGGCCTGCCATGAATACAGCTGTGTTGTGCATGACAGATCCTGCCACAGCAAAAAAACTTGTGGAGGGAGTAAAGAAGATTAATGAAAAAGCATCCATACAGGGAATACGTGCTTTTTTGTGGGATGCCGAAGAGGGTGTTTAAATTACATTGGAACTATTGGATATAGGAGCTCCATATCGAACACAAGAAAAAAACCTGGCAAAGAAATACTGAAAAGTGAAGCTTTTTCAACGCTTCATTGCATGCACATATTTGATCTACATAAAACCTTCCTGACTTATTTGGGGAGGTTTTTGGTTTTTATACAATTTTATATCATAAAAACAACAATCTAACATATTATAAACATAGGCATGCTATGTTTTTGAAGAAATTTGTCAATTTTTACCTGGAAAGCAAATTTGAGAAACCGCGGAGCAAACTTTATAACCGATTGAAAATTAAACTTTAAAAACACATTTGTTAGATTTTTAAGTCTCTGAGAATCGAATATTTTCTCACAACCTGATCTATGATGCTGTATAAACGAAAATAGAAGGGTTATCAGGTAGGAAAGTGAAGTTAGGCATTCAATACAGTTGGTTTTGATAAATAAGTTGTTGCGTTTAATTTTTAGTAAAAAATCGCCGTAGGCGAATTTGTCAAATGAACCGTTGATCTGAATTTCAAATTCGGCCTTTTGAGAGGTGAAAATTTAAAAAGTTGTCCAAAGAAAGCCTGCTGAGCGGAATTTGTAATTCCGCTTTCGTAGAAGAATGCAAAAAAAGTTCGGCAGAAATCCTTGGGCTGCTTTCACGAAACTTCAAAACCCAAAATGAATGAAGTTAAATAAGCAGACCATGATCTAAACATCAATTTATGAAGTTAAAATTTCAAATTAACACAAGTTTAATTTGGATAAAAACGAAAATATCAGTAAATTCATGTATGATCATATGAAGCATCAGTGATGATCTTATCGGTTGTCATGTTGGATTTGACTTCTATGATAACAATTACTTACATGCTTTACCACCCCGGCATTGTAAAAAGATCCGTTTCAATATTTGCATTGGGATATCCAATTTTTCCCTGGCTAATGCAAAACAAATTTTGAACCGATGAAGATACAAACTTTCCTTTTTCTGATTCTGCTCACTTCACACTGCCTGGTATGGGGGCAGGAATTGCTCAATGAGAGCCTCAGGGATGGCTCCCTGCCGACTGAATGGAGTGAAAATGAAATAAGTTTCGAAGATGCTGCAGGGGGTTATGCCCGTTTTGATGAAAAAACCTCCGATCTTACTTCTCCAACTTTTAATGCAGATGGCTATGCTTCTGTAAATATAGCGTTTTCAGTTGCCAAATGGGGAAGTGGCGGCGATGGTCCCCTTACCCTTGAATATTCATTAGATGGAGGGAATACCTGGGAAGAAGCTGGGAATAGTTCTACGCCTGAAGATGCAGAATACATTGACGACAATATTGAAATTAACGAAACCTCTGCGAATATGAGGATTCGTTTCACAAGAGATGATAGTCCTTCAAGAAAAAGACTAAGGGATATCGTCATCACAGGATTGGGAACGCCTTCTTTTGGGGATTGTGGGAATGAAAGTTTTGATAATTTAACAGTTACCGGTACTACCTATGAAACAGGTAATTTTACCGGGGATGATGATTTTACATGGGAGTATGTTGAATGCAGCGGTGACAAAGAAATTGACGGGAAGGCTATCACGATCGGTAAAGATAGAGATCCCCGGTCAAGATTTTACGCCTCTGACATTACAGGAGGTATCGGCATAATCAATTTTGATTACATGCAGGCATTTACAACGGATGTTGATCTGGATGTGCTGGTGAATGGGGTTGTTGTTGCCAATGTCACTTCAAATTCAGAGGAAGGCGATATAAAAAACTCTGGTGACATCATCATCAATGTCCCCGGAGCGTTTGATTTGGAGTTCAAAAACCGGATTAATGGTGCAGGACATGTGGTCGTTGACAATATAACATGGACATGTTTTGAATGTAATACACCCACCATACAGGCTGATCAAATTTCCGCCGAAAACATTACTTTTTCAGAAGCAGATATTTCATGGAATAAAGGAAATGGTACCCAGTCTCTTGTTCTGGTTAGGGAAGGCTCCTCTGTTGATGCTTTCCCTGATGATGAGATCAGTTATCTTGCAGACAATGTCTTTGGCGAGGGGGATGAGCTGGGTGATGATAACTTTGTAGTATATTCAGGCGATGGGAATAGTTTTGTTTTGGAGGGTTTGCTTGGAGGAACCACTTATCACATGGCAATTTATTCCTATAATTGTGAGGAGGGAAATGAAAAATATATGACAGATAATCCTGACTTAGTATCATTTACCACACCCCCCGCTTCCGTCAGTAATCTGGGCATCTCCTGTCTTGATAATAGCAGCGCAAAAATAGTGTGGGACAATCCTTCCGGTAATTTCGACGGGGTGGTCATCGGTGCAAGAAAAGGTAATAACTCACCCCATGTTCTTCCTTCAGAAGATGATCCATCAAATTTTAACGCAAACAACAATTTTGGCGATGGATATGAATATGGAGGATCAACACCCAGGAGTTACGTGGTTTACAACGGGAGCGGAAATTCTGTCACCATTGATTTTACCAGCGATGAAAGTCCCTATATTGTGAAAGCCTACACCTACAATGGAACGGAATGGTCATCTTCCACCCCCACCCTCACCATTCAACAACTCGGTGTAGCAGATGTAGATGATCTCATTGCCTCAGCAGGCAATACAGAAGTGGAGCTTGTCTGGACAAATCCAGACGCTGCCTGTTTTGATGAAATGATGGTGGTTGCACATACCTCTGCAATTACAGGTGAACCCACCGGAACGTACTCAGCGAATTCAACCGATTATACTGACTCGTCCAACCCTGATTTTCCCGGCAGAGGAAAAGTAGTGTATAACGGCACACAAAGTTCACAAACCATCACCGGACTTACAAACAACCAGGAATATTTCTTTAAGATTTTTGTGAGAACGGGTAACGATTGGTCTTCAGGAATTGAAGTATCTGCGACTCCATCTACCATAACCCTGCTTGACTATACCGATATAGCACTTTTGGGCATCAATACAAATATTTCCTCCGGAAAAGATGAGATCATTTTCGCTATACTTCGTGATTTTACCACCAACTCGTCCATCGATTTTACTGATAACGGTTACGAAAGAGAATCTGCTGATTTTTGGGGTACAACAGAAGGGGTGATCAGACTTGTGCGCAAAGGAGACGACCTTTCAGCAGGTACCGTTGTTACTTTGCAAGGCAATGATGGTGGAGCAGATCCGGAGCTGGGAGACGACTTCGATGTTTTTGTGGATGGAGACAATGATAATGATAACTGGGATCTACTAAGTTTAAACAGCAGTTTTAGCTTTAACCTTGGAAGCACCGATCAGTTCTGGATCATGCAGGGAGGTTCGTGGAGTGCCGCGCAAGGGACGCATCAGGGAGTTTATACCGGAAAGGTTTTATACGGTTGGTCTTCTAATGGATGGGAGCAGAATCCCGGATACGAAAACACATCTGGTTCAACATTGTACCCGGGTGCGGAGTGTTACAATGTGGATGTTTCTGATTTATCAAATTCCGATAAAGTTAAATATACCGGAGAGGATAATAGTGCATCTCCCCGCGAATGGGTATTGCGCATCAATGATTCTTCCAATTGGACTGGGTATGCTGATAATTCATCATACAATAGTGAGCCGAATTTTGACAATGCCATCAATGTTACTTCATCATCATTTGACGAAAACAAATGGTATGGTGACTCAGATACGGATTGGTTTAATTGTGCTAACTGGGGAACGCTAAGGGTTCCGGATCAAAATACCGATGTGGTAATTGGTGAAGATGCTTCTGAAGATATAGTAATTGATGAAATCGCATCAGTTCGTAATTTAACAATTAGCGATGATGAACACATAAATGTTACCCTAAATGATGAATCCAGCGAACTCCATATTTTTGGCGACCTTGACATCAATTCTTCTGCTACGTTTGATCTTGATGAAGGAAAATTAAAAGTGGAAGGAGACTTTACCAACCAGGGCAGTTTCACCCAGTCTTCGTCTTCTGAGATATTCTTCCAGGGAAACTCCATTCAGCAGATCAACCTGAATCAACCCATAAATTTTGAAAATGTCACTGTTGACAATGCCTCAGGCATACAAATCAATGATAATGATTTGGTTATCAATGGTGAATTAAACTTGCTATCTGGTTACATTGATACACAATCTCAAAAAGTTGATTTTAAAAACACAAACAATAATGCCCTTACCACCCAAAATGGTACATATATCTCAGGAGAATTAAAAAGAAGTGTTGCATCCACAGGTGAATATGATTTCCCGGTGGGTGATGGCAATCAAAGGCAAAATGCCAAAATCAACATTACTTCTTCTACCAATCTCAATGATATCGTAGTATCCTTTCATGAT
Source organism: uncultured Bacteroidales bacterium (assembly GCA_964410015.1). Lineage (GTDB taxonomy): Bacteria > Bacteroidota > Bacteroidia > Bacteroidales > UBA7960 > SKVR01. The sequence continues at coordinate 14,576 of CAYPFV010000017.1, forward strand.
GAATTAAACCAGGATGACCTTGACATTTCTGATTTAAACCTAACAGTCCTCGATTCCAGGCTCAACACCCTGCTCGATGCCGGATTCTGGACCATTGAAGCAAACGAAGGAAGTAGCAATGTAAATTATGACCTTACGCTGGAGATTATTGCAGAGAATATGGGAGATGATCCCGTTCAACACAGCATTGTGAAAAGAGAGGATGAAAATGCTGATTGGGAATTGCAGGGGGTACATGATAATGATACCCAATCGGAAAATGAAGGAATTTTAACTGTGGTCAGAAGCAATCTTAGCGGATTTTCCGATTTTGCTGTGGCCAAAAATGATCTGGGTCCGCTACCGGTCGAGTTGTTTCATTTTCTGGTGGAAGCAAATCATGAAGATAACACTGTTGATCTTCGCTGGGCAACCGCTTCAGAAACCAACAACGATTTCTTTTCCTTAGAACGAAGCATCAATACAGTTGAGTCAGAAACCATCGGTTATGCAAACGGCGCCGGGTTTTCCAGCGAAACCATTCATTATACATTTACAGACCATACACCCATAGCAGGAATCAGCTATTACCGCCTCAAGCAAACCGATTTTGATGGATCCTATGAATACACCTCCTGGCAGCCCATTGAGATGAGACCTGCGATAAAGAGCAATCTTCAAATCGTAAACATCACGCAAGACAAGCAATCCGTTTATCTGCACATTCAAAATCCTGCTGAAGATGAACTGCATATTTATGTACATGATAGCATGGGCAGACAGGTATATCATAACCAGCTAAAGTCTGCTCAAACCGGTTATCTTCAGCATATCATTGATGATTTGGAAGCAGAGGGTATGCTGATCGTTTCGGTTGCCAACCAACATGACAGGGTTATAGGGAAAATTATACGTTAAAAAAAATTCATTTTACTTTTCAATGGAACAATTCAGGCTATATCGATTATCGTCTTTTTTATTTTTAGGGTTATAATAAACGGGTAACTGTAAAAGATTGAAGATGTTTTTTGGTTGCTTTTTTGAAATAAAAACCCAAAAGAAACAGAAATATACCCAAAATAAAATAGGGAAGATGCAATGGGGCATAAAAAATCTGAAGCAATTGTATTTGCGCAATGATCCAAACCGAAAGAACTACTCCCTGAAACATTACCAGCCAAGGATAGAACACATGGTTTTTTAGTAACAACGCCACTGCCACCAGATTCATAAGCCCGTTCATAAACAACAAAATGATGCCTGGTATCAGGTAGTTTTCAAAAGGAGATTTTTCAAGAAAAGAGAGAGGCATTTGCATTTTTTGCCCGGAGGGATCAATCACCAGCATGATTCCTCCCCATGTAGCTGAAACAGACACAAAGAGGAGCAAAACGACAACCATCAAACGCACTTTTTTCAGCATGCTTTTGTTATTGCAATGATGAGTCCACTCCGAAAACAAGTTTTCGGCAAATCTGTGTTCATTTTTCGTTTTAAAACCACTGATTATCAGTATTTAGCATCTGTGAAAATCTGTGTAATCTGTGGATAATTTACTTTTCAGAGTGGACTCAATGATTGAATTGTAAACTTATTCATCATGGAGAAAATGTGTGCTAAAGGTAAAGGAAAACAGATGTTGACAGAAGGAGAATTTGTTAATTTAATGTTAACTTTTTAATGCAATCCTGAAAGGTTACAGGGGAGTTTGATAAAATTTCGCGGTTGAATTTTCATTTCAAAACATACCGGATCATTTACTATTATATTTTTTTGGCAGCATCCATGTTGTCTTTCAGTTTATCGAATTTAATGCGATGAAAGGCGGTTTTGGGTTTTATAAAAAAATGTTTATAATCCTGGGCATTCATTTTTTCCCAGTCCTGTTTTTGCCAACTGGCAATGGCATGGGTAGGTTGAAAAGCAGGTTGATTGGTTTTTCGGGCAAACCGTTTGTTGTGTGGGCACACCTGTTGGCAAATGTCGCATCCAAAAATATATCGCTGAGTCTTTTGTCTGATATCCTTGTTTATGGGGTCTTTGGTTTCAATGGTAAGGCACGATATACATTTCCGTCCGTCTATTACACCCGGTTCTGTGATTGCATGGGTTGGACATGCATCCATGCACCGATGGCATGTACCGCAGTAGTTTTTATCAAACGGATCATCGTTGATTAATTCTGTGTCTAAAATTATTTCTGCAAGAAAATAGAAACTTCCCTTTCGGGGAATGATCAGGCATGAATTTTTCCCGATCCATCCCAACCCTGCCTTTTGCGCCCAGTACCTTTCCATAACGGGTGCCGAATCGGTAAAAACGCGTGCATTATTTATTTCTGTTTGCTTTTTAATAAACTGTAACAATTCGTAAAGTTTCTCTTTGATCACCAGGTGATAATCTTTTCCGGCCGCATAGCTGGAAACCTTGTAAAAAGCATCCGGTGGTTGAAAGTTTTCCTGATGGTAATTCATGGCTAAACAAATGATAGATTTTGCACCCTCAACAAGCAATTCAGGATTCATTCTTTTGTCAAAATGGTTTTTCATATAATCCATTTTGTAGTGCATGCCTTTCTCTGTCCACCTGTTGAAACGGTTCTGATGATCAGCATCTACTGTATCTACCCTGGCAATCCCACAGGCATCAAAGCCCAGCTCCCGGGCTTTCTCCTTTATTTTGCTGGTAAGAATTTGTTTTTTTTCAGAATCCAAAAGGTCAGTGTTTATATCAGTCAAAAAGTCTTCCCTGCTGAAGGTTTTTGATGCGGCCCATGTGCTTATAAGCGGCTTCGGTAGCTTCTCGTCCTCTTGGAGTGCGCATCAGGTATCCTTCCTGAATCAAAAAAGGTTCATAAACTTCTTCAATGGTTCCGGGGTCTTCACCAACAGCTGTAGCAATGGTGGTAAGGCCAACGGGTCCCCCTTTAAACTTATCAATAATGGTCAGCAGAAGTTTGTTATCCATTTCATCCAGTCCGTTTTTATCTACATTGAGTGCATCCAGTCCGTATTGAGCAATATCCATATCAATGCTTCCATTACCTTTTACCTGTGCAAAGTCTCGAACCCTTCTGAGTAAAGCATTGGCAATACGCGGAGTACCTCTGCTTCTGCGTGCAATTTCCATGGCAGAGTCTTCATGAATAGCAACATTGATAATAGAGGCAGACCTTTTGATGATGGTATTGAGTAAATTGACATCGTAATAGTTAAGGCGTGCATTGATGCCGAAGCGGGCGCGCAGGGGAGAGGTAAGTAGGCCCGACCGGGTAGTGGCACCAATAAGGGTAAAAGGGCTAAGCGCAATTTCAATACTACGGGCATTGGGACCTGTTTCGATCATGATGTCAATTTTGTAATCTTCCATGGCAGAGTAAAGATATTCTTCCACCACCGGGCTTAGGCGGTGAATTTCATCAATAAAAAGTACGTCTTTTTCTTCCAGGTTGGTAAGCAACCCAGCCAGGTCGCCAGGTTTATCGAGAACCGGTCCGGAGGTAATTTTGATGCCTACCCCCATTTCGTTGGCAATGATGTGTGCCAGGGTAGTTTTTCCCAGGCCGGGAGGGCCGTGCAAAAGAACGTGGTCGAGAGCCTCATTACGCTGCCGGGCGGCATCAACGAAAACCTTCAGGTTGTCAATAATTTTTGCCTGACCGGTAAAACTGCTAAACTCCGCCGGGCGAAGCGCTTTTTCATATTCCCTTTCGGCATTGCTCAACGATTTGGCTTCCGGGTTTAAATATTCGTTTTTCGGCATGGATTTTCTGAAAAATTAATACAGATTTTTTTGATTGCTGATTGCTGTTCAAAAGGTTTTGATATGGTTCCTTTTTTGATGTAATGTTATCATAATAAACTTTTGTGCAAAGTTACATAAAGTAACACAAAAAAATGGATTATTGCATTTATCCACAGTTAAATCATGTAACTCTGCAGAATGTTTTTAGTATAAAATTGAAAAGTTTTCTTTCTTTGATATGCTTTTCCTGAAGTTTTTTATATAAGTATAATCTGCTGGTTTTTACTTCAGGAAACAAATAAATATAGAAATAAAACGAAAAAAAATATGTGTTATATTAGTTTTCAATGTTAAGCAGGTTATAAATGTAAAATATTTCTGATTTTTCGCTATTTTTACCTTACCAATAAACAATAAAAATAATTACTGATTTACTAAAACCGGAAAGATATGAAAGAAATAGTAGTTGCTGTTGATTTTTCCTCGTGTTCCATCAATGCTACCCGGCATGCTGTAAATATTGCCAATGCCTACGATGCCAATATAACCTTGCTACACGTTTGCAAACCTTGCAGTGATGAGTCTGTTTATCCTGATACTAAAGACATTCATTACCAGGAGGCGCAAAAAAGGTTAAAGGACATCAAAACCGATTTATCTCCACTGGTAAAAAACGAACTTCGCATCAAAATAAGAGAAGGAAAAGTTTACAATGAAATTGTAAAAGAGGTAAAAGAAAGGGATGCTATTTTCCTGATTGCTGGTACACATGGTATATCTGGTTTCGAAGAGTATTTTATTGGCAGCAATTCTTACCGGTTGGTCTCTTTATCGCCTGCACCTATGATCACCATTCGTACAATGTTCCAGAAAAAAGAGATCAAAAAGATTCTTTTTCCGGTTGATTCTTCATCAGATACGCGGCAAAAAACAAATATTGCCACTGAATTAGCAAGAAAACTGGATGCCGAGATCCGTGTTTTAGGTGTTTATGATACGGGGTTGAAAGATTTACGGAAAAAAGTTAAAAATTATTCTTTGCAGGTAAAATCTGTGTTTGATAAGAAAGAATTAAAATGCTCTATTGACTTTGCAGAAGGAAAGAAAGCATCCGGCATCATACTGGATTATATAGGCATTCATGATCTTGATATGGTGGTTATGATGTCAGATAAAGACAGTAGTACCATGATTATTGGCAATGAAGCACAACGTATTATCAACCATGCTCCTGTCCCCGTATTAAGTATACACCCTATTCTAACCAGCAGTTCTGATTTTAAACTTAGCGGATCAGGATAATCTTTTCTTTTTCTACCCGTTGACATATGATCAAAATTCCTGCAAGAGAATATTTACTTGAACATATTTTTAACCTGGATAATCAAGATGATTTTCGAAAACTTGCTATTCAGGTTTTTCAGTATCAGTATCAGAATAACCCAATTTACAAAAGGTTTGCAGACTGTTTGGTTCCTGATTATACAAAGGTTCAGCAACTGGAAGATATACCCTTTTTACCCATTGAATTTTTTAAATGGCAAAAGGTATATACAGGACAGTTTTATCCGAAAATCATATTTACAAGTAGTGGTACCACAGGTATGCAACCCTCAAGGCATTTTGTAAGAGATCTTTCTCTTTACGAAAAAAGTTTTTTAAAGGGGTTTCATCTTTTTCTTGGAGATATTTCTCAATATGCCATTTTGGCTCTTTTACCCTCATACCTTGAAAGAGAGCACTCTTCGCTGATTTACATGGTAGAAAAGCTTATAAAATATTCCGCTCATCCGCATAGCGGGTTTTACCTTTATGACTATAACCGTTTGCGTGAAAAAATAGAATCTTTGATTCACGCTAAACAAAAAATATTGCTGATAGGAGTTACTTTTGCTTTACTCGAAATGGCAGAAAAGCACTATGTAGATGCACCCAATATGATTGTAATGGAAACCGGTGGCATGAAAGGACGCAGAAAAGAGATGATTCGTCAGGAACTTCATCATTTGCTAAGGCAAGGGTTTGGTGTACAAAAAATTTATTCTGAGTATGGTATGACAGAATTGCTTTCACAGGCCTATTCCTTGGGTAATGGAATTTTTCAAACACCTCCGTGGTTGAATATTCTGATGCGCGATATGAACGATCCCAAAAACTATGTTCCTGATGAAAAAACCGGTGCCATTTCGGTTATTGATCTGGCCAATATTGATTCCTGCGCGTTTATCGCTACCCAGGATCTGGGGAAAAAGTACACTGATGGTTCGTTTGAAGTACTGGGCAGATATGACAACAGCGATGTAAGAGGTTGTAACCTCATGGTTGAATAAAACAAGGTTGTATTTTTTGTCCATACTACCAAATCTAATCATCCGCGTGTGTGTCAAAATTTTTTTCATGGCTCGGTTGGTCTCTAAAAATTTGCTTCTTTCGTTGGGGGAAAATTGTCAAAACAAAAATTTTATCTCTATTTATAAATTATATTAACTATTTTTGATTCAAGTAATAAAATCATGTTTACTTGATAGTGTTGACAAGATTTCAGGAAGAATGAAACCATTCACACTGTCAATATCAGGAAAGACAACAATATCATTTTGAATCTTCTGCATTTTTATCTTAATGATAAAGGTGATAAGTTCTGGGAATTAATCCAAATTCTTTATCAGGGAATGAAAAGAATAAGAATTTCACTTTTGGCAATGGTTATATGGGTTATTCCCTCATTAAACTCATATGGTAATGATTTTAAAGCCCGTGAGGGTATTCTTGATGCCAGTGATTATTTCACCTCTGACAGAAACATACTTTCACTTGATGGTGAATGGGAATTTTACCCCAATGAATTACTGATTCCCGGTCAGGATTCCATCAATACCCCACCAAAGTATAAGAATCTTCCTGGTTTACTAACAGAAAACCCCTGGAAAATACGTCAGAATGTTGATTATGCGACCTACCGGTTGAGGGTTATCAATGCAGGATTATCCGAACAAATCAGTATAAAAAACAATGAAATTGCCGGAGCATGGCGGTTATATCTTAATGGGAAAAAAATATTGGCCAATGGATTGGTGTCTTCCGATCCAAAAGAAGAAAAGATTCATTATCATCCTTCTATCACTACCCTTGTATCAGACCAGGATACTCTTGATTTTGTATTGCAGATTTCCGGGCATACTCATCCCCGCAGTGGTATTTATAAATCCTTTCGTATTGGTGAGGAGCATTTTTTGCAAAAGGAGCATCTTTTTTATATAGGGTTCGATTTCTTTTTGCTGGGAAGCATGCTCATTATGGTTTTTTATCATCTGAGTATGTTTTTTGTAGCGCGCAAAGAGTATTCTTCTTTGTATTTCAGTTTTTTTGTTCTGCTGATCTCTTTTCGGATTTTTGCCACTGGCGAAGAAACTATATTTTTATTTTTTCCTGAATTACCTTATTTCATTTTATTAAAAATAAAATATGCTGCTTTCTATTTAGCACCAATTTTTTTCATTCTTTTTTTAAGACAAATATTCCGTAAAGAGGTAGATATTAAATTGTTAAAGATATTTATTTATATCTCACTGAGTTTTACCCTGGTTATACTTGCTTTTCCTCCGTCTGTTTTTATATACACCCTTTTGCCATATCAGTTTTATATTATTGTGGCAAGTGGTATTGTAATTAATTGGTTGTGGAAAGCAATGCGTAATAAAAAACAGGGCTCTCTTGTTTTTTTTATTGGTGGATTGATCATGTTTTCGACCCTGGTATACGATCTGGCTTTGCATGTAACCGGGAGTGAGGGAAAAGAATTTTTCCCGTTGGGTTTATTGGTTTTCATTTTGTGTCAGTCTTATGTTTTATCATTAAAATACAGTAGAATACTAAAAAAAAATCATGCTTTGCTAAATGAGCTGGACTACAAAAATAAAAATCTGGAGCGGATGGTGTCAGAGCGCACCCATGAACTGATCACACAAAAAGACCTTCTTTTGAAGACCAATCGTGAGTTGGAGATGCAAAAAAGAAATATGATGGATCAGGGAATGATGATGGAAGAAATCAATGAGTTACTGCAAAAAGAGAAGGAAAAATCAGATCATTTGCTTTTGAATGTTTTACCCAAAGCAATTGCTGATGAGTTGAAACTACAGGGAAAATCCACCGCGCACAGTTATCCTGTAGTTACGGTATTGTTTATAGATTTTGTAGGATTTTCTGTATTTGCCGAAACACTCGACCCTAATTTATTGCTTGAAGACCTCCATTTTTACTTTGCTAATTTTGATGATGTAACCCGAAAATATAATCTTGAAAAGATCAAGACCATAGGTGATGCCTATATGTGTGCAGGAGGATTATACGAAAATGCTGGTGCTGAGAGTGTAAAAGCTTCCATTTATGCCGCTTTTGAGATCAGCCAATTTATGAAAGATTATGCTGAAGAAAAAGACAGTTTAAATGAAGTTTTCCTGGATTGCCGCATAGGTGTGCACACCGGCCCAGTGATAGCAGGTGTGGTGGGGAAATCAAAATTTTCTTTTGATATATGGGGTCCTACTGTAAATATTGCAAAACGTATGGAATCAGCCTGCGAGCCCGGGAAAATAAACATCTCTGAAGACACCTACAATTATATTAAGGATGATTTTATTTGCTCCTCAAGGGGACTTATCACGGTAAAGCATGAGAAAAAGGTAAGAATGTATTACGTAGATGGCATCAGATCGGGCAAGCAATAATTGATCAACGGTAGATCATCCCCACAATTTTTTCAAGACCTTCTTTGTCGGTTTCATCGAAAGAATTCAACGCTTTACTGTCTACATCCAAAACAGCGGTTATGTTATGTTGATCATCGAAGACAGGAACCACAATTTCACTGTTTGAACGTCCGTCGCAGGCGATATGCCCCGGAAAATTATGGACATTGGGAACGATAACTGTTTCCTTTTTGTTGACACCAGACCAGCAAACCCCCTGGTTTCTGGTAAGCAACTGGCAAGCTACTGGTCCCTGATAGGGTCCTGCAAAAAGATCAGAATTCTCTAACAAGTAAAAACCGGTCCAAAAGAAATAATCCATTTTATGATGTAAAACAGCTGCAATGGTTGCCATTTTCGACAATGTATTACCAGGTTTTTTCAGTAAGTCGTCGAGTTGGTCTGTTATCCTGGAATATCTTCCTGCTTTTATTTTTTGGTCCATAAAAAATTTTGAATATATTATTTTGCAGGTGGAAACGTTCCAATTCGTTGATTGTTCATAAAACCCTTTCCAATTCTACCGTAAAGTGTCTTAAAATGGGAGCTTCTTTTACGATTCTGAATCCTTTTCTGATCTCCATGCGCTTTTCCCAAACATTTGCCAGTCCGGCGGCAATATAATTCATATGATTATGTGTATAAACTCTGCGGGGTATAGCCAGTCGAAGCAGTTCGAGAAGTGGGTACCTGTTCTCTCGTGTTACAGGGTTTCTGTCAGCCATCAGCGTACCGATTTCTGCTGCACGCACACCACATTCAACATAAAGTTCAATAGCGAGTGTTTGAGCAATGTATTGTTCCTTTGGTAAGTTGGGCAAAAACTTTTTAGCATCAATAAAAACTGCATGACCCCCTGTAGGTTTCTGAATGGGTATACCCAATTCTTTTAGTTTATTACCCAGATAGGCAACCTGTTTTATCCTCGAATCGAGGTAATCAAATTCCGTACCTTCATCCAAACCTTGCGCCAATGCGCCCAGGTCGCGTCCTGCCATACCACCATAGGTTAAAAATCCCTCAAACATAATATTGAAAACACTTGATTTTTCGAATAACTCACGATCACGCAAAGCAATAAAACCGCCAATGTTTACAATTGCATCTTTTTTACTGCTCATGGTAGCGCCATCGGCATAGGAAAACATTTCCTTTACGATCTCCTTGATCGATTTATCTGCATAACCTTCTTCGCGGGTCTTGATAAAATAGGCATTCTCGGCAAATCGCGCAGCATCAAAAATGGTAAGTACACCGTATTTTTTACACAAGGCAGATACTTGTTTTATATTTTCCATAGAAACAGGTTGTCCGCCAGAGGTGTTGCAGGTTACCGTAATGATACACAAGGGTATTTTTTGGCGTGGATAGGTTTTGAAAACTTCTTCCAGTTTTTCCAGATCAATGTTGCCTTTAAAAGGATGATAAACGGATGTATGATATGCCTTATCGATGGTGCAGTCAATGGCTGTTGCCTTGCGGTATTCAATATGACCTTTTGTAGTGTCAAAATGTGAATTACCTGGTACTACATCTCCCTCTTTTATCAGTGCAGAAAACAAAACGTTTTCTGCTGCACGACCCTGATGTGTGGGGAGAAAATAGGGCATACCCAGTAATTCTTCAATTTTATTTTTCAACTTCCTGAAAGAAACCGAACCGGCATAACTCTCATCGCCCAGCATAATCTCTGACCACTGATACTGACTCATGGCGCCAGTGCCTGAATCGGTTAGTAAATCGATAAACACCTGCTCACTTTTCAGGTTGAAAACATTATAATGAGCATCTTTTATCCAATTTTCGCGTTGCTTACGGGTGCTTCTGTAAAGAGGTTCTACTACCTTTATTTTATAGGGTTCTGCATAGGGTAATTCCATAGCATCTTCAAATTTAAGATAATAAATAATGTGTTTTTAAGAAAAAAGGTGATTGTTTTTTTTGCAAACAGCAAATGCCCGCCAAATATCAGCAGGAGAGAAAAGGATAGGTATCGCGACGCTTCAGGTTGCGGTATATATCTTGTCGTTTTTGCTTGCTGTTAAACGGATTGAGGATGGTCATAACAGAACAGTTTTCTTGTATACAAAAGTAAAAAATTTCCTTTGAATACAAACTGGTGTATTGCACTCAAATCTGTGAATACAGGTATTTTAAACAGAATACAGAAGATTTTTGATTATGTAAAAGATGAGTTTACTCTGAAAAGATTATTATCCACAAATTTCACAAATTAACACTGATTTATATCGTTGATTACCATGGTAATAAGAATTTAATATTTTCACTAATGAACTAAAAATGACTTTTCGTAGCAGACTCAAAGATTGTTTTTAAAAAGTAAAACTTAACATTTATCGTGTGAAAGATAAAGTTTTTCATACTAATTTTACCATAAGCGCAAGTTTTTTATCTGAAAAAATCAAATATTAAATTACCATTCAGATGTGTGTGGATATGCCACTGACTTAATAGTACAATGCAGCAAAAAATATGAATGATAAATTTTAAAAAGTGTCAGGATCCGTTCCATTTTTCGTCTTTTTTCTGGTCAATAATGAAAATACAACAAACCATTTTTCATGAAAACTGTTTAAACAGGTATTCAGCATATTTTGATTATTATATTCAGCAGTAAAGTAAATTTAGTATGTTCAAAAAATATTCTAATATGAACATTCATAGTACAAAATAAAAATCAATATCATGGAATACATCCTTTCACAATCATTACTTTGCAATTATTGTTGTTGTTTTAAAAACATTGCTATGCATACAATGGATGGATAACTTTATGATTAAAGTCAAAAAAATAATCAATTAACCCTTTCATTGATGCATGAAGGGGTTTTTTTATGGATAAACACTAACAATTCACTAAATAATCTAGCAAAAAATGGAAAAACTACAGGATTTTATTTCGCAGTTATACCACGATCATACCAGTGAAGAATGCTATATGCCTTGTAAAACAGATAGCAACAAGTTTATCAATGATATGAATCAGTTGCTGTTTCCTCTTGATGTGCCCCGCAGTATCAAAGACTACCATCTGCGTTTCAGAGAGTGCGAGTTACAGTTTCGGAAACTGCTAAGTTCATTAAGTTCTTTATTACAGGAAAAACCGGAAAAAATCATTGACGATTTCTTTACTGCCTTGCCCGGTATTTACAAAAAGCTACGCAAAGACGCCGAATCTATCTATAAATTTGATCCTGCGGCAGCCAGTGTTCAGGAGGTGATTCATGCTTATCCGGGTTTCTATGCCATTATGGTCTACCGGTTGTCGCACCAACTGGTCAAACAAAATGTACCTGTACTTCCCCGGGTGATTTCCGAGTATGCACATAGTAGAACAGGTATCGATATCAACCCATGTGCACTTATTGGAGATAGTTTTTTTATTGATCACGGAACTGGAGTTGTTATAGGTGAGACCACTTCGATTGGCAACAACGTAAAGATTTACCAGGGTGTTACCCTGGGGGCACTAACAGTGGAAAAGACACTGGCATCTACCAAAAGGCATCCTACTATTGGCGATAATGTAATTATTTATGCGGGTAGTACTGTTTTGGGTGGAAAAACCGAGATCGGTCATGATTCGGTGATCGGCGGTAATGTGTGGCTGACTGAAAGTGTACCGCCAAACTCACTTGTTTACCATAAAAGCGAGATCAGAATACGTTCGGGAAAAACTTTTGGTAATCCGATCAACTTCGTGATCTGAATCCTTTGAACAAACAAATAAATCTTTAACCTTAAAAAAAAATCTATGAAAGCAAACAGCGTACTCCAACTGATTGGAAACACCCCTCATGTAAGAATCAATAATCTTTACTCTTCTGACTATGAAGTTTGGATGAAGTTGGAGAAAAACAATCCGGGCTCGAGTATCAAAGACAGGATAGCCCTGTCAATGATAGAAGATGCCGAGCAAAAAGGATTGTTGAAAAAGGGGGGAACCATTATAGAACCCACCTCAGGTAATACCGGTATTGGTTTGGCTATGGTAGGGGCAGTAAAAGGATACAAAGTAATACTGGTAATGCCGGAAAGCATGTCTGTGGAAAGGAGAAGGATCATGAAAACTCTGGGAGCGGAATTTCACCTCACTCCCCGGGAAAAAGGGATGAAAGGTGCTATTGAACAAGCCTATCGATTAGAGAAAGAAATGCCCGAGTCATGGGTACCCAGGCAGTTTGAGAATGCTGCCAATCCCAAAATCCATCGTGATGCTACAGCAAAGGAGATATTAGATGATTTTCCGGAAGGCATCGACTACATGATCACCGGAGTAGGCACCGGTGGACATATTACAGGTGTTGCACAGGTTTTAAAACAGAAATTTCCCAATATGAAAGTATATGCCGTAGAACCCGAATTATCGCCCGTGATTGGCGGTGGTGAACCGGGACCACATCCTTTGCAGGGTATTGGAGCAGGATTTATTCCTCAAAATCTCGACAGAAATCTTCTGGATGGTGTAATTGCTGTGAGCAAAGAAGAAGCTTTTGATTTTGCCCGCAAAGCAGCTGGAAATGAAGGATTGTTTATTGGTATTTCTTCCGGGGCTTCTTTGGCAGCGGTCAATAAAAAGATACCGGAAATCCCTGAAGGTTCAAGAATATTAACTTTTTGCTACGACACAGGCGAAAGATATCTTTCTGTGGATGGTCTGTTCGACTTATGATACATATAACACCGCCCGGAGTCTGTAAATGAAGGTAATTGACTGATCTGTAATGTTCGGTTTCAGACCTTGCTGCATTTTAAAAAAACAAGGAATTTTCTAATTTGAAAGACTGATTTCAATGCCGGCAAAACATATAAACCGGATATTACAGAGGGTTACTATCTAACCAAAGAGAGATTTCACATCAACATTTTGTCGTTCTTTGTCACTGATTTCAAATAGTCTTTTGGTTTTGAAATTAAAAATCATAGCAAAAACATTGGAAGGAAACATCTGGCAAGCGTTGTTGTAATCTGTTACCGCTGCATTATAGGCACGGCGGGCAGCGCTGAGTTGTTCTTCTACTTCGTTGAGGCTTCCCTGCAATTGCATAAAGTTTTGGTTTGCCTTCAGATCGGGATAGTTTTCCAAGGCAACCATTATTCCACCCATAGCACGCGAGATCTTGTTATCGAGGTCAACTTTTTCGTTGTCAGACAGGTTGCCAGACACAGCCTTGGCCCGCATCTCTGTGATGTCTGTAAGAGTTTGTCGTTCGTGTTCCATGTATTTTTGCACAGTTGCTACCAGATTGGGGATCAGATCGTATCTTTTCTTTGCCATGGCATCGATGCTGGCAAAGGCTTTTTCGGCCATGTTACGCAATCCTACCAGTCTGTTGTATCCCAGGATAGCAAAAAGTATAAATACGCCCAGGGCAATCCATAAACCTATACTTCCTTCCATGATTTTCTCTTTTTTTTAATGGGTTAAAAAATAAATGTAGTGTTTCAATTCAATGATTGAAGCAATTGGCGTTGAAGAAAAACCCTGCCAGCCGGGTGACAAGTGAATTTTAGACTTCCTGTAACACAAATGCCTGCTTGCTTTAAAAGGTAAAAATACGAAAATAATTGTTCCCCGGATCAATGCCAAACATTATCGGGTTTCTTTTTGCACGAGCGCTCGCCAATATGTCTTATTACCAATACCTTATTTCTGTGCCAACAATAGGCATCTTTAATTTTTATGGCAAAAATATGGCAAAGCATCGGTATCAGGTGGGGGTGAAAATAAAAATTGAATTAACTTTGTTGTAACCGGTTTATTTTTTCAACAATTTTTTCATGAAAACCATAAGTTATCTGATATTAAAGATGATGGGATGGAGAGTAACTCATCCCATGCCAGAAGGTATACACAAGGCGGTGGTGATTATGGCACCGCATACAAGCAACTGGGATTTTCTGATAGGCAAGCTGGGATTGCTTTCGCATGGGGTAAAAATTAAAACACTGATTAAAAAAGAGTCTTTCTTTTTCCCATTAGGTATCATTTTGAAGGCGCTGGGAGCTATTCCTGTAGACAGAGGTATGAGTGCCGGCACTATAAAAAAAGTTGCCGATATGATGAATTCCACTGATAATTTTTTTCTTCTCATTACGCCTGAAGGCACAAGAAAGCTTTCGAAAAGGTGGAAAAAAGGGTTTTATTTTTTGGCAGAGCATGCCAATGTTCCTGTTATTTTGGGTTTTTTAGATTATAAAACAAAAACCGGTGGTATGGGTCCTGTATTTTATCCAACTGGTAATTATGAAGAAGACCTGAAAAAAATTCAGGAGTTTTATAAAGATAAAACAGCGCGGTACCCAGAGAATTTTAATTTGTCTGCTGCTGACCGTTAAATAATCCTTCCAGATTAATCCTCACCCATACTGTATACCGGGGCAGTATATCAGCATTATTTCCCAGGTTTATCCTGCTCATGTTTACAGATGCTCCGGTGCGCAGCGAAAAATCATCGTTTACATCCATTTTTAAACCCACGCCGGTATAAAACCCAAATCCAATTCCGTAGTCTCTGATGTTGTAATACTCACTGCGAGGCTGTCGGATGTTGATGTTGATACCGTCAATGTTTACTTTATTTTCCAATATTTCTGCATCGGTAAGGGAAACACCACTTTCTATAAAAGGATGAATATATCCCGGGCTTTGCAGGGTGTACTGAAATCCTGCGATCACCTCAATTCTTTCTTCCTCAGCATAAATATCGGGAAGTAAGAGATAAGGTTCAGTAGTGGAAGTAAACTTATCTGTGATCAAAGTAAATTTATCAGAAACTGATAGCTGAGTATAGTTAAATTCACCTACAACAGCGAATTTATCACTAAGATGAATTCCGCCAAAAACTCCCACCTGAAGAGATGAGTTATACCTCATGTTTCCAGGTAATTCGCCTATTTGAAAAGATTCGATAATATCATCCACATCCCTGACGATACGGTCGAAATTGTATTGGCGAAAAAGTGCGTCTTCAAGGTTGTGTTCGGTGGTTGCAGCATCGCCGTTGTAATAGTTGGCGGTGGCGTTGTTGGCAAAATATCCACCGAAATTTAATCCGTAAACAAAATGTATGGTAGGTTCTTTTTTTTGATCGGATAAGTTTTTATGTATAGAGGAAGATTTGTTACTTTTGGCATACGAACCACAAACAAGAATCAGGAAAACAGTAAAAAAAATACAATACTTTTTGGTCATGATTTCGCAAAGTTAATCATTCTGGTTTTGTGCCCCAAAATACACTTTCAAGAGTTTCTCTGCTGCCTGGTAGGAAGTTAGCTGATTATTTTCCAATGCTTTGATGGTTTCATCTGTCCGTGCGATCACCTCAGGGTGTTGGTAAAAGCGCTCTGTGAGGGCAAGTCTGATGTTTTCGTACATATGATTGATATGCTGGTTTTTTCTTTTTTGATTAAAGAATCCGTTTTTTTTCACCAATGCCATGTATTCATCGATCATACTGCCAATGTTGTCCAGGTTGGTTTTATAGATACTGGAGCAGGTTTCCACTCTGGGCGTCCAGCCCGATGGGGCAGGAGGGAAGAGGTGCAGGGCATTCTGGTATTGTACTTTTGCTTTTTGGGCATTGGTAATGTTGTCGGTATCTGCCTTGTTGATAACAATGGCATCGCACATCTCCATGATGCCCCTTTTGATTCCCTGCAGTTCATCGCCGGCGCCTGCCAGCATGAGCAAAAGGAAGAAGTCGACCATAGAGTGTACGGTTGTTTCGGATTGACCAACCCCAACGGTTTCTACCAAAATACGGTCGAAACCAGCTGTTTCGCATAAAAAAATTATTTCTCTTGTTTTGCGTGCCACTCCACCCAGAGAACCCGCAGAAGGGCTGGGTCTGATAAAAGCATTGGAGTTTACAGACAAGTTTTCCATACGTGTTTTATCACCAAGAATGCTTCCTTTCGAAATTTCGCTGCTGGGGTCCACTGCCAAAACGGCAATTTTATGCCCCTGCGAGATCAGTTGCATACCAAAGGCTTCGATAAAGGTACTTTTTCCCACACCAGGAACACCTGTGATACCGATACGAACAGAGGGTACGGCATGCGGGATACATTGCTCTATAATTTCCTGTGCCTGCCTGTAATGCTCAGGACGTGAACTTTCAACAAGGGTAATGGCTTTGCTCAATATTGTGCGGTTTCCTTCTCTGATTCCTTTCACATATGCCTCTGTTGATAATTCTTTTTTGAGATTTACAAACATTTTTTTTACCGCCTGCAGGTTAATGTCAGGTAGTTTTTCTACACCTTTCATTTCTTCCAGTGCCGTTTTGTTTTTTTTATCAGTCTGTAAAGGATTGTTTTCCATAGTTATGATCGGGTATTTTGTTCTTTTGGAATCAAACAATCATATCTGGCACGTTTTTCGCCAAAAACACGTATCTGAACACAATTCACCAAAAGTATGTTTCGTTTAAAACATTAACGAATGAAAAAACTTTTGGTTGTATATAATGATTAATTTTGTTGAAAATCACAGAATGTAAAAATGCTACATCATAAAATATATCCCAATAAAGAATCAGACCAATGGGTAGTTTTTATTCATGGGGCAGGTGGTAGTTCCAGGGTTTGGTTCCGGCAGATTCAGAGCTATGTTAAACATTTTAACCTGATGCTTATCGATTTGCACGGACATGGAAATTCCCGACCCCAATCCAAAGAAAAAAAAATCACTTATTCTTTTGAACATATAGCGCTTGATATAGTAAAAGTGCTCGATCACAACCAAATTAAAAGCGCACATTTTGTAGGTGTATCTATGGGTACTATTATTGTACGCAAGCTCGCTGAAATAAAAAAGCAGTATGTACAATCTATGATACTGGTAGGAGCGATCACAAAACTTAATTTTAAATCCCGTTTTCTTGTCAGGTTAGGAAGAACATTTCACCGGATCATCCCTTTTATGTGGTTGTATAAGGTTTTTGCCTTTATTATCATGCCGCTTGATCAACATCAGGAATCCAGGAATGTATTTATTAATGAAGCACGTAAGTTGGCCAGGCATGAATTTATCAGGTGGTTTCAGCTTACCCGCCGTCTTACTGCCAAACTGACCCGTATGGAAGAGCAAGACCCAGAAATTCCTACGCTATATGTGATGGGCGACCAGGATTATATTTTGCTGGAACCGGTAAAGGACCTTGTTAAAAAATATAAAAGTCGTTCGTTGTTGGTCATTGAAAAATGTGGACATGTGGTCAATATCGAAAAAGCAAACCTTTTCAATAAACTCTCTATCGACTTTTTAAAAACATTTCAAAACAAGCAGGTATCTGCCGGTTAAGGCAATTAAAAAAATCTTCTATGAAAAAAAAGCATCGCAAAAAATTGTAATGATAATTTAATCAGACTATTTTTTGTCGAAAAAATCATCAAATTTTGCCCAAAAATTATTACCTTTCACAAAGTTTTGAAACAATAATCCCAATGCTTTTCGTTTACAATTTATTTAACCCAGATTATGCTATGAATATGATAAAAAATGGTGTGATAAGTTTTGCAGGTTTTTTTATTTTTACATTTATTTTTTTCCATACAGAAGAAACTATTGCTCAAACCACTCCTGAAATACTCGATAACGGAACGCTGAAAGAACAATACGATTACCTCAATGAGCGAACCAATATTTATAACAATTTTAGAGCTATCCGTGAAGACATGTTTCAGAAGATCAGACAAAATTCTCTTGATTCGCTTAATGCCGCCTTTAATAGTATTGATGATTTGGAAAATGAACTTTCACAAACACGCAACAGGGTTGATTCTTTGCAAAGTGAATTGCAAAGAACCTTTGCTGAGCGCGATGAAGCTATCAAAAACCGCGATAGTCTTTTTTTGTTTGGATTGCCTGTAAATAAGGTTTTTTACAACCTTATGCTTTGGTCTGTTATCATTGCCTTGCTTGTGCTGGCGGGTATTCTCTTTGTCCTTTTTAAAAGAGCACATAGCATCACCTCTTCAAAATCAAAAGAACTCATAGAACTTAAATCTGAATTTGATCAATATAAAAAGTCGTCAAGAGAAAGGTTTGAAAAACAGTCTATCGAACACTTTAACGAGCTCAGAAAACTCAAAGGGATATAAAATAACG
>CAYPFV010000018.1:0-32953 GCA_964410015.1 uncultured Bacteroidales bacterium
TGATGGGTACTAATAATGGTGTGGGTGGTTATTCTACCAGCGGATACGATATCACTTACCCCGTTTATGAATTTATACCCGAGCCCGTTTTCGCCCGCGCACAAATTATCCACAATTCAGCTGATGCAGCTGCCGCAAGTGTAGATGTTTTTGTAAATGGTGAATTGTTTTACGATGACCTTGATTATAAAGCAGCAACTCCTTTCGTGGATGTTCCTGCCGAAGTGGATCTTACCATTGACATTGCTCCTGCCGGTGCCGGTATAGATGCATCTGTATTCACTCTTACACCTGTTGAGTTTACAGAAGATGAAACATATGTAATTGTTGCCAGTGGTATTGTTAGTGATGCGGGTTACGATCCGTTAACTCCTTTCTCACTGGAACTTTTTGCTGGCGCACAGGAAACCGCAGCAGAACCTGATGATGTTGATCTGCTCCTCTATCATGGTGTTACTGATGCTCCTGGTGTTAATGTTGATACCCGGTATGTGGGCAGCGTGTGGGAAAATGCTGAATATACAGATTTCGAAGGCTATCTGAGCGTTGATCCTCTTTATAATACACTTGATATTGCCGCAAACGCTGATCCTGATGTTGTTTTGGCTTCTTTTGGTGCCGACCTCAGAGCACTCGAAGGTGACGCTGCTACTGTATTGGCTACCGGATTTCTCGACCCCTCGGTAAACAGTGATGGCGAAGGTTTTGGTCTGATAGCAGTACTTGCTGATGGTACCGTTCTCGAATTACCAGCTGCCGTTGATTACGAATACGAACTCTCCGGTTTGGTTGAAGTTCCTTCTAATCTCAGTGAAGGTACAGGAGATGGTGTGCTTACACTTGCCGGATCAGTTGCACAACTTTCAGGCTCTTTCTCAGGATTGGGAAGTGCATATACCATGTCGCATATCCACAGTGCCGCCAATGGATCAAACGGTGCGGTTGCACATACACTCACAGCCGATCTGGAGGACAATGACGAACAGGGATCTTATAATCCTTTTGTAAACACATTTGATTTTTCACAAGAAAATATCGATCAACTGCTTGACGGCGAATTGTATGTGAATATTCACAGTACAGATTTTCCTGATGGTGAGATCAGAGGACAAATTCTTGATTCGCCCAATACAGCTCCTGCTGCCTCAGCAATTACTGCTCCCGCAGATGCTGCTGAGCTGACCATTGAAGGCGATCCTGCTACTCCTTTTGTCCCGGAATGGGATGCTGCCACCGACGATGATGGTGACCTTGTTACCTATATCTGGCAATTGGCTGCTGATGACGCGTTTTCAACAATTTTGGTCAATGCCAATACCGGCACAGATACTGAATTTGCCACTGATTTTGAAACCGTTGATGCAATCCTTGATGATGCAGGAGTTGATGTAGGTGAAAGCATTGTAGTTTATCACCGTGCCATATCTACCGATGGTAGCGCAGTAACAGAAGGTGCTGCTGCTTCTGTAGAACTTACAAGAGGTGAGGTTGCAGGGTTTGCTATTACTGAATTCCCCTATTTTCAGGATTTTGAAGGTGAAGAATTTCCACCAGAATCCTGGATAAGAAATAATGTTCAAGGTTCAGTTGCATGGAACCGAACTACATCCGAAAACAATACTCCCGATGGAGAAGCATCCGCTTATTCGAGTTGGAGTTCGGACTCGACAAACAACTTCCTCATATCTCCTGTCATAGAATCAAGCGAAGACATCAGAGTGAGTTTCTTTGTAAGAAAAAACTTTACGTCAGCTTATCCTCCCGATAATCTGGATGTAGTTGTTTCAACTACAGATACTGAACCCGATAGTTTCACCGAAGTTTTGACTACGATTGATGTTGCAAATCTACCCGCATCTGAATGGGTAAGATATACAATACCACTCGCTGATTACTCCGATGGGAATCCATTTTATTTAGGATTCCGTCATTATCAATTTAATGGAAATGGTGTATATCTTGATGATGTGACAGTAGAAATTATGCCTGATGTATTCAATGTTGAATTTAATGTAGTTGACGAATCTGGTGATCCTGTTACAGATGCTTTAGTAACTCTAAATGGAGTGGAAAATGCTGCCGGAGATTATGTATTCGAAGAGATTGAACCCGGCACATATAATTATTCTGTTATGGCTGATGGTTACGATCCCTCTAACGGGGAAGTAACTGTGGTTGATGCAGATGTTACAGAAGATGTAACACTTGTTGAGGGTGTTACCGATCTGGTTGCTATGCCCGATTCTCTTGACGTAGGATTTGCAGTTGCAGGTGTAAATTCTGTTAGCAAAAGCGTGACCTTTACCAACGAAGGATATGCGGAAGTAGAGATTAACGACGGTGATATAACCCTTGGTGGAACAGATGCAGATCTTTTCTCTATGGAACTTGCCGACAGCGATCTTACTTACCCCATTACACTGGGTAATGAAGAAAGTTTTGAAATTGTTGTAACATTTACTCCCGATGCAGCAGCAGAAGCAAGCGCAGAAATCACTGTTGCCTACAACAGCGAAGACGGATCTGATCTGGTAGTTGCACTTACTGGTACAGGATACGATCCTTACACCAGTTTCTTCGAAAACTTTGACGATGTGGAAGGAGGCGAGATACCCTCACCTTTCATGGGACTGCTCATCAAAGAAGAATCCAACACCTCTGCCTATACAGATATCAGAACCGTTGGAAATCCTATTTCTGCCCCTAACCATGTGAGATTAGCCATCGGTAACAGTTTGGATACAGATGCTGTTTTGGTAACTCCTATGGTGACAGATATTGATAACTCCTGGTTACGTTTTTACGCCAAAATGGCGCTTTCAACCCAGGAGGAACCTGTAGAAGTGGGTTACATGACTGATCCTACTGATATTTCTACATTTGAAGTGGTAGAAACCCTCAACATTACGGGTACATACGAACAATATTCTGTTTCCTTTGGTGAATTTGATGATATTACATATCCCACTGATGCTTATCTTGCTATTCGCAATGCTGCTGGTTCTACTTTCAGAACCCAGTATTTCGATAATATCGCATATGAACCTCTGCCTGATGAACCTGTTTTTGAGGCTAATACTACAGAGCTCGATTTTGGTGCAGAAATATTTATCAATGAATCTGGCACACAAGAATTGATGATTAGCAATACAGGTACGGGAACAATCACTATTGAGGAAGAAGATATCACCATTTCAGGTGATGATGCTGATGCTTTCGAACTCATTGTACCTGAGGATATGACATGGCCCATCGAATTGAATTCTCTTGAATTCGATTACCTGACAGTACAATTCAATCCAATGGAAGCAAGAGATTATGTGGCCAGCATGGATATTGAAGATAATCTTCCTGCCAAGTTGGTGAACAGCATTGCTCTTACAGGTACCGGATATGATCCAACCATCACACCTGCTTTTGTATTTGATTTTATAGGTGAAGACTTTCCTCCTATGGATTGGAGAAGGTTCGAGGGTGAATTAGACGATAATACAGTACTTGATCCTTTAACCAGCGGATGGATTCATACTAAATTTGGCAATGATGATTCACTGGAAGAAGAAAATGCGGCCAAGATGAATCTTTGGAGCAACCGTGACTACTGGCTGGTAACTCCACCCATTGACCTGGGAGATGGTAGCACTGATTATATGGTAACTTTTGATGTTGCGATTACAGAATTTGCTGGTACCGATCCCGCCAGTTTCAGTGAAGGACAATCTTTTTCTGTAGTTGTTTCTACAGATGGTGGTATTACCTGGTCTGATGCTGACATTATCAAAAGTTTTGGTCCGGGAGATGATATTTCCAACACAGGAGAAACCATTAGTATTGATTTATCTGATTATTCAGGAAGAGTTGCCCTTGGTTTCTATGGAAAATCAAGCGGAACAGGTGATATTGATCTTCACCTGACCAATGTAGGTGTTGAGGAAGCGGTTTATTATACCGTTATATTCAACGTATCAGATTCAGACGCTAATCCTGTTAATGATGCTACCGTAACGTTGGATGATCAGACACTTGATGCCTCGCCTTACGAATTTACCGTTGTACCCAATGAGTATGATTATCAGGTTAGCGCCACAGGTTTTATCGATAACATGGGGTCCGTTGAGGTGGTTGATGCAGACGAGGTCGTAGACGTTACTCTTGATAACGCTTATGCTGTTGACTTTAATGTTACTGATGGTACCGATCCCATCGAAGGAGCTGAAATTGTTATTTACGACGACAGTGATACGATGATAGAAATGCTGTTGACCGATGCTGACGGCGATGCTTCTACATTATTGGCTGCCGGGGATTATACTTATGATGTTTCCGCTCTCCTTTTCCTACCCCTTGAAGGTGAAGCACTAAGCATAGTAGATGCAGATGTTGAGGAGGATGTTGTACTTTCAATGCCTGATCCGGAAACATTGCCATTCTCAGAAAACTTCGATGCTCAGGAATTACCTGAAAACTGGTTTATTCTGGAAGACGAAAATAATGAGGCAGAAACAACATGGCAATTTATTGCTGATGATGCAGGAAGTAGCATAGATGGAACTCCATTTGCTTTTATTGATAGTGATGCAGAAGGCGGCAGTACATTGCTAAGTGCAACGCTTACAACGCCTGCTATAGATGCTTCTGATCTTACAGGTGCTTTATTCCTTTCATTTGATCATTACTTTAGAGTGATTGGAGATGAAGTTGCTACTATAGAGGTTTGGGATGGTACAGACTGGGAGACTGTTGCCACCTATGAAGATGGGAGTATAGGTAGCTGGACTGATCCTGCTTCTGAAATAATCGATATTACTGCTTATGCCAACGCTGAGTTAAGAATCCGTTTTAATTACAATGATAATGAATCCTGGGGTTGGTACTGGGCTATTGACAACATTTTGGTAGAAGACGTTGAACTCTTTTCTCTTAATCTCGAAGCCAATCCAGCTGACTGGGGTACTGTAACCGGTGCAGGTGAATATGCTGAAGGCGATCAGATTGAAGTTTCTGCCGAAGCAAATGCTGGTTTTGAATTCGTAAACTGGACAGATGCCGACGGCGATACCATATCAGATGTTACCGATAATATCATTACCATGCCTGCCAGTGATCTTACCCTTACAGCGAATTTTGCGCTCGAAGATGCTGATCCAATCACTATGACCAACCTGATTGACGCTACAGGTGATAATCTTCCTGAAGAAATTGGCACTGATGGAAATGCAAGAGGTGCAGATATTTACATGGACAGATATGCTGTTGTTGCATCGCGTGAAGGTGGTCCTAATGTATATGCATGGGATTACTTAAGCCCGCACCTTGGTCCAATCACCTTGCCATGGGATGATGATGTGATCGAACCAGTTACTTTCCCCATTAATTATGTGAGAACTGCCGGAGATGCAATTTATGTATCCAACCTCTCTCTCGATCCTACTGGTGATGCCTGGGGACAAGGTGTCTTCAAAATCTATCGCTGGGATGGATTGGACGCAACACCCGAAGCAGTGGTTACATACGATGCTGAGCCGGGACGTTTGGGAGATGCATTCTCTATCATTGGTGACCCCAAAGCAGATGGTCATATCATTGCTCACATTAATGGAACCAATGATTTCAGAGTTTGGAACTTTGAAGATGGTGTGCTTTTAAATGAAGACAACCCCGATATGATTACGCTTGATATTGCTGAAGGCAACATTAACAATCATGGTATTTACAACGCGATACCTGGTGAAGATGACCTCTTTGTGGTAACAAGTAACAACCAGGGAATCATGTTGGCAGATATCCAGGGCGACATCGTTGCTGAGATTCCAGCAACTGTGGTTAATTCACGTACTTATGATCCCAACATTTTTGAATATGATGGTAAGCGTTTCCTTTCTTACACTATCCACGAAGAGTTTAATGCAGAGGAAGGTGCTGCCAGGTACGAAATTATTGATATCTCTGTAGGCGCAACACTTGAACAGGCATTTGCCAACATCAATTCTTCTACAACTTTGGATAACAGAACGGTTTACAGCAAACAAATTGGCATTGGTCACCCCAACCTCACTGGTATTAACAAGGTTGTAATCGATGAAGACGACGAAGCAAAAATCTTAGCTCACGTTGTGGGTAACGGATTTGTTCTGGAAACCACTGGTGATGAACCACCATTGTATACATTAACTGTTGAGGCAGAACCTGCTGAACTTGGTACTGCTGATGGTGGAGGTGATTATTACGAAGGCGCGGTTGTTCCTGTTTCTGCAGAACCTGCGGATGGACTCTTCGAATTTGTAAACTGGACAGATGCTGAAGGTAACGAAGTGAGCACAGAAATGATGTTTGATTACATCATGCCTGGCGAAGCTACTACCCTTACTGCTAACTTCCAGGATATTCCAGTTACCGACATCGCTACCCTTGCTGAACTGAGAGATCAGCCAGACGACGGATCACTTTTCCGTTATACTGGTGAGGCAGTTATCACTGCGATGGACGGTTTCCGTAACCGTAAATTCCTGCAGGATGAAACGGCTGCCATTATGATCGATGACGATGATGGAGTCATTACTACCGAGTACGATCTGTATGATGTAATTACCAACGTGGTTGGTTCTATTAACATTTTCAGAAACATGGTTCAGTTTCAGCCTGCTGAAAATACTGATCCTGCAACTGATAATACGGTTATAGATCCTACTGGTTTCACCCTTGATGCGGTTACTCAGGATGATCAGGCAAAATACATCGAATTCACCAATGTTGTGTTTACTGATCTGGATGAAGACGAAACATTTGATAATGGAGAGAATTACACCCTATCTGATGGTACCAATGAATTTGTTGTCAGAACCGATTTCTGGAATACAGACCTCTTTGAAGACACTATTCCTACCACACCTGTGGTCATCAGAGGTGTTGTAATCACTTTCAACGAAACATTGCAACTCGTTCCCAGATTTGCAGCTGATATCGAAGAGTACATCGCACCAGAAACATTTGCTGTTACATTTAATGTAGATATGTCTACCGCTGAAGATTTTGATCCTGAGAATGACGTTGTATATCTCACCGGAGATATGTTTGATTGGGCAGATCCTGGTGACTTGCCAGATGACCAGACCATGAGCAGAGTGGATGATTCCATGATATGGACCAAAACTCTCAATCTGGAAGCAGGTACTTACGAGTATAAGTACTTCCTGAATGCCGGCTGGGACGGTGGCGAATGGGATGCTGGAGATGACAGAAGCGTTGAGGTTGTTGCAGAAGATGTAGTTCTGGACGATATCTGGGGATCCCCTGTTAGCGTTGAAGATCTTTCTGAATACAACATTAATGTATATCCTAATCCAGCACGTGATCATTTCAATGTAACTGCCGACAGCAGAATTGAAGCGGTTATCATATCTGATCTTACTGGTAAGGTTGTATACAACAATATAATTAACAACGACCAGGTACGTATTTTGAATACTTTCGAAACCGGCATGTATATTATGCATATCCATACTGAAAATGGAGTTGCCATTAGAAAACTTCAGATTCAGAAATAGGAAAACTCACTGCGCATCCGTTTGATGCGATATAAAAAACCTGCCTTATTTTTTGAGGCAGGTTTTTTTTATCCTTCTTTTATGCCAAATCAAAAGATGAGTCCACTCCGAAAACTTGTTTTCGGAAAATCTGTGTTCATTTTCCGGTTTTAAAATCACAGATTACGAGGACTTAGCATCTGTGTGAATCTGTGTAATCTATGGATAATTTACTTTTCAGAGTGGACTCAAAGATTTGATTTTTATTTCTGTTTTTTCTTTCAATATCCAAAATTAGAACCGCATGGAATCCCCGATCCTCTTCAATGATTATTCGTTCAGATTAAAAGATATAAGCATTTGCCATCTCAACATGAAGCAATCCAAACTGCTATGGGCGAAGAATTTTTTGATATCAGTCAATCTTTTAGGATTTTTCTTCATCAAGTGCCTGGTATTTAAACCAAAAAAAGTTTCTGTCTCAAATTGCTTATTCAGACTAATTATAAATTGCTGTTTTAAATGTTAAATCAAATAGGGATTTGAATTCTTGTTTTATAATTATTTTATTTTTGTAATAATTCCTAGCTGAAAGATTATATTGTAGGAGAATGGAATTTTATTCGTGACATTAAATACCAAACCATATCTTTATTAATTGGGATCGCTATCCAAGCACATATTCATTAAACCTATAAGATTATGATTTACAAGTATCTCAATTCTTTTGTCTTTGTGGGTTTACTATTGATTTCATCAATAACTCTTCAGGCACAGAAGCCCCCCATGAAATATAAAAAAGTAGATCATGCTGATGTCCGAATGACAACATATGAAAAAGATACCACTGCTAAGGCAGTTGTATTGGGGGATTATGGTGTCATTGAGATCCGTTATGACAGTGAACATGGTTTTCGCAGCCATTTTACGAGGCATCTGCGGATGAAAATATTTGATAAAGATGCCCTGGATGAAGCTGATTTTAAAATCAGGCTTTATGGAAAAAGTTTTAGCGGAGAAGATATGACTTCATTAAAAGGTGTGACTTTCACCTATGAAAACGGAAAAATTGTAAAAACCAATCTTAAAAGAAAAAATGCCTATGAAGAAGAGATTAGCGATAATGTAAGGAGCATGAATTTTTCTCTGCCCAATGTGAAGGAAGGATCTGTTTTTGATCTTCAATATACCGTTGCTTCCCCTTTTTTGTATACACTACCAGTATGGTTTTTCCAGAATCGGTACCCTACAGAATTCAGTGAATTGAGGTTATATATCCCCGAGTATTTTTTCTATAAAACGCTGATGCAGGGTTTCTTAACCTTAACTGAGCACAATCAGAACACAAGACTGACCACCACAGATTTAGATTATCAGGAAAATATTAGCATTTTAAGAATGGAAAATGCCCCTGCCTTTAAAACGGAACCCCATATGAACGCCATTGTTAATTATTTATCAAAAATTGAACATGAGTTGGTGGGTTTCAGGTCTCCTTTTGGCGGAGGGCAGGATTTCAGCAGCACTTGGCCCAAACTTACCGAACAATTGCTTGAAAGTAAAAGCTTCGGGAAGGTTTTTGATAAAACCGACTATATGAGCGAAGCTGCAGCAAAAATTAAGTCCGAATTTGAAAATGAGCATCAGAGAATGGTTGCTGCTTACAAATATATTCAGAATGAAATGAATTGGGATAAGAATACCGGTTTTTATGCCAGTACCAATATGAAAAAAATCTGGGAACAAAGAGAGGGAGATGCCGCTGATATCAATTTTCTTTTGATGGCTTTGTTAAAAGAACTTGATATTGATGTTGATCCTGTTATTCTGAGCACCCGTGCACATGGTATGCTCAACCCCTCGCAGATCATGCTCAATGGTTTTAATTATGTAATTGCCTGTGCAAACATAAACGGAGAAAAAGTGCTGCTGGATGCTACCGATAAAGATGTACCCTACTATTTATTACCAGAAAGGTGTATTAACGGAAAAGGGCGTGTGGTGAAAGCAAACGGGGGAGAATGGGTTGACCTGGAGGCATTTGGTGATAACCTTGCGCATACGAAATCCGAGATTGTATTAAAACCCTGTGGATCTGTTGAAGCACAACTGGTGCGTGAGTTTGAAAATTACAATCGCCTTCGATTGGTTAAGAAATATAAAAAATTTGATTCAGATGATGAATATATGGATGATTTTGAAAGCGTTAAATCCGGTATGGAATTGAATTCTTTTGAATTGGCCAACAAAGAAGACTGGAGCCAACCTCTCATCGCCAATTATCAGTTTGATATACCTGAACCCGCTGCTACTCAACGCGACATTCTTTACATTAATCCGCTGCTTATCGATCAGATGGAAAGTAATCCTTTCAGGTCAGAAGACCGGCTTTTTCCCGTTGACTTTGTTTTTCCCAACAAAAGAGTTTTTGATATTACCATTCAAATTCCTGAAGGTTATGAGATTGAAGAGATGCCGGAAAATGCAAAGTTCAGGATCTCCAGATCGGGTAATGCCGCCAATTACTCTTCAACTTATCAAATGAATGGCGATAATACAATTAAGGTAAAAATAAACTTTGCCATAAACAAATCATTGTTTATACCCGACGAATACAAACACCTGAGAGAGTTTTATGCCAAAGTTGTGGAAGAACAGGCCAAGATGATCGTTTTGAAAAAAATATCTTAAAAACTCCAATCAGATGATTATATTTAAAAACCTAAAACCAGTTATCCCCAAAGTTCTTTTCTTTTGTTTGCTTTTTAGTCTTGGCTTTTCATCATTGGTTTCCGCATCTCAATTTCCGGTTTCTAAAATCGATGATGATTTAAAAAAGAACGCCAATGCCATTATAAGACTAAATAAGATGGATGTGGTCTTTGACAAACCTTCGAGGTACACTGTTGAAAGAAAAATTGTTGTTACGATTTTGAATGAAAACGGCAAAGGACCTGACATTTTTGCTGAGCAGTATGATCTGTACTCAAGCATAAAATTTAATGGAGGACATATCTATGATGAAAAAGGAGAATCGATCCGGAAAATTAAGAAAAAAGATTTGATTGATCGCAGTAATGTTGCCAATTTTTCATTGTATGAAGATAATCGCATTCTTGCTTATGTTCCGAATTTATCTGAATATCCCTATACTGTTGAATATTCGTGGCAGGTGAGTTATAAAAGAGGAATGTACTATTCATCTGGTTTTTATACAGTACCTGCTTTTAACATCAGCACAGAAAAAGCCAGTTTGAATATTTCCTGCACTCCTGAGATGGATATTAAATTCATGTTATTCAATGTTGATAAAGATTCTGAGGAAAGTATCGGCAGGAAAGAGTATAAAAAATACCTGTGGGAATTTGAGAATATCAAAGCTATAAAAAAAGAATATTTATCTCCTTCTATCAGGGAGTTTGTCCCGGTTGTCCTTTTTACCCCTTCCCATTTTCAGTTTGATAATTATGCCGGCACAACCTCTTCCTGGAAAGAATTTGGCAAATGGGCCTGGGAGCTAAATCAGGGGCGCGACGATCTGCCAAAAGAAAGAACAGAGTTTTTACAAAACCTGGTAAAAGATGCTCCTGACCAGAGAGATAAGGTAAAAAGAATTTATCAGTATTTACAGGATAATACCCGGTATGTAAACATTGCTTTGGGAATTGGGGGGATGCAACCCTTTGATGCCAAGACTGTAGACAACACTGGATACGGCGATTGTAAGGCGTTGACCAATTATACAAAAGCGATGCTGAGAGCTGTAGGTATTAAAGCTTATTACACGCTGGTGTATGCGGGGGCAGGAAGATATAACATCCTGGAGGATTTTCCAACCAATCAATTTAATCATGTGATTCTTTGCGTTCCTCTTGAAAAAGATACAGTATGGCTGGAATGTACAAACCAACAAATGCCTTTTGATCATTTGGGTGATTTTACAGATAATCGCCCTGTATTATTAATAAAGGAAGATGGCGGATACCTGACCAAAACACCAGGATATGACCCACTTGATAATATCAACAATATAAATGCTACCATTGTTATTGACAAAATGGGCAATGGAACCGGGAATATAACAATGCAATACGGCGGAATTTATTTTGTAGATTATTATCCTGTTGTAAGACTTGCCCCCGACGATCAGAAAAAGTGGTTATACAATAGATTTCACTTACCCAATTATACCATTGATCAATACAATCTTTCAGCAATTACAGATACTGTAAAACCAACCACAGGCATTGAAATGGATGTATCCTTAAGATCATACGGAAGTGTGAGTGGAAATCGCATCCATGTGCCTTTAAATCCGATTTCATCCAGGCAATACATACCCAAAAGGGAAAGAAACCGGATAAGTTCTTTTGTATTAAAATACGAAAAAACGGTTTCAGATACGCTGGTTTTCCATATACCCGAGGGTTACGTGTTGGAGTCACCGGCACCGGAGTACCACAAGGAGACATCATTTGGTACTTATACAACACGGTTTGTGCGTAAAGATGGCGAATTTGTTTATATCCGTGATTTACAGACCTACAGAGGGAATTTTCCGGCAGAAAGGTACAAAGAATTCTACGATTTCCATCAAAATATTGACAGATTTGAAGGGCAAACGCTCACCTTTGTTAAAGAATAAACAATATTAGAATTAGCGGATGTTGCTATTATGGTCGGAAAATATAACTAAGCTCTCTCAATTTTTGCATCAAAAAAATAAAAAACACCAAAGACTAATCTCTGGTGTTTTTTTTATTAAAACAATACATTTGCTATTATTGTCTGTATCCCATCGATCTGAGAACTTCATCGCTGAGATCGTATCTTACATCTGTAAAGATCATATTACCACTTTCAGTTTTATCAAAAATAACGGCATAGTTACCAGTAGTTGCAATTTCTTCAACCGCCTCGTAAATTTGGTCTTGAATGGGTTTTATGAGTTCCTGTCTTTTTTGAAATAAATCTCCTTCACGACCGAACCTTTGCATTTGTAGTTGTTTTGCTTCAGATTCTTTATCAATGATTTCTTCTTCTCTCTCTCGTTTCATATCTTCGGGCAATAAAACCGATTCGGCCTGATATTTTCTATACATTTCATCAATTTCTCCAAACAGGGTTTCAATTTCGTTTTGCCATTCTACAGATATCTCATTGAGTTCCATTTGAGCTGCCTGGTATTCAGGGATATTTTCAAGAATGTATTCGGAATCAATATAAGCAAATCTTTGGGCAAAGCTATTTGTTGAGAATAACAAAAACAAGGGTATGATCCATAAAAACTTTTTCATAATATAAATATCTTAGTATTGATAAATAAAACTTGCAATGAAAGGTAGTATGATTTTACATAGAATGATTTAACCCATAGCAGAAAACAGATCAGAATTAATCAATAGACTGTCCGATGCTAAAGTGGAATCTGCCTTTATTATCACCGGGTCTACCGGGAATTTCGTCGAAACCATAACCCCAGTCAAGACCGAGCAAACCAAACATAGGAAGAAATATTCTAACTCCAAATCCAGCAGATCTTTTTAACTGAAAGGGGTTGAAATCCCGGAAATTTCCCCAGGCATCGCCTGCTTCAGCAAATGCCAGGGCGTAAATGGTGGCAGAAGGATTAAGGGATACCGGATACCGCAGCTCGGCGGTAAATTTATTGTATACATTAGCACCAATAAATTTCCCGGATTCATCCATGGGTGTAAGAGCGTAGTTGGCATATCCTCTCATGGCAATGATTTCACGTCCATCGATTTCCCATCCCGATAGTCCGTCGCCTCCCAGGTAAAATCGTTCAAAGGGCGATACACCAATATCTTTGTTGTAAAAACCCAGAAAACCCATACGTGTTCTTGTACTTAACACCAGGTTTCCTGCCAGTGCGGTGTACCAGCTGGTGTTGAATTTCCATTTGTGATATTCCAGCCAGTTATACTTTTCCCTGTCTGTCATATTTGGATTGCCAAAATCCTTGTCGTTAAAATAGGAATAAGGAGGTGTTATTTGCAATCCGAGGGAAACCTCTGATCCTTTTCTTGGATAAAGAGGTGCATCTACTGAGTTTCGTCCAAATTCAACACCATAACTAAGATTATTGGCATTTCCCTCATCGATAATGAAACTGATGGGGCTGTTTAAAATATCGTAACGCTGATAAGTAAGCGTTTGCCGCAAATAGAAAAAGTCATCGGGTACTCTCAGACGTTTTGCAAGGCCTACAGATGTACCAATAATGCTGTAATATCCGTATAACTCCGATTCTGTGGGGTACTGGTTGCGGTGGGTTGTCTGATAGACAGAAAAACTAAATGAATTTGGTTTTTTGCCACCCAACCACGGTTCTACAAAAGACATACTGTAAGAAACATACCCTCTTCCGTAGGTTTGCCCTCTGAGGCTAAGTGTTTGACCATCACCTGATGGTAAAGGTCGCCATGCATCTTTATCAAAAATATTTCTGGTAGAGAAGTTGTTGAAGGAAAGCCCCAATGTGCCAATAATACGATTGGCACCCCATCCGCCAGATAGTTCAATCTGGTCAGAAGAGGTTTCCTCTACCACATACTCCAGGTCAACTGTTCCGTCTGTTGCATTGGGTGTAGGGATTACATCAATGGTTTCCTGATCGAAGTAACCCAGTTGAATAATATCCCGTTGACTTCTGATAATGTCACTTCGGCTGAAAAGCATACCAGGACGGGTTCTTATTTCACGTAATATTACATGATCGTTGGTTTTGGTATTTCCTCTTACTGATACACGACTGATCTCCGCCTGTTCTCCCTCGTAGATGCGAAGTTCAAGATCGATTGAATCATTGGATACATTGGTCTCAATGGGAGAAACATTAAAAAACAGGTAGCCATCGTCCAGATAAAGTGAACTCACATCAAGACCTTCGGTATTCATAAAAAGATTTTTTTCCAAAAGTGTTTGATTATAAATATCACCTTTTGAAAGTCCTAGTACTTCACTAAGAACTTCATCCGGATAAACAGTGTTTCCAACCCAATCAATATTTCTAAAGTAATATGTATTTCCTTCATTGATGTGCAATTCAAGAACAATGCGGTCATCTTCCACAAAATAAATACTGTCTTTGGTTATTTGAGCATCTCTTTTTCCGAGTTCGTTGTATCTTTCGAGTACTTTTTGTTTGTCTTCGGCAAAATCGTCCTGAATAAATTTGGAAGAGTTGAACAGAAAGCGAAGGCTTTTTTCACGGGTATTTTTCATTAACTTTTTAATCTGCCGATCGTTGAGTTCCTCATTTCCTTTGATGACTACTTCATCAATTTTTGTTCGTTCACCTCTGTCAATATTAAATTCGAGTATTAGGCTGTTAGTACGGGAGGTATCTGCTATCTGCTCAACCCAAACTTGAGGTTTCAGAAATCCTTTATCAATATAGTAGTCGTTGATAATATTTTTGGATTGCATCAGCAGGTTTTCGGTAATTACATCTCCTCTAACCAGGTTAAGTTCATCGGTGAGTTTAGTGATGTCGGATTTTTTGATTCCTTTAAATTCGAATTGAGAGATGCGAGGTCTTTCTTTGAGGGCAATATCCAGAAAAACCCTGTTTCCCTCTATGGAGGTAATACCGATAGACACGTCGGTGAAGAGGTTTTGTTTCCAAATATTGCTAATAGCTTTGGCAATATCTTCACCCGGGATAGTGATGTTTTGCCCAACGGTGAGTCCACTGACCATAACAATTACATTTTCATCCATATAATTAATACCTGAAACAGATATACCGCCAATAATGTAATCACGTGGGCTGTCGTAATTAACTTCGATCTGATCACCTGTAAGAACATTTTGAGAAGTGGTGTAAAAAGGGAAAAAAATCAAAAGATGAAGAATAATAACGGATTGAAAAATTTTTATCATTATGAAGTTAATTTTCTGATCTTCGGTTTATAGTTTATTGATTGAAAACGAAAAAGAGTAACATATAGTATTAGGTTTTACCAAATCTTCTTTCTCTTCTTTGGTAATCTATAATTGCCTGATAAAAATGTTTTTTGCCAAAATCGGGCCAAAAAACGGGTGTGAAATAAAGTTCGGCATAAGCGATCTGCCAAAGCAGAAAATTGCTGATTCTCAGTTCCCCGCTTGTTCTTATCAAAAGGTCGGGATCAGGGATATCATGAGTTTGCAAATGGTTTTGAAACAATGTTTTATCAATATGATCAGGATCGATTTGTTTGTTTTTTACCTTTTGGGCAATATTTTTCACTGCCTCTACAATTTCCCACTGCGAGCTATAGCTAAGCGCAATGACTACATTGATTTGATCGTTATTTCTTGTATCGTACATTGCCACCTGGAGTTGTTCCTGGCATTTTTCAGGCAGTGATTTTATATCACCAATAGCCAAAAGGCGTGCACCTTTTTCAATGAGTTTGGGTGTTTCGTTTTTAATTGCTCCTACCAGGAGTTCCATCAGCGTATCAACCTCTATTTGAGGTCTGCACCAGTTTTCAGTAGAAAACGCATAAAAAGTCAGATATTTTACACCTATTTCACCTGCTGCTTCTATTGTATCTCTTACAGACTGAATTCCATTTTCATGCCCGAATACTCTCTCTTTACCTCTCTGCTTTGCCCATCTTCCGTTACCATCCATGATTATTGCGATATGCCGGGGCAGCTTGTTTTTATTAATGTTTTGCTTGAAATCCATTTTGGTTTGTAAAATCACATGACCATCTGAAAAAATAGGCACAAATTTCTATATAAGTTTCTTTAAATGAAAGAAAAGGTTCAAAGTTTATGAAAAATTAATTGTAGGCGGGGCATTTATCCCGCGTTAAGTCTTTTATCCTGAATGTTAGTACAATACCGGCAAATGAATACCAATCATTGTTATTGGGGTTTCCTCTGGCAAATCCTGCATTTTGTCCGCGGTTTGTCAAACTTCTGTCATAAAGTTCAAGTGTTCTTATATCATTGGCAACTGCAGCAGGATAAGGATAGGTTGTACTTACATCATCCAGATAATCGGTACCTGTACGTCGCATACCCCATTCAAAAGCGCCGGTGAGAAGCCTTGTGATGTTAAACTTGAAACCAATTCCAAATAAAAAGTTGTAAGAGACCGTAGAATAGGGTTTTCTCTCAGGATACATATCAGACCCCTGTCCTTCGGTATTTAAATCCTGTAAATTGTACATTACTCCTTCGATATCTGTCTGCGGATTGAAGCTAAAAAGCCCACCACCTCCAAAAATATAAGGTGTATAGGGTGTTTCAACCTCACCGGGAATGTAATAAAGAAAATTGACTTCACCCTGCAATGATAATTCACTAATGCGCGACTGAAATCGTAAGTTGCGGTCGGTGTTATATCCAACAATGGCATCATCGGATGCCACACGACCCAACACGCCATTCAGTCGCAATGCAACATTTTCATTGATGTTGAATCTGTATAATGCTCCTGCTGCAATTTGCGGCATTGAAAATGGCAATTCCGGATTCAGGTCACCCATATAGTAGGATGTTCCGAAAAAAAAACCTAATTCGCTTTTTTGAGCATTCGTGTTGTTAGGAAAATTATAAACAAAGATCATTAAAATAAGAATTGATTTACCATATAATTTTCCTGAAAAAAAGGTTTCGGACATGACAAGGAGTTTTTTCAAAAGTTTAGCCTCTTCAAAGTAAACAACATAAACCAAAATGATTGTGCTTTTGAAAAACGTTAGAGGACTATCTTTATTTTGTGTAGATTTTGATTGTAAATAAAACCCGTCTTGATTTAAAACCTCGGAGCACCAAATGGTCCTCTTATATCAGGAATTTTGTAATATAAGGTAATAAAACTAAACATATAAACATCCGTATTGTATGGATTTCCTCTTTGTTGTCCGGGGGCAGTAACACTTTTTTCAAGGCTATTTACAGTGGGGTTTGAAAAATATTCAGCCAAAGCTCTTCTTCCCGGGTTGTCGGGAAAAATTTCCTGAAAAATATCTTGATTTACATAAGTAGTACTTACATCATCCATGTAATCCGTAAAAGTTTTGCGATAACCGTATTCGACACCCACGGAAATATTTCTGTTAACGTGAATCATGGCTCCAATGCCAAAGGGGATGGAAACAGAAACAGGCAAGTAGGTTTTCCTTGTAGGGAAATAACCCTGGCCTTCCGTATGAAGGTTTCTCAGATAGTACCATCCATCTTCAGGGAGGTCTTCCTGATTAACACTACCACCAGCGTAATTTGATGACTCAAAATAACCCTGGGGATTGAAATAAAAACCTGCAATGCCACCAAATGCATAAGCGGAGAAACTGAAACTACCTCTTATACCCCTTGATCCTGTAACCCTTCGATGTCTGGCGCCTTGTCTGTCCATATCAAAAAAGTAATATTGCCCTTTCACTGCCAGTTCGATAACGGTTGAGCGGAAATTGATATTTCGGTTATTTCGGAAAGGTTCGGAAGTGTTTTTGTCATCACCAGATATAAAACCCGAAGAAAGAGTTGTTGTCAGTCCTGTATTTTTTAAAAGCATGTAACGGTATCCTGCCATAAAAGAGGGTCTTACCGATTCTATGTCAAAATCTTTTATTCCATTAGTTCCAATGTCGTCAGCACCGCCCAGTTCGCCCATAAAACCTGTAGCGCCAGTTCCAAAGATTAAATGGTGTCTTTCTCTTTTCCATCTTTGCGCATCTGCGCTAAAGAAGGTGAATAGGAAAAAGAGGCACAATAAAAGAAAAATTGCGTTATTTCGCATTTCAGAATGTTTACTTTTATCAAAAAAAAGTATACAAAAGTAAAAAAAAATGCCGGAATATTGAATTAAATTAAGGTTTAAATAGCTTATATGCTTGATTTTATCCTTTTTATTAACGCAGAAATCTATTTAATTTCTCTTATCAAATCCCCATGCCAGTTTGTTTCGGATGGTTGTAAAAAAGTCTTTTTCGCCGGTGTTAATGAGGTTGATCTTGTAATCTGCTTTTTTTATAAACAGATCCATTGATTTTTCCAGGGGAAGGGTTCTTGAGTCCATTACGATCAAATGGCTTTGTATGCGCCCTTCAATTCTGAATTTTATCAATGAATCGTCTTTAATAACAATGGGGCGAACGGTAAGATTGTGAGAAGCGATAGGTGTAATGATAAAATTTTCAGAATCAGGAGAAATAATGGGACCACCGCAGCTTAATGAGTAGCCGGTAGATCCGGTGGGTGTTGCCACCATTAGTCCGTCGGCCCAGTAGGTGTTTAAATATTTACCGTTGACAAAAGCGCTGATAGCGATCATGGTTGTATTGTCGCGTTTGATAAGTGTAACTTCATTGAGAGCAAAGGGAAAAGCCTCAAAAAGTTTTGCCGGACCGCTATCCAGATAAAGCAAAGAACGCTGTTCTACCTGGTATTTTTTTTCCAGAATTTCTTTTACAGAAGATTCCATCTCATCTGTTGATACCGAGGAGAGGAATCCCAGCCGTCCTGTATTGATTCCCAGCACAGGTATACCCGAATTTCTGATCAGAGGTAATGTGTCCAGGAGAGTACCATCGCCTCCCAGACTGATCATACAAGAAACGGAAGTTGTGAGTTGGTGGTGGTTTTCGAAAACTTTAGTATTATTTTGAAAGCGGATATTGCCCTTCAAAAAATCAAAAAATTTATCATAAACGATGAAATCCACCTTATGATTTTCCATAGTGGTAACCATTTTTTGAATGACCGGGAAGAATTCAGGATTGAACCGTCTTCCAAACAATGCGATGTGCATATATTTTGTATTTTACATTAATTCAAGTCTTTTTGAATCTAGTTTTAAAAAGGTAAACAGAAAAATAGTGAACGACCACAGTGAGGAGCCTCCATAACTTATGAATGGCAATGGAATACCAATAACAGGCACAAGTCCGATAGTCATACCTATATTGATCATAAAATGAAAGAACAAGACAGAAACAAGAGAATAACCGATAATACGGCTAAAAGATGACTTTTGCCTTTCAGCTATCAGTGTTAGTCTTACAAGCAATGAAAGAAATAAAACAATGAGAACAAAACTACCCAAAAAGCCCCATTCTTCTCCCACAGTACAAAAAATAAAATCGGTACTTTGTTCTGGAACAAAGTTAAATTTGGTTTGAGTTCCCTGCAAAAATCCTTTACCCCAAAAACCTCCCGAACCGATGGCTATTTTTGACTGATGGAGGTTGTAACCCGCTCCACGTGTATCAACTGTTTCATCAATCAAAACGGCAATACGGTTTTTTTGGTGAGGTTGCAAAACTTCGTCATAAACATAACTGACAAAGAAAACATATGCATTCAAAAGGAGCAGAAGCAGGATTATTTGTTTAAATGCACCTTGCTTTTTTCTCAATAGCAAACCAATGATGATTCCTGACAGGGTAATGAATGCCATCACATAATATTGACTAAATATGAGAGTAAGAATAAATAAACCTGCAGAAAGAATTCCCAGAATAAGGATGATGCCAGGAAAATAACCTTCACGGTAAAGAACAATTATAAAGGCAAAGAATACCAGAGTGGTGCCTGTATCGTTTTGAAGAAAAATAAGAGAGATGGGTAATAGCATGATAGCTAATGGTTTGAGGAGTGCTTTGAGGTCGCGTGTTCGGCTTCGGTTATCATAAATTATTCGGGCCATAGCCAATGCAGCGGTAAATTTAGTAAATTCTGCCGGTTGTATAGCAATACCTCCTATTTGAAACCATGATCTGGAGGCATTGATTTCGGTGCCAAAAAATAAAACACCTATGAGCAAAATAATGGAGACTCCGAAAAGCAAATAGGCAAAGGCAAAAAAGAATTTTGCATCAATTGTTAAAACAATAACAGCCAATACCATTGCTGTAATGATCCAGATAAATTGTTTGCCATAGCTTTGGTTGAAGGTGAGGATACTGCTGAAATTTTCGTTATATTCGGCAGCATAAATGTTGATCCAACCGATAACCACAAGAAGGAGATAGATAAATATGGTGGGTTTATCAAGGCGTGAAAAAAAGTCGAATTGTGATTTCATATAATCCGTTGCATCTGTTTATAATTTTCAATAATTAGATTATGAGGCACTTATGTTTCTTAATCAAAACCCGATAATTTCAGCGCTACGCGCCTTTGGATTTACTGGTAGCATCAGATTTCTACCATAATGTAAGCGCTACGCGCTTTGCTCTTTGGCCAATTATCATGCTCGTGTGTGTTTAAAGCTTAATCATGGTTGTTTCATCAAATTAAAAGCGAATAAAAAACTGAATTACTATTGATTGTCATTATTGGTGCCGAAAGTTAAAAATTGGGCATCGAGAATTCGTTGTTCAAACCATGTTCTTTTTATTTCGCCAGTGAGATATTTTTCGGTCATTAAACTGGCAATAGGTGCAGCCCAAGCTGATCCACTACCGGCATTTTCTACAATAACGGAAATGGCAATTTTAGGATTATCAAAAGGGGCAAAAGAAATAAAAGCAGAATGATTTTCGCCATGAGGATTTTGCACTGTCCCTGTTTTGCCTGCCATAGGTATTTCGGGAATTCTCGAAAATTGACCTGTTCCATCTTCAACGGTTTCAAGCATAGCTTCAGCTATTGTTTCGAAGTGAACAGAATCAATGGAAGTTTCAATGGGATCGAGGTATTCGGCATTTAGGTTTAAAATATTATCTGTGGCTTTTACGATATGCGGGGTATAGTAATGTCCTCTGTTGGCTACTATAGCTGCCAGATTAGCCAGTTGAAGAGGAGTGGTACCTATTTCGCCCTGTCCTATGGATAAAGAAATGACTGTAAGTGCTCTCCACCCGTTAGGTCCATAAATTTGATCATAATAATCGGCGTTGCCAAGTTGCCCGCTCAGTTCGTAAGGCAAATCACTGCCAAAGGTTCGTCCAAAACCTAAACTTTCCATATGATCATGCCATGTGGTAAGTGCTTGCTGAACAGATTCGAATTTATTCAATTCCAGTAAGTTGCGGAATTGTATACAGGAGAAGGTGTTGCAACTGTGTTTGACGGCACTTTTTACATCTACCGGAGAGGGATGCGACCTGCATTTCACAGTTACACCACCGCTGTAATAGTATCCTGGGCAAGAATATTTTGAATGTTCTGTAATAGCCTCTTCTTGCAATCCCACGAGGAAGTTGGCAATTTTAAAAACAGAGCCTGGTGGATAACTGGCCATTAATGCCCTGTTAAATAAAGGTTTTATGGTATCTTGTTGCAGTTTTCGATAATTGGCGGATCGTACCCTTCCTACCAACAGATTAGGGTCGTATCCAGGCGAAGTAACCAAAGCAAGAATTTCACCCGAAGAGGGTTCAATGGCTACAATGCTGCCCCTTTTGTTATGGAGCAGTTTTTCTCCATACCTCTGCAATTCAAGGTCGAGAGAAGTATAAATATCTGTACCCGCTACCGCCATTGTATCATACCTTCCATCCTGAAAAGAGCTGATATCACGATTGTAAGCATCTACTAAAACAACCCTGCTGCCTTTCTTTCCTCTTAAAATTTCTTCATAGTGTTTTTCTATACCCGAAATGCCAATGTAATCGCCCATCCTGTAATAAGAATCTCTTTCGATAGTTGTTTTTCCAACTTCGCCAACATATCCAAATGTATGTGCTGCGATATTATGGGGATATTTTCTTAATGTACGGGGTTGAACATAAAATCCGGGGAATTTGAAAAGTTTCTCCTGAATGATAGCGTATTGATCCTTGGGTATCTGTTTTTCGAAAAGAGTAGGTTTGTAGGGGCTGTATTGCCTTGCAGCGATCATTCTTTTCTCATATTGTTCACGATTGATGTCCAGAAGTGAACAAAATTCGGTGGTATCAATGTCGCGTACTTGTCCGGGGATAACCATCAGGTCGTAATAGGGATCGTTATAAACCAGCAATTCACCGTTGCGATCATAAATAAGTCCACGCGCGGCATAATCTGTAATGACCCTTTGAACATTACTACTGGCATAAATCTTATACCTATGGTCGATTACCTGAATGTAAAACAAGCGTGAGAGATAAATCAGGCCTATCAGTACCATAAAAACAATAACGGAAATTTTCCGTCGGGAAAAAACATCGGATGAGGAGTTATGTAATTGCATAAAATTTTGATGGGATAAAGCGCAAAAATATCATTCTCTTCAACAAAATTAAACCTTTTCCCTTATTTTTTCCTCCTTATTATTGAAGTGATTTAAATTTAATGAAATTAGCGTTCCCGAAGTTTGAAAAATATCAGACTGAATAGACAAATCCTGCAATTAATGACAATTTGCAGAGGATTTATTTTTTTCTAACCGGGAAATATTTATTTATTTTCACCCTTTAAAATCTGTTGTTATGAGTAAAATTTTAGTTCTTGGAGCAGGGATGGTCGGAAAAGCAATAGCGATCGATCTTTCTTCCCGTCATGATGTTACCGCCGCCGACATTGATGAAAAGTCGTTGCATTTCCTTAAGGAAAACTATCCTGTAAAGATTTCGCCCGTAAACCTGATGAATGAAGATATGATTACAGACCTTGTATCTGATTTTGATTTGGTAGTTTCGGCAGTACCCGGTTTTATGGGTTATGATCTGGTTAAAAACGTAATAGAAGCCGGCAAAAACATTGTAGACATTTCATTTATGCCCGAAGATTATATGGATTTGAACACCCTTGCCGCTCAAAAAGGAGTTACAGCTATAACCGATTGTGGCGTGGCTCCCGGTATGCCAAATCTCATTGCAGGCTATCTGAATGAAAAAATGGATATCCATAGTTTTGAATATGTTGTGGGAGGGTTGCCCAAAGTAAAGATTTATCCGTTTAATTACAAGGCACCTTTTTCTCCTTTAGACGTGGTGGAAGAATACACACGCCCTGCCCGTTATTTGGAAAAAGGCAGATTGATGACCAAACCTGCCATGAGTGAGCCTGAGTTGATGTTTTTTGATAATGTGGGAACACTTGAAGCTTTTTATACCGATGGATTACGTTCGCTGTTGAAAAATTTATCGCATATTCCCAACATGAAAGAAAAAACATTGCGCTATCCGGGTCATATACAACTGATACAGGCTTTAAAAACAGCAGGATTTTTTGATAAAGAACCCATTGCCATTAAAAACACCTATA
This sequence comes from uncultured Bacteroidales bacterium, assembly GCA_964410015.1. Classification (GTDB taxonomy): domain Bacteria; phylum Bacteroidota; class Bacteroidia; order Bacteroidales; family UBA7960; genus SKVR01. The sequence goes on from CAYPFV010000018.1 coordinate 23,685, forward strand.
TACGACCTATTGATTTTACCAGCAGAATATTGATCAAAGACTGGCAATTGAACCCCAATGAAAAAGAGTTTACAATTATGCGAATTACAGTACAGGGAGAAATGGATGGGAAAGAAGAATCAATTACTTTTGATTTATACGATGAGTATGATGAAAAAATGAAACTCACATCTATGGCGCGTACAACGGGTTTTACCGCAACGGCACATGCCGAGTTGATCCTTCAGAATAAATTTTCAGGTAAAGGTGTATTTCCTCCCGAACTTATAGGTATGGACAGCGATAATTTCCATTTTGTAATGAATTATCTGCAAGAAAGAAATCTTATTTATCAACAAAAGTAAAACGGCAGTAAAAGAAAAAGTGTAGATTTTCACAGGATGGAAACAGGGATCAAAAAATCTTTTTCCATTCAAAATCTTTGTCGCCAAGAGCAATAAAACAGGGGTTTTTTACTGATTTTTTGTTGTAAGTTAGAGGTTTCCCGGAATCATCCATTACGATTCCTCCTGCTGCTTCTACAACGGCTTGTGCAGCAGCAGTGTCCCATTCCATAGTGGGCAGGTCGCGGTAGTAGATATCAGCTTCACCCATGGCCACCATGCAAAATTTTAAAGAGCTTCCCATGCTTTTCAGGGTTGCCTGTGGGTTTTTTTTCAGAAGAGATTGTAATCCTGCACCTGCATGATCGCGGCTTCCGGCAATAATCAGATGTTTGGTATTGGTTTTTCGTGTATGTATTTGTTCTTTCCTGCTAAAATCATTGCCTTTAAGCCTGTATGCTTTTTGATTGTCAGTAAAATAAGAAAGTCCCTGGACAGGAACATGAACAATTCCTGATACCGGTTTACCCTGTTTGATGAGAGCAATGTTTACAGTAAATTCACCTGATCTTTTAATAAATTCTTTGGTTCCGTCCAGGGGATCGACCAGCCAAAACTCATCCCACGATTTTCTTTCGTCGTAATCAGGTATGTTACCCTCTTCCGAAAGAACCGGTATTTCCGGGAAATTTTCTTTCAACCGCTGAAAGATGATTTTATGAGCATTGCGGTCTGCCTGGGTCAGCGGAGAATCGTCGGCTTTATAATTAACGTGGGTTTCATTTTTTTTGTAAATATCCAGGATTGCTTCGGATGCTTCCAGGGCGATGGAAAGAATGTCTTTCATGCGTTGCATTTTTGATTTGGGAATTTGGATTTTGTCTGATATGTAAGACTTGTTTAAGGTTTAGTTTTCGGTAAGCGAAGATACAGGATTTTTTAAACCTGAGTAGTCATTAATTTCCATTCTCAGACTTCCCACAATAATTTCAGTTCTGGCGGCAATGAGAATTTTATTTTCATCATCAGAGACCCATAAAGTCATTGGGTATTTCTGGTTGAATACATCACCTATGAGTACTTCGGGTCTGAATCGCAATGTATGAAATGTACCCTTTTGAGTTTTTATTTTTTCGCGTCCTTCAAAAAGGATGCGCGATACATGCACACTATCATTGAGCAGAAATTGAATGTCGTAAACATCGCCTACTTTTGCCGAATCGTAGTTAAAAGTGCGCATAAAATACAGAGAAGATACTATGTCCTGAATATTTTGATTGGTTTGTACGATATCGTCATTTACAATGGCATAGTTTTCTTTTTGGTTGAAAAAGATGTTTTGTTTTTTGCGGTATTTTCCTTCATGTAATTTTAGTTTGAAAAGGTGAGGAACAAGGGCCTGCTCATCGATAAAAGTTTCATAACGATTCATCACCTTGAAAAAGAAGCTGAATGCACCTCTTGTATTTCCTTCGGCTTTGATGTGCATAGTTTTGCGATTTCTTACAATCTCTGGTTTCTTTTTTATGCTTAGTGAAGCATCACCGGCTTTTACATTGCCAGTAAGCATGCTGTTGTAAAAAACGCGGTATTGTATTTTCTCACCTTTTTGAAACGCATTGTTTTGCCAATGGCGGTAATTTTGCGCTGAAAGAGGCAAAGATAAAATGAGGGAAAAGGAAAGGATAGCAACTTTATTGTATCTAACCCTAAAAAAACATAACAATTTGTTTTTCATAATTTTATGATATAAACGAAAAAATCAGGATTTCATTTTTCGTTGTTTTCAATCATAAAACAAAAAATATTCCAAAGTTTTGCTGAGTGCACTATTGAGGACTGTGAAAAAATATTGTGGTTTTTAAACAACAACATTTATAATCCTTCCGGGTACTACAATCACTTTTTTAGGGGTTTTGCCCTTCAGCCATTTTTCCGCTTCCTTCGCAGTCAATACGGTTTTTTCTATTTCTTTTGGTGATGTATCTGCAGGTAAATTGATTTTGAAACGTGTTTTTCCATTAAATGAAACCGGATATTGAATGGTATTTTCAGCAATATATTCCTCTTTCCAACCAGGAAAAGATGCATTGACAACGCTTGATGTATTTCCCAGCAGATGCCATAATTCTTCTGCAAGGTGTGGTGCAAAAGAGGAGATCAGAATGGTGAGGGGAGATAGAATTTCCCGTTTGTTGCACTTCAAATCCGAAAGGTCATTTACGCAGATCATAAATGTGCTTACCCCGGTATTAAATGAAAATCTTTCGATATCTTCCTCTACCTTTTTGATGGTTTTATGCAGTACCTTCAATTCTTCGGGTGTTGGTTTCTGATCAGATATTTCTGTTTCATTTTGTTCGTTATGGAAAAGGCGCCAAAGTTTTCTGATGAATCTGAAAACCCCTTCTATACCCTTTGTATCCCAAGGTTTGGCATATTCTAAAGGTCCTAAAAACATTTCATAAAGCCGGAGTGTATCGGCACCATATTTTTCAATCAGATCATCCGGGTTAACTACATTATGGAATGATTTCGACATTTTTTCCACTTCCCATCCGCAAATATATTTCCCATCTTCGAGAATAAACTCTGCATCTTTGTATTCCGAATTCCAATTTTTGAAAGCCTCCAGGTTCAGCACGTCATTATCTACAATATTTACATCCACATGGATGGGCATAGTATCATATTCTTTTCTCAGATTGTAAGAAACGAATTTTTTTGTTCCTTTAATGCGGTAAACAAAATTAGACCTTCCTTGTATCATTCCCTGGTTGATGAGTTTTTTAAAGGGTTCTTGTTTTTTGCTTACCCCGATGTCACAAAGGAATTTGTTCCAGAACCTTGAATAGATAAGGTGTCCTGTGGCATGTTCTGCCCCTCCGATATAAAGATCGACATCCTGCCAGTAATTGATAGCTTTTTCAGAAACGAGTTGTGTTTTGTTATGTGGGTCCATGTACCTGATGTAATAAGCGCTTGATCCGGCAAAACCAGGCATAGTGTTCGTTTCCAGCGGATATCCCTGTTCTGTTTGCCAGTTTTTTGCCCTTGCCAATGGAGGTTCGCCCGATTCGGTTGGCAGATATTTATCTACATCAGGTAATTCCAGGGGTAGCTTTTCTTCGGGCAGCGTATAGGGTACTCCTTCTTTGTAATAGACAGGAAATGGTTCACCCCAGTATCTTTGTCTGCTAAAAATGGCATCGCGGAGGCGGAAATTTGTTTTCCTTTGTCCAATGCCTTTTTCTTCCAGTTTGCTAATAGCCGTTTGAATGGCATCAGGAACATCCATGGAGTTTAAAAAGTCAGAATTCACCAATTTACCTTCTTTGGCATCATAAGATTCTTTTTCGATATTTCCACCTTTTACCACCTCAATGATGGGCAGGTTAAAATGTTTTGCGAAACTAAAGTCGCGGCTATCGTGAGCGGGAACTGCCATAATGGCTCCGGTGCCATATCCGGCCAGTACATAATCTGCAATAAAAACGGGTATTGATTTACCAGAAAAAGGATGCACACAATAACCACCGGTAAACTGGCCACTGACGGTTTTGACCTCTGCCAACCGTTCACGTTCCGACTTGGTTTTGGTCATTTTTATGTACTCATTTACTTTATCTTTGAATTTGTTAGTGGTAATTTTTTCCACGGCTTCATGCTCAGGGGCAATCACCATAAAAGTAGCGCCAAAAATGGTGTCGGGTCGTGTTGTAAACACTTCCAGATATCCTTCATGATCTTTCAGTGAGAAAAAAATTGTAGCACCTTCCGACTTTCCTATCCAGTTTTTTTGAATTTCTTTTACAGATTCGCTCCAGTCAACGCTATCCAGTCCATCTAGAAGTCTTTCTGCATATGCGGTAATGCGCAAAAACCATTGTTTCATTTTTTTTCTCTCCACCGGATGTCCGCCTCTCACCGAAAAACCTTCTTTCACTTCGTCGTTTGCCAGCACTGTGCCCAATGCGGGGCACCAATTTACCATAGTATCCGAGAGATACGCCAGTCGGTAGTTCATCAAAATCTGCTGTTGTTGTTTTTCGTTCATTTTTTTCCAATCGCTGGCAGAAAATGGTTTATTTTCGTCGCAAGCCACATTCAGGTCTTTATTTCCATGTTTTTCGAAAATTTCGATCAATTCGGCAATGGGTTTTGCTTTCTGGGTGTTGTTGTCGAAATAATGGGCAAAGAGTTGGATAAATGTCCATTGGGTCCATTTGTAGTATTCGGGGTCGCAAGTGCGAACCTCCCGGCTCCAATCGAAAGAGAAACCGATTTTGTCTAATTGTTCACGGTATCTTTTGATGTTTTTTTCGGTAGTAATGGCTGGATGTTGTCCGGTTTGAATGGCATATTGTTCTGCGGGAAGTCCGTAAGCATCATAACCCATCGGATGCAAAACATTAAAACCTTTTTGCCTTTTGTACCGGCTATAGATATCAGAGGCAATGTATCCTAAAGGATGCCCTACATGAAGACCAGCACCAGAGGGATAAGGAAACATATCCAGCACATAGTATTTGGGGCGCGAGGGGTCTGTTTCTGTTTTATAGGTTTGATTTTCTATCCAGTATTTTTGCCACTTGGGCTCTATTGCGTTAAAATTATATTCCATTTTGCAGATTTGGTGTTTGATTTTTCAATTTGCGAAATTAGTAAATGTATACCAGATTACCTTCAACAGAGGGGATGTTTGTAAAATATAAATAAAAAAAATTTCTGAAAAGATTGTTGTCAGGTACAATGTATTGGGTTTAGAAGGATGTAAAGATGCCGGGCAACCGCTCATTAATTTATTGATTTTATCTGCTTTAAACGCAGGAAAAATGCAAATCAACCTGCTCTTTACAATGATAATGACACACAAGAGGACGATTATTAAAACAATGAAAAGCTAAGATAACTATTGACAAAGCGTCTGGTACTGTCATTACGTTGGGAATCTGATGTCACCTTTAAATTCTAAGGTGTATAACGCTGACATTACCAGGCTTTGATTAAAAACATAAACAGCGCATAATCTTTATATCAAAAATTGCAAACGCATGAAACCTCTATGTGTTATCACACACCAGCACAATGATATAGTAATCAGTGAAATGGAGGTTCCATCATACCACTTTAATCATATAATTATGAGTCCACTCCGAAAACTTGTTTTCGGCAAATCTGTGTTCATTTTCATTTTTTTAACACATTGATTATCAGTATTTAGCATCTGTGTAATTCTGTGTAATCTGTGGATAATTTATTTTTCAGAGTGGACTCAATTATATTATGAAAAGGTGGTTCTGTGATATGAAGGATATGTATGCGCATCATTGATAGATGGGAATTAAAAAATTATGATTACAAATAAATTTTTGTTAGGTTTGCTTAAGCAATAGTGCAAAATAAAAGAAAAATATTTTTTTATGATCAATGCAGAAATACGTACCGAAAAAGGTTCGATGAAAATAAATTTTTATGAGAAGGATGCTCCTAAAACGGTAAAGAATTTTGTAGATTTGTCGCGAAAAGGTTTTTACGATGGATTGACTTTTCACCGGGTGATTCCGGATTTTGTTGTGCAGGGCGGATGTCCTTACGGTACGGGTTCCGGGGGTCCGGGTTACACGATTCCCTGTGAACTCGAAGGTGGGAATCAATATCACGACCGTGGAGTTCTTTCTATGGCTCATGCCGGCAGAGATACGGGTGGTTCCCAGTTTTTTATCTGCCACAACAGACAAAACACGAAACATCTTGATCGCAAACACACTTGTTTTGGAAAGGTATATGAAGGGCTGGAAGTGATTGACCAAATTGAACAGGGAGATAAAATTGAGACGATCATCATTACAGAAAAAGAGGATTAAATTATGCAGCAGATCAGATTTCCGTTAAATGGTGATTTTATAGAGTTATTTAAACTGCTTAAGATTCTCAACACAAGTAGTACCGGTGGTGAGGCGAAAGTTATGATTGATCAGGGTCTTATAAAAGTAAATGATAAAGTTGATACCCGTAAAAGAGCCAAAATAAAACCCGGTGATGTTGTTAAAGCAGGGGAAATAAAAATATATGTTGAACCTTAAAATATAAGAGGGTATAATCAAAAAGCACCCGTTATGATTCAGATAATTGATTGATTTTGCAAGGGTGTTTTAAAACCTATCTCAGCACAAAAAATTTGTAAATAAAAAACCCGGAGCAAAAGCCGCCGGGTTTTTTTAAGAGAAATATGATGTTCGGTAAAATGGGTTTTTACATCATGCCGCCCATACCGCCCATACCGCCCATTCCTGGGTTCATAGGAGCTTCTGGTTTTTCTTCTTTTATTTCTGCCAAAACGCATTCGGTGGTAAGCAACATACCAGCGATTGAGGCCGCATTTTCCAATGCAACGCGAGTTACTTTGGTGGGATCAATTACACCGCTTTGATAGAGGTTTTCATAGGTTTCGGTGCGTGCATTAAAACCGAAATCTTCTTTTCCTTCTCTTACTTTCTGAACAATGATGGAACCTTCGATTCCAGCATTGGAAACAATGAGTCGGAGAGGTTCTTCGAGTGCTCTTTTCACAATATTGATACCTGTTGTTTCATCCGGATTGTCACCTTTGAGATCGTTGATGGCTTCCAGACATCTGAGGTAAGCAATACCACCACCGGGAACAATACCTTCTTCAACAGCTGCCCGGGTAGCATGCAAAGCATCATCAAAGCGGTCTTTTTTCTCTTTCATTTCTACCTCGCTGGCCGCACCTACATACAATACCGCCACACCACCTGCAAGTTTTGCAAGTCTTTCCTGCAGTTTTTCTTTATCATAGTCGCTGGTAGTATTTTCGATCTGAGATTTGATCTGGTTTACCCGTGCTTTAATAAGTTCGGGATCGCCTTTACCACTAACAATGGTGGTATTATCTTTATCGATGGTTACTTTTTCTGCCCTACCCAGGTGAGAAAGGTCAGTTTGTTCTAGTTTGTATCCTTGCTCTTCACTGATTACAGTACCGCCGGTAAGAATAGCAATATCTTCGAGCATTGCTTTTCTGCGGTCACCAAATCCAGGTGCTTTTACAGCAGCAATTTTCAAAGAGCCACGAAGTTTGTTTACTACCAAAGTAGCCAAAGCTTCGCCATCCACATCTTCGGAAATGATCAAAAGAGGTTTACCGTTCTGAACGGCCTTTTCAAGAATAGGAAGAAAATCCTTCATGGTGCTGATCTTTTTGTCGTGAATCAGAATGTAAGGATCTTCAAAAACGGTTTCCATTTTTTCGGTATCAGTAACAAAGTAAGGGGATATGTAGCCGCGGTCGAACTGCATACCTTCAACAATTTTCACCTCTGTTTCAGTACCCTTTGCTTCTTCAATGGTAATAACACCTTCTTTTTTCACTTTACCCATTGCTTCGGCAATCAGTTTACCAATGTTGGCATCGTTATTAGCAGAGATGGTAGCTACCTGTTCAATTTTGTCAATGCTGTCGCCAACTTCTTTGCTTTGCGTTCTAAGGTTTTCGATCACTTTTTCTACAGCTTTATCGATACCTCTTTTCAAATCCATAGGATTTGCTCCGGCGGTAACATTTTTTAATCCATTATTGAAAATAGATTGTGCCAAAACGGTAGCGGTAGTGGTACCATCACCAGCTACATCAGCAGTTTTGCTGGCAACTTCTTTTACCATCTGAGCACCCATGTTTTCTACAGCATTTTCCAGTTCAATTTCTTTGGCTACTGTTACACCATCTTTGGTAATGGTAGGTGCTCCAAACTTTTTGTCAATGATTACATTTCTTCCTTTGGGTCCAAGGGTTACTTTCACTGCGTCAGAAAGCTTGTCAACACCACTTTTCAATGCTGTTCTTGCTTCAATATTAAAAATTATATCTTTTGCCATAACTAATTTTTATTTAAATATTAATAATTATTTCGTTTTTTAATTTTATTTATCCCATTTATCCCAAAATGGCGTAAATATCTGATTCACGCATGATGAGATAGTCTTTTCCATCGATATTGATCTCTGTACCGGAATATTTTCCATACAATACAGCGTTACCTTCTTTTACCTGGAGAGGTTCGTCTTTGGTTCCCGGACCAACTGCCACAACAGTTCCTTTTTGTGGTTTTTCTTTGGCAGTGTCGGGAATAATAATTCCACCAGATGTTTTTTCCTCTGCGGGAGCAGGCTCTACCAAAACGCGATCTGCTAAAGGTTTAATACTTATGTTTGCCATTTTATTCAATTTTTATTTGTTAAACAATAAATTATGGATTAAAAAAGTATGTAATTTTTCTTAGTTTTTTAAAACCACCTGCCTTCAGTCATTTTTTGTGCCAAAGCGCAAAAAAAACTTTTTCCATGTCATTTTTGTAATTTATGGCATGGCATCAAAAAAAAAGTGTCAGACTGAATGACAATCTGACACTGGTGATATAGTTTTCCAAAAGTAGGCAAGGAAGACAAAGGAAGTTTTTTACTGTTCTTCTTCCACGTCGGGTAATTCGGGTATTTCTTCTGATGGGGGTTGTTCTGTGTCAGGAGCACCGTCAAAGTCGGGTGCTGGAGTTTCGGGTATACGGTCTCTTACTTCGCTTTGGGGTGTTTCTGCCACCTGTCCTCTGGGTATGACAAAAGTAGAAGTAAGTGTTAAAAACAAAAGTACGATAGCCAATGTCCATGTTGCTTTTTCTAAAAAGTCAGTTGTTTTTCTTACGCCCATAATTTGATTGTTAGAGGCAAAATTGGATGCCAATCCGCCACCTTTCGAATTCTGTACCAACACAATAAGCACTAAAAGGATACAAGTGATAAGGATCAGAACAGACAATAATACATATAATCCCATTATTTTTTTCTTTTAAGAATTTAATTCGTTTTTTATTTCAATGATTTTTTTTGCAAAGTAACTGCTTTTTTGTGGAAATTTCAAACATAATTTTT
>CAYPFV010000019.1:0-32603 GCA_964410015.1 uncultured Bacteroidales bacterium
AGACTGTTGGCGAGCTCCATCTGACCTATTTAATCAAATTATAAACAGATGAAAACCAGGATTATCCTGTTATTGTTCATAACCTTTGGAATATCTGATCTGTTTGCCCAATCTGAGAAATCTTTGCATCTCGAGAAAGTTAGTGTGCATCAAAAGGTAATAGGATTTCAGGGAATAGATGATATGGAAAATATTTACGCTTTGTCTGAGGGTGTTTTGTATAAATATAAAAAAGATCAGGAGCAGGTGATCACTTTCTCTGAAAAAAAATATGGCGACATCACACAGGTTTTTTTTGATGACCCCATGAATCTTATTATTTTCTTTGAACAAACAGGTATAATCGTTTTTCTGGACAATCAGCTGAGCGTTAAAAAAGTAATACAACCTTCAGAATTAAAAACTGAAGAATGGCCGCAAATGGTTGCTTTTTCTTCGTATAATGGTTTTTGGGCATATTTTCCATCAAACACAGAACTGATGCGGTTCGATGGTAAGCTGAATCTGCAGGCAAAATCTGGTAACTTAAACTTTATTGCTCCTGATTTACAAAAAATTGATCAACTCCTGGAAAGCGATCAAAAACTGTTTGTTGAAGATAGTCAATTGTGGGTTTTTGATCTTTTCGCTAATTTATTATTTGAAATTGAAAGAGAGATAACAGGCAAATTTTTTGTAAATGGAAAAAATCTCGCTTTTATTGAAAATAATTCTTTGATTATTTACGATTATATGAATAGAACAGAAGAGGTTTTTTTGCTTCCGGAAACCGATGTGAAAAATTTTTTCTGGAAAAAGCCTTTTTTGTTTTTCAATACGCAAAGTGCACTTGTCAAATATCGGTTGACCGGTATGAAGTAATTTTGTTTTAAAGACCTAAACCCTAATCAAAGAAAAATTCATTAATTTAACCAATTATCTAAATCATATAAGAATATGCATATCGCTATAGCAGGGAATATTGGCTCCGGTAAAACAACTCTGGCCAGGTTGCTTTCTAAGCATTACGGATGGCAGGCGCATTATGAAGATGTAGAAACAAACCCTTATCTCAATAATTTTTATGAAGATATGCAGCGGTGGTCTTTCAACCTTCAAATCTATTTTTTGAATAGCCGGTTTCGCCAAATTGTAAATATCCGGAAATTCGGAAAATCTGTTATTCAAGACAGGACTATCTATGAAGATGCTTATATTTTTGCCCCAAACTTGCATGCTATGGGTCTTATGAGCACCCGTGACTTTGAGAATTATACATCTCTTTTTGAGTTGATGTCTTCTTTTATTGAACCTCCCGACCTCCTGATATATCTCAAAGCCGGAGTGCCTACACTTGTAAATCAAATTCAAAAAAGAGGACGGGAGTATGAAAATACCATCCGACTCGACTATCTGAAAAGATTGAATGAACGTTACGATAACTGGATTCAAAGCTATACATTAGGTAAACTTCTTATTATTGATGTTGATAAGAATAAATTCTCTGAAAAACTCTCCGATCTGGGCGAGGTAATAGAAAAAATTGATTCTAATATACATGGTCTTTTTTAATAAAATATACAATAATAAAGTATATTTATTTTTCTTGTGCCAGTTAAGAAAGTGTTAAAACAAACCTATTTATTTCCCGGTTTTTTTTTAATATGTTAGATGTATAGATTTTTCCTGCATTCAAGAACAGCTCCTCAGCATATTCAAAAAAAATAATCGAAAAAACAATTGCCACTTATAAAAACATAATCATGCAATATATAGGTATTATTCCTGCACGATACGCTTCACAAAGATTTCCCGGTAAACCCCTGGTGAAGATCAAAGGTGTTTCCATGATAAAACGGGTATTTGATCAGGCTAAAAAAACAAATCTACTCAGCCATGTATTGGTTGCCACCGACGATGAGAGAATTTATGATCATGTTAATGAATTTGGAGACGTTGTTCTCACTTCATCCCGGCATCCCAGCGGCACCGACCGGTGTTTTGAAGCCGCCCGGAAAATATCTGCAACATGGGGGATTTCTGATACCGATGTAATTGTAAATATTCAGGGAGATGAACCATATATACAACCGCATCAAATTGAACAACTTTGCAGTTGCTTTCATGAATCCTCTGCTCAAATAGCCACACTTATTAAAAAAATTGATGATCCGGATTCCGTTAAAAATCCTAATATTGTGAAAGTTGTGTCTGATAAACAAAAGCAGGCATTATATTTTAGCCGTTCTCCTATCCCATATTTCCGGAATACAGCTGTGCAACCCGGTAAGCAAATCCCCACGTATTATAAGCATATTGGAATGTATGCCTACAGATATGGTGTTTTGAGAGATATTACACAATTGCCTCCCTCTGATCTTGAATGCACAGAATCCCTTGAGCAACTCAGATGGTTGGAAAATGGATTTGTGATTAAAATCAACGTTACTGAAACCGAATCTTTATCCATAGATACACCGGCAGATTTAAATCATTTTGTTTGATTCGCTCTCAATCCTCTTCAATCATTTGTTTTTAATTCCGTTTATCTGTTTTTTATCTTAGCAGATGTAAATCAAGTTGATTTGATTCTAGATGCTTTTTTCTTGTTGAATTGTATGCAGGCAAACTTATCCTTGTTTTTTTGTTTAAAGTCAGGGATATTTGTAGTTCAATGATATTTTTTAGATTGTTTTTTATAACTTAGCATTTATTATTGCGTATAAACAAATCACATAGGATTTTATTTGCTTTTTTTGTTTTATTTAAAACAACAACTTCATTCAATATTTTTGTCAGTTTTCTGGAACCTATAGGCAATCAGTAAAAAAATAAACCTCAATTATATGAAAATAGGAAAGTATATCAGTGATCTATTGTTTGAAAACGATTTTGTTATTCTGCCCGATATAGGTGAATTTTCAACAAAATATATTCCGGCTAAATTTATCCCCGAATTAAAAAAAGTTCAATCACCTTCTAAAGTAATCACTTTTAATGAACGAAATAAAACAGGAGGAGGACTTCTCATTGAATACATTGCCAAAAAGGAAAATATCTCAAGTATTCAATCAAGAGAATTTGTCCAGAAGTTTGTTTCTGAAATGAAAAATTCGCTTCATACAGGTAAAAAAGTTGAATTAGAAAAGGTAGGTTCTTTTTCAAGAGATGAACACGGATTGCTGGTTTTCGAACCCGATACAACTGTTAATTATCTGAGTGATTCCATTGGTATGTCTGCGGTGAAAGAGCCGGCAAAAAAATCCGAAGAAGAAGCAAAATCTGAACTTGATAAAGTAATTGAGGAAGTAAGTACAAATGCTGATAAAATGGATAGTGACAAAGAAACCAATGCTGTTTCGGATCAGGAGAAGGAAGAAGTGAAAAACACGGATGAGCAGGATATAAAAGATGAAGAAAAAGAAGAAGAAAGAGAAGAAGAAAAAGAAGAAAAAGAAGAAGATATGGCTTCTTCTGTAAAGTCAGATGCGGAATTGGCCAAAATGCAGGGCAAAAGCGAAGACAAAACCAAAGAAGAACATAAAGAAATTTACACAAAAGTACCCGAAGAAGAAAAACCGGAAGAGAAAAAGATTTCTGCCGAACAAGAAAAACAACTACCTGAAAAAGAAAAAATGGAAGAAGTGAAAAGAGAAGAACCTAAAAGAGATTTTGGCATAAAACCCCGTCAACCCGTTATCAAAACAGTTTCTTCTTCAGACACCGAATCTTCACCTCATGGCACAACAAAATCCAAACCCATGGATTTTCCAAAAACAGGTTCAAAAGAAAAAACTGGTATTTCATCAGCAAAAAAGGATAAAACCCCAAAACTTACTAAACAGAAACACAAAGAAGGGGGATTGCCACCTGCACTCAAATGGGTTGCCTTTACGGTTGTTCCTTTGTTGATAATCATCGTGGTATTAGCATTAAATTATGATTATATCTTTGGTGATAAATCGGTTGTTTTTAATCGAGAAAGTGAAACACCTGCTGTACAGCAGACTGAAGATGTTCAGGATGAGGAATTTGCAGACGAGGCACCTACAACAGATGATCAGGCAGAAACTGATCAGCCTGAACAGGTACAGGATGTTCCTTCAACTCCTCAGCAGGGTCGGATGGTGTATTATGTAATTGTCGGTAGTTTTGAAGAAGAACATAGCGCCCTTATTCTGGTTGAAGAACTAAAAAATGAAGGCGCCCAGAATGCCCGCGTATTTCCTGTTAACCCACAAGGGTTTTATCGTGTTGCTTATGGTTTTTATTACGATCTTGCAGAGGCAGAAACAGTATTACAGGATGCCAAACAGATAAACGAAAATGCATGGATACTCCATAGGCAAAATTAATTTCGGAAAACAGAGATTAGGATTACGCTAAATTTTTTCCTGAAAAGTGTCTAAAAACAAGCATAGAAAATTTGCTGAGATCAATAGTTTTCCCAACGTGATCCAGCCTGAATATAAATACCCGGTTTTTGAACATCCCATGAAAGGATGCTGGCGTAAAAGGTTTTTCCACAATGAGCATCCGGTTATACTTGAAATTGGTTGTGGAAAAGGTGAATATACTACAGGATTGGCAACCACCTATCCGCAAAATAACTATATTGGTATTGATATCAAAGGCGATCGTATTTGGACCGGAGCCAGGTATGCTTTACAAAATGCCCTGTCAAACGTTGCTTTTCTGAGAATACAGGCAGAACACCTTGACTGTTTTTTTGCTGATAATGAGGTAGATGCCATTTGGATCACCTTTCCAGACCCTCAACTTAATAAACCAAAGACCAGAAAAAGACTGACTTCAAACCGGTTTTTAAACCTATACAGAAAGTTCCTCAAAAAAAATGCTCCCGTTTATCTCAAAACTGACAATCAGTTTTTTTTTGACTTCACACTGGAGGTCATTCAGGAAAATAATCTTACACTGGTGAGTGCCACTCGCGACTTGTATAACGATGAAAAAATTCGTGATAAAATAGATCCTGCCTTATTTTCTATTCAAACTTATTATGAAAAAATGTTTATAAAAGAACAAAAATCCATTTGCTTTCTGAAGTTTCTTTTGTAAATTAAATTTGCTCAGGCATTTTCTGTTTTTACTATTTTCTGGTTTTTTACTCTTTCTAAATTTTTCTCTTTGGTTACTTTTTTAATTTTTTTTGCACATTAGAAATACTAACCTGAAAAACCGAAACTGCCATTATTTATTTTCAGAGTTTCAAAATATGACAAACACAGGTGATAAATCCTTTTTTGTAAAGGTTTATGAAATTGTTGAAAAAATTCCTTATGGCCGGGTAACAACTTATGGTGCTATTGCTTCTTTTCTTGGAACTCCGGGTTCCTCAAGAATGGTAGGCTGGGCTATGAACCATTCTCATTCGTTCCCGGGAAATATTCCCGCTCACCGTGTTGTAAACAGAAAGGGCGTACTTACCGGCAAGCATCATTTCGGAAATCCTTTTCTGATGCAGCAACTTTTAGAAAATGAAGGAGTAAGAATCGTAAATGATCAAATAATTAATTTTCATGAAAAATTCTGGGACCCCTCTAAAAACCTTTAAAAATATATTTATTGGGTTGTTTAAATGTTCACAATGTTTTCGGGTCTGAATTTCTGATTGTTTATTTTGCCACAACTTAAAAATTCCTTATCTTTACAGAGTCTAAATATAAATTAAATCAAAAATTAATTTGTTGATTATAAAGGTTGTATGGTTTTTTCCTAAAATCTTTTTCCAGGTGCTAAACTGTATTTCAGTAAATTATTCATTAAAAATAAACTTTTATGCAAACAGTAGAAAATGCTGAACTTATAAAAAAAGTAGAAAATGTAATTGATCAAATTCGTCCTTATCTGCAAGCAGATGGTGGAAATATACGTTTCGTTGAATTAACGGACGACATGGTGGTAAATGTTGAACTTCTTGGTGCCTGTGGCTCTTGCCCTATGAGTACTATGACTTTGAAAGCGGGTGTTGAACAGGCCATGAAAAAAGCAATACCGCAAATTAAATCTGTAGAAGCCATTAACCTCAATGTTCATTAAAGACTGAAATTGCGTTTTATAATCTATCGGTTGATTTGTGCATCCAATGGTTTATATAAACGATTTTTCGCACGAAAGATATTTTACAGGATATTGATAAAAAGTAAAAAAGACCGGAAAATTTAATTTCCGGTCTTTTTTGGTTTAAAGGAATTGTTTTTATTATTTGAATGCTTATATATCTCTTTCCATTAACTTTCCTGGTTGAACTTCACCTGATTTTTGATCTAATATTGCCTTATCAGTAATTATTATTTCATCAATGATCCATCCTCTAAAACCATTGTAAAGTTCATCGCGTGTATCAAATACAAATTTTAGATGAATTTTATTGCCTGCAAATTCGCTAAGATCAAATTCAACATAACCCCAAACCGGTTTTTTGTTAAAACCTCCGGAGGTAAAAGGAATGGCTTCTCTGTTGTCGAGTATGGGTTCTGCATATGGATTAAGTTTTCCAAGTAGTGTGGCATTGTTGGGTGATTCGTCTTCAACAAAAGCATATATTTCCATCAAATCATACCCTAAATTATTGGGGTTTTTGCTTTCGATCTCAAACCAGGTAAGGAAATTGACACTTGCCTGTTCAGCATCGCTTAAATCGATAACCGGAGAAAGGGCTGTTCCTGAGTTAAATGTCGTGCTTGTTCCTCCTGAAAGTTCTTCATCCAAACTGCTTTGCTCTCCCATAAAGTTCCCGTTTTGGGTCTCTCCGTACCACAATGATCTGTTTCCCTTGTATGCATCTGGAATCATACCCTCTGATTCATCATTCGGTGCAAGTTTTACATAAACCGGATATGCCTGATTGGTTACAGAGGTGTTTTTTTTTATCTGCCAAAAACCATCCAGATCCCAGGATGTTTGGTCTTCAAAGTCTTCGTAAAAAAGAATTTCTGCCGCAGTGCCCTCCTGCATCTTACAATATACTATGCGCATCTCATTTTCAAGGATTACCAGATTGGGTAAAACTATTGTTTTAAAATCATCGGCTATACACCTGATTTTAAATTCATTGGTTTGATCAACCGGGATTGCACCAATAAAAAACTCTCCATTCTCATTACTATCTGTTGAAGAAAAATAACCATTTGTTATGGATTCGTCCCGGGCACTTATGGATATATTGGCATTTTGAACAGGATCTCCGTTATTGTCAACCACCATTCCTGTGATGCCTCCAACCGGCAGCGTAAAAGAGGTTTCAGCCGGCAAAAAGGCAATAAACTGATCACTCCCGTCAAGATTTATTTCGCTTGTAAACATGGGTTTATAACCTTCCATATTTACAGAAAGCGAATACTTCCCTTTTGCTATTTTATCGAAGGTATAATTGCCTAAATTATCAACAGTAGTAACCATCTCCCCCTCCTGACTCATCATCCATGATTTGTCTCTAGTTGCATCTGAAGGCTGAAGCACAACCTCTGCTCCTTCCAATTCTGTAAAAGAAATCGCATCAAGTGCAATACCTTCTATTTTGATTAATTCTTGTTCCTGGTCTTTTTCACATGATACAAAAATAACTAGCATTATAAACGCAATGCTCCATATCAGAAAACCCCATATGGGAAGTTTTCCAAATTCATTATTCGACCTCATTAATAAACATAGATAATTAATTATTATTTTGAGTTATTCAATATTAACTGACATGTGATTAATCTATAAACCTTTTCGTTTTATCGTTTACAAATTATTATTTTGTCGATTTTAAAAAGCAAAATTAATGAAAATTTAAAGTAAAAAGAAATACAATTAAACATGTAGAAATCAACTACTCTCTGGTCGAGTATTTTCAAATTATTTGCTTAAATTTATCTGTCTCATAATGAAGATATTAAAGGGCATGTTGTTGATTGTAGAAGGGGATTACCAAGTGTTCGGAAATTTATTAACAATAGGGCTGCACCGAAATTATTTTGTGCCTGGTATTATAATTTTTTTACAGATACATTGATTTATCCAAGATATTTGGCCACAATTGGCATTCTTCTTCCCACGCCAAAAGCTTTGGAAGAAACCCTGAGTATGGGCGGAGTTTGAAATCTTTTATATTCACAAGTGTTGACCAATTTGAGGATCCGGTCGGTTAAGTTGCTTTCAAAACCTGAATCTTTAATTTCTGCAGGCCCCTGACGATTCTCAATGTATTCATAAAGAATCTTATCAAGTATTTCATAATCGGGAAGAAAGTCTGAATCTTTCTGATCAGGTCTCAATTCAGCACTTGGAGGTTTTGTAATGGTATTCTGTGGTATTATTTCTTTATTTCGGTTGATAAAACGGGCAAGTTTAAAAACATCTGTTTTGTAAACATCGCCAATCACTGATAATCCGCCGCACATATCGCCATATAAAGTGCCATATCCAACAGCGGCTTCACTTTTGTTGGAGGTATTTAACAAAATATATCCGTGTTTATTAGACAGTGCCATCAAATAAATTGCTCTGGTTCGTGCCTGAATGTTTTCTTCAGTAACATCAAAGGGTTTACCTTCTAAATAGGGTTGCAGGTTTTTCTCGAAATTTTTGTGTGTTTCTGCAATATTAATGATATGATAGGGACTACCCAGATTTTTTGCCAGTTGTTCAGCATCTGTAAGCGAATGATCCGTACTAAATTCTCCGGGCAAAAGCACAGCCAATACATTTTCTTTTCCCAGAGCTTCTGCTGCTATTGCCATGGTTACCGCCGAATCGATACCCCCGCTTAAACCTAAGATTGCTTTTGAGAAACCAAGTTTACCAAAATAGTCTTTTACACCAAGCACCAGAGCATGGTAAATATTTTCAATCTTATATTTTTCATCATCCGGGGTTAATTCATTCTCAGGGTTTGATTCCAGGGCATGATCAAGATCAACAATCCTAAAATCTTCCTCAAAGTAACTGAGTTCTTCTTTTATTTGTCCTTTAGGATTTATAACCATAGACCCACCATCAAAAATGAGTTCTGTTTGAGCGCCAATGTGGTTTACATAAAATAAAGGAAGCGCATACCGACGGGCATTGTCGATGAGCATGGTTTTTCTTTCTTTGTTATGGTTCCAGGAAAAGGGAGAAGCTGCAATATTAATCATTATTTCTGCTCCTTTTTGGGCAAGCTGGCCCATCGGATTTTGAACATACAACGGATTGTCATTAAGATTCCACAGGTCTTCGCATATGGTTAGGGCTATTTTTTTATTTTTAAATTCGATCAGTGAAAAAGTAGTTGCCGGTTCAAAATACCGGTATTCTTCAAAAATATCATAATTGGGTAATAACCCTTTTTTATAAACTTGTTTTATCGTTTGATTTTCAATAAAATAAGCAGCATTGTATAATGGTTTTCCTTTGGGTTGTTCGTTTCTTGCCGGTGCACCCACAATAGCAGCAATGCCATTGCAATGCTGCGATATCTCATCAATGGCCTGGTAACATTTATGAATATAGTCTTCAAATTCCAGAAAATCTCCCGATGGATAACCACATACCGATAATTCAGAGAATACCACCAGGTCAGCATTCATCGATTTTGCTTTTTTTATCCCCTCAATGATTTTACCTGTATTTTTCTGAAAGTTTCCAATATGGTAGTTCAACTGGGCAAGTGCAATTTTCATAAATCCTTATATTTTGAATGATTCCTGCTGGTCATTTGTTTCTCTTTCGATGCTAAATAGTTGATTGGATAAATTATTTTTTGTATGTCCTAACTTCAAAAGTTTGATTCATAGCAAGAAATGTTAGCCAATCAATGCTGATTTTTATACGTTCCTTTGTTTAAAGAAAATTGCAATGATAAGCAAAAAATCATGAATTGATCAGAATTTTACAATTTTTTTTACGCTTGCTTCCAAAACGACCAGGTAGATAATAAAAACCGGAAATAAAAGGAACAGAGCGGATATAAATCCTGCCCTGAGGATAGAAAATATAAATATAATTGCAGAAATAACGATGAATATTGTTGTTACATATTTTTTTCTTTTTCTGATTTTTTTTGTCAAACCCGGGTATTTTTGCCCGCAAAAATCACATTCAATTTCCTCAGGCAGGTTTGTGATCAACTCACTTGTATTGGTGAGTTCATTGCCACAATTTATACAATGGACATAATGTGAAAAAACAGCCATACCTTGTTTCTAAAAAAGAATCCCTGCATTGAGTTCCACAAAATTTGAAATGGCATTTTGTTTCTTATCAATTTGTCTGTTAACTCCTTTAAGATTATTAGTAAAACCATTGTTGAAATTTACACCTGTAACAATGGATGTATTACCTCCTAATGAGTGTTCAAAACCAATTCCCAGGATCATGGAGATTCTGAAAAGGGGTATTTCACTTTTAATGTCAAGGTCTGTTGTTGATATTCCGCTCATTTCAGGATCAGGATGAATAAACTGATCATCAGCTTTGGATCTGAGGTTAACCGATCCGCCAAAGCCAAATACAGCAAAATAGGTGTTGTATCCGATCTCACGGGTTTTCATTTTTAGAGTCAACGGAATTTCAAGATTTTGCACTCTATAGGTTCTTTCTTTTTCTGAATATTGCTGATCGCTAATTGTTTCGTCAGTTGGATATCGCAGAATACCTCCCTGATATCGAATACTGATACCTGTGGCAAATGAATACTGCTCAGCCAAAAGAAATTCAGAAAGTAATCCATAGGAAACCCCGGCTCGTATACCCTCCGAAGAATAGTCTTCCGTTTCGGGTTTAAACCATGAAATGGAAGGGGAGGCATGTAATCCTAACCTGAAACCCTGTGAAAAAGCAGGTAAAGAGCTCATTAAAAAAAGCAGACTTCCTGCTAAACTGATTACAATCTTTCTTTGCATAATACCGTTATTTGAATGAAAATTTGATTAGTTTTAAGGTGTTTTCTGTTCATTTTCTCTTTCGAAAATCTGTGCATCTGTTCGTTGGGTTTTCGAAATCTGTTAGTTGAAGTCTAAAAACTCAATAAAAAACAGATTTTCAATATTTAAGATTAAAATCCCGGAGATTCTGTTTATTTTGCATACCAATTTTTGTACCCAATTAAAAGTAATGAAATGTATCTTGGTATTTGCTTGTTAAATTATGTATTCTTTTGGCGAATAAAAAATCTTTTTATCATATGCTCACTGATTTTTTTAATTTTTCACTTATAAACGTTTTTATTGATCTAATCTTATGTTTTACAAATCAATTACAATAGGAAATATGCAGAAATTTCTTTTATTAATACTAATCATTGTATTTCATGTATCCTGCAATCGTAAACCCCCTTATCAGGCTGATGTCTCTGATGTTCCTGAGAAACACATAGAAATAAAACGTTATGAGCAAATTTTGTTTACAATTGACCCCGAAAATATTGTTGATGATATTCAACCCCACGTAAAAGATTTTGAACTGTTCCTGGGAGATCAGATATTTACGCCCCAGGGTCAGCAGCAACTTTATGAATATATCACCGATCCGTTTATTAAAGAGATATATGAAGATACAAAGCAGGTTTGGAAAGACCTTACTTCGGCCGAAAACCAACTCTCTCAAGCATTTCGGTATTTCAGGTATCATTTCCCAGGTGGGGAAATGCCGGTGTTTTATTCTTACATTTCCGGATTAGATTTTGAATATCCTGTTAAGTATTACGATGAAAATTTTATTATTGGGTTGGATATGTTTTTAGGGAAAAACTATGATAATTATGAAAAAGTGGGTGTTCCCGTATTCAAAAGGGTCAGGTTTACACCTGAAGCAATGCCCATAGAGGTTATGCGTGCTTTGGTTGAACAAATGTTTTCCCGGCAGTTGGGAAATGCAGAGTCATTGCTGGATTTTATGGTCGCTGAAGGAAAAAAACTTTATTTTCTCGATTGTATGTTTCCTCAACAGGATGATTCGCTTAAAATATCATACACTGGTGAGCAAATGGACTGGGCCAATGCAAATGAAAAAAATGTATGGGTATATTTTTTAGAAAATGATTTGCTTTATGAATCTGACAGAAAGTCTATTCAGAAATTTATTGGCTCGGCGCCTTTTACAGCTCCTCTTTCCAGAGAATCAGCTCCCCGTATAGGGGCTTTTGCAGGATGGAGGATCGTACGAGATTACATGGAAAGGAATCCTGAGATAACTTTAAATGAATTGTTAAATGAAGATGATGCAGTTAAAATTCTCAGATTATCCAAATACCGGCCCAGGTAAAAGGAATAAATAGTTTTACAGGAAAACTATGTTTTTTCAATAAAATCTGGTAAAGCATTATGGGTGGTATTATTGAAAACATAAACGCATTGTGGTTTATTGAGTTGAGTTTTCCCGGTAATATCTTATTATACCTGTTCTGCAGATTAATATGCATTTTTCTATCATACCCCAGCGTCATTACCATTTAATCATCGAAGAAAGGTTATCATAAAACAGAACGTTGTTTTTTTCAATAAAATCCAGTATGGTTTCTTTCCCCGTTCTGTTTTCTGCCGAAGAGATTATATGCTCAGGCAGAGGCTCCCAATGGTCTGCAAGGATAGAGGTGTAATTTTCAACAGATTCCTGTAAGCGCTGGGATCCCAGTTTGTCTGATTTGGTAAATAGAATAATAAAAGGCACCTGGTTTGCAGCAAACCATTCCATAAACTCAAGATCATTTTTTTGTGGATCATGCCTTATATCTATAAGTAAAAACGTATATACCAAATTTTTACGTTTTAAGAGATAATTTTTGATCATCTTGTCCCATCCTGTTTTTATTTTCATGGGTACTTTAGCAAACCCAAAGCCCGGTAAATCAGCAATATACCAGTTATTGTTTATCAAAAAATGATTGATCAATTGTGTTTTACCTGGTCGTCCGGAGGTTTTGGCAAGTTTTTTTGATCCGGTAACCATATTGATAAGTGAGGATTTTCCTACATTGGATCTGCCTATAAATGCATACTCAGGTTTGTTTTCCTGAGGACAATCGCGATAATCGGAAGAACTTTTTACGAAAATGGCTTTGGATATATTCATTTTTTTGTAAAAATTATCTGAGGTAAGGTTTTAGTTTTAAAATGAAAACCAACCATTATCATGTTTGTGATGAACTACACGATAAAGATTTCATCACTATTGGAAACCTGAAATGTATGAACCATGAACCAGATATTGAGAAAATACTGAAATCTTTCTTTTGATTGGGGTTACCATTATTCATAAGGAAAAAATCATTTTCATTTTCCTGCTCCTGATTTGTAGGAGTTGATGTGCCTTTCTTTTTTTTGCTGATAAATATCATTAATGGTTATTAAAATGGCTGTTTCCTCTACTCCGCCAAAGTCTTCATTCCATGCAGTTCCAAAGGTTCGCATGTTTGGGCTTATTACCATGTAGGAGTTGACAAGTGGTGGAATGTTTTCTCCTCTTTCACGTACTTTCTGGAAAAGAATTTTATGATTTTCCTCAAAAGAATTGGCAGTAAAAAGATTTTCAAAACCTGTTGTATCTGTTTTATACTGTAAAGGTATTTTTGGTTTAGTGAGATTTTCATGATCGGGAAAGAACTTTTTCAAAAAATATAATATCATATCTCTTGCTACCGGATCATAATGGCTGTACATGGTCATTTTACCAAAGAAATATTTTATTTCAGGATTGTCAATTACCAAAGCACCTAAACCATCCCACAAGTTGTCCAGTGAAAATAAACCTTTCTTGTTTTCTCTGGAGGGTTGATAGTTGGGTTGAACGAATGAACGGCCCAATTCGATAGTATAGGGGAGATACTCTTTGATAAATTTTTCAGAATAATCAAGTAATCCCGAAGTTGCCAGTTGAGGAATCCCATTTTTATCTTTTTTTACCTCACTGCCAAGAATAAAACGATAACCTCCGATAATTTCTTTAGCAAAGGGGTCCCATAAAATCAATTGCTTATAAGGTATTTCTCCTGTATCATACATGTCAATATCTGCTTTTTTTCCAGTACCTCCTCCGGCTTTTCTGAAAGAAATTTCACGTAACCTGCCTACTTCCAGCATCGTATTAGGTGAATCATTATGGCTGATCACATATATTTTATTGTTTGCATTGTTGGTAATTCTTAAAAATTTATCCTCTGTAAGCTCTTTTTCAATCAAATCCCTGTCAATAGGTTCAATAATCTCTTCTTGCATAATCCCTCCTGCTATATTAAACTAATTATTTTTATATTTCGGGTTGGTGACCCATTTCATAAATTTTTTCTTTTACCCATTGTGCCCATTCATAATGAGTTGAAGAGGAGGTAAAAGTGTTGTAAGGTATAGGTTTGCCAAAAGTAATGGTAATTTTTTTATCTGCTTGTTTAAACATTTCATCAGGCAAATAGAGCATTTCAATATTTGCTTTGATTCTTAGTCGTTTACGCCATAATGCCAGGTTGTAAAAAAAATCAGAATTCTTTCCTTCTATGTATACAGGCAAAATATCGCGCTTGTATTGTATCGATTTGCTTATAAAACTTTTTTTCCATTCCAGGTCTTTTATTACTCCGTTTTGCTTTCTCGATACAAGCCCCGCCGGAAAAATTAAAACAAGATTATCAGATTCATAAACATCTCTCAGGATTTGTACACGCTCAGCACTATTTCGCCCGTGTTTGTTTACCGGTACAAATAACTCCTGCAAATTTTGTAATTCAAGTAAAATATCATTAACTATAAATTTGATGTCTTTCCTGTATTTGCCAACTTCATGCATCAGGGCCATACCATCCAAACCTCCAAGGGGATGATTAGATGCCAGAATATACCTGCCTTGCCGTGGTATGTTTTCCTTATTTCTTACCTCAATCTCAACAGTGAAATATTTATGAAGAATATTCTCCAGAAACTCCAGACCATGTTTATCCTGAAATCGATGCAGTAGTTCATTAAGGGTATCCTGGTGAATTTTCTTTTCTAAATATCTGATCAAAAATCCGGGTATGTAGGGGTAAATCTTCTTACCTTTTGTTTGAAGTAATTTATCTACATTCACTAATTTAGGCATACCGGGTGTTGTTGGTGCATTGTTTTGATCCTGCGTCATAACTGGTCTCACTTATTATATATCTGCCATAGACAAAAATAGTCAATATTTCAGAAATACCCTGATGAATTCTCAAAAACAAGATTGAACCCCTACCTTATCTGAAATTGATTCGGAATTAATTTGTATGGTTTCGTATAAAAAATGAATGTTTTTATGGAGAAATATTCCTGATTATGATTACATATCCATTTTTTTGAATTTGCCAAAGTATTGTAAATCAGCAATATGGGTTTTTGCCCGGCGTATCGGTAGTGTTTATGTAGAAAAAGTTATCAACAATGTGGGAAAAAGTGGGGAAAAGTGGGAAAAATATCATTATATTTACACTTTCAAACAGGTTTTGTGTAAAATGGCAAATCTTTTCGGAGAATATGTATGTAAAGTTGACGCTAAAGGTCGGTTTATGTTGCCAACCGGTCTGATCAGGCAGCTTGCCGGAAAAGATCGTGAACGGTTTGTTGTGAACCGTGGTTTTGAGAAGAATCTGACATTATTTCCTGAAACAGAGTGGCAAAAAATAACCAAAGAGATCAATGCACTAAACTTATACAATAAAAAGAACAGGGAGTTTGTAAGGTACTTTTACCGTGGTGCATCCGAATTGGTTTGTGATTCATCCAACAGACTGCTTCTGCCAAAAACTTTGGTTGAATATGCTTCACTGGAGAAAGAGGTTGTTTTATTTGCTTACGCTAACAGGATTGAAATTTGGTCGAAAGATCTTTATGAAAGTGCAATGAGTGCCGAACCTGCCGAATTTTCTGCATTGGCCGAAGAAGTTATGGGACGCATTACCAATAATTTAACTGAAGAATGATTTACCATCAACCTGTTTTACCCGAAGCTTCTGTTAAAGGATTGAATATTCATCCTGATGGCATATACGTAGATGTTACTTATGGTGGTGGAGGGCATTCTGCCAGGATCCTTGAAAAACTTAAAAACGGAAAACTGATCGCTTTTGATCAGGATATAGATGCCGGGCAAAATGTACTTGAAGATGAGCGTCTTATTTTTCTCAATGAAAACTTCAGACATTTGAAAACAATGCTCAAAATGCTTAAAGCATATCCGGTAGACGGAATATTGGCTGATCTGGGAATATCCTCATGGCAGATCAATAAACCCGAAAGAGGCTTTTCCACACGTTTCAATGGGCCGTTGGATATGAGAATGGATAGAAACCAACTACTTACCGCTGCCAGGGTAGTCAATGAGTATGAGCACGAAAAACTGATGAATATTTTCAGAAATTATGGCGAAATAAAAAATGCCTACAAGGTGGCAGCCCAAATTATTACTGAAAGAAATAAAAAAGAGATCAAAACTACAGAAGATTTAAAAAATGCTCTTTTGAGTATTGCACCCAAAATGAAAGAAAATAAATTCTTTGCCCAGGTTTTCCAGGCTCTTCGCATAGAAGTTAACTGCGAATTGCAGGCCTTACAAGATTTACTTGAGCAAAGTCTTGAAATGTTGAAAATTGGTGGACGTATGGTTTTTATTTCCTATCATTCGCTGGAAGACCGATTGGTGAAGAACTTTATGAAAACAGGAAAATTTACCGGTGAGGTTGAAAAAGACCTGTTTGGAAACGATCTTTCACCTGTAAAACCTGTGGGAAAGTTGATAGTACCTGATCAGAAAGAGGTGCTTGACAACCCTCGCAGCAGAAGTGCTAAACTAAGAATTGCTGAAAAAATTAAATAATACAACAATATGCCACAAAATACATATAAGGAGGTAATCAATAAATCTACTGCTCCCAAAAAGAAAAGTAAACCTTTTTATTTAAAAATTCTGGAGTCGATCTTAAACGGAGATTTTCTAACAAACAGTAAATCATCCAATTTTTTATCTGTTTTTTTTTTTGTAGGTGGATTATCCGTTTTTTTAATTGCCAATAATTATTATGCCCAGGAAAAATTACAAAAAGTTGAATCGTTGAGAAACGATATTACAGAACTCAGAACGATTTATATCTCCAATAAATCAGAACTAATGACTTTGAGTAATCAGTCTTTTGTGGCGAAAATACTCGATGACAGAGGTTTTGTAGAATCAAATGTTCCTCCTGTTGTGATAACCGATGAAAAAGAAAGAAATCGTTTTTTTTCATTTTTTATAAGTCCGGGAAACAGATAACAAATATTTAGATCAATAATTAACAACAATAAAACATTAACAACGTGGATATTAACACTAAAGGCGATATTTTGTGGAGAATCTACCTGGTTTATTTTCTTACGGTAGGCTTTGCTGTTGTCATCCTTTTTAAAGTTGTGTATCTTCAGTTTGTAGAAGGCGAAAAGTGGCATGAAATGGCACGAAATTCAACTATGCGCTATATGGACATTGACGCCGTGAGAGGCGATATTCTTGCTGATGACGGACGATTGCTTGCAACCAGCGTACCCGTATATGAGATCAGAATGGACCTGGACAGAAGGGTAGTGGACGACCAGGTTTTTTATGCCGGAATAGATTCACTTTCTTATCACTTGTCTATGCTTTTCAAAGATCGTTCTAAAGCAGAGTATAAAAGAGTTCTTGTAAAAGCAAGGTCTGAACAACAGCGTTATTTTCTGGTCAAACGAAATGTTTCATATAACCAATTGATAAAACTTCGCGAGTTTCCGGTTTTTCGATTAGGAAGGTTCAAAGGCGGATTGATCGTTGTAGAAAATAATCGCCGTGAAACACCCTTCAGATCACTGGCACATCGCACCATAGGATATGAAAGAGAAGGTGTATATGTAGGACTTGAAGGAGCATATCGCAATTATCTAGAGGGTAAAAAGGGGAAAAGACTTATGCAGCGTATTTCTGGTGGAAACTGGATGCCCCTCAGCGATGAAAATGAAATAAAACCTTTAAATGGAAAAGATATTGTTACTTCTCTCAATATTCATATGCAGGATATTGTCGAAAATGCACTGAGAAAACAACTCAGTAAATTTAATGCTCAGCATGGTTCTGCTATTGTGATGGAAGTTAATACCGGCAGAATAAAAGCCATTTCAAATCTTTCTCGCACTGACCATGGTAGTTATTTAGAAGCTTTTAACTATGCCGTTGGTGAAAGTGCCGAACCGGGTTCAACATTTAAACTGGCAAGCATGATTGCTGCCCTGGAAGACAAAGTTGTGGACCCCGGGGATTTTATCGATACTAATAAAGGGACCATTCGGTTTGCCGACCGAATCATGAGAGATGCCAAACCAGGTGGGTTTGGTACCATAAACCTGAAAGAGGCTTTTGCCCTTTCTTCAAATGTTGCCATATCGAAAGTTATTCATAAAGCTTATGGAGAAGAACCACAAAAGTTTTTAGACCAATTGGATAAAATGGGTCTTTCTCAACCACTTGGAGTCGAGATCAAAGGAGAAGTGAAACCTTATATTCCCAATATCGACGACCCTGAATGGTCAAGAGTTACTCTTCCCTGGATGTCTATTGGGTATGGGGTTATGTTTACACCACTGCAAATTTTAACACTCTATAATGCGGTTGCCAACAACGGTGTGATGATGAAACCCATGTTTGTAGATGAAGTAAGGCAAACTGGTAAAAGCGTGGAAATTTTTAAACCACAGGTGATCAAAAACAGTATTTGTTCCGAACAAACACTCAGAATCGTACAAGATATGCTTGAAGAGGTTGTTTTAACTGGTACTGGATCTTCTGTCCATTCGGAGGTCTTGCCAATTGCTGGTAAAACAGGCACTTCTCAGGTTTCTGACGGAATTGGCTACAGAAGAAAAGATGGCGTGGTATACAGAGCCAGTTTTGCCGGATATTTCCCTGCCAATGATCCTGTATATTCTATGATAGTTGTTATTCATGATCCAAAAGGATATGTTTATACAGGTAGCCAGGTGGCAGCTCCTGCATTTAAAGAAATTGCACATAAAATCTTTGCAACTCAAATTGATCTCCCTCAAACCATAAAGCAGGAAAAAATTTTGGCTTCCTTACCCCTAGTGAATGCCGGCAGCTACCAGGATATCGAAAATATTTACGATAAATTTAATGCTACGTTGGTTGTCGGAAAAGATGTAAACACATGGTCTGAAGTTTCTCTCGGGAAAGGAGATACGGTTGTAATTGATTCACGAAACATAGTCGAAAATCTCGTGCCCAATGTCTATGGAATGGGATTGAAAGATGCTTTGTATCTGCTTGAAAATAATGGTATGAAGGTGCGATTTATTGGTAGAGGAGTTGTGAAATATCAAAGTATAAAACCTGGTACAAGAATACAAAATGGATCTGTTATTTATTTAGAATTATCGTAAAACCAAAACGAATTTGAAATTACTAAGTGACATATTATACAAATGCGAGCTGATTCAGATAATCGGATCAACACAGATTGTTGTTAATCAAGTTGCTTTTGATTCGCGCAAAGTGCAAAAGGGGGCTCTTTTTGTTGCTATGCCCGGAACAGTATCTGATGGACATGCCTATATTGACAGCGCTATTGAGAAAGGTGCCTCAGCTGTTGTGTGTGAAATCATACCCGATAATTTATTTAAGAATATTACTTATATACAGGTTCAGGATTCTTCCAAAGCATTAGGAATTATTGCCGCTAATTTTTATGCAAACCCTTCAGAGAATTTGATTGTAGTGGGCATTACCGGTACAAACGGAAAAACAACCATTGCCAGTTTGCTTCACCAGGTTTTTCAAAACCTGGGTTATGAATGTGGATTACTCTCAACCAATGTTGTGAAAATTGGAAACCAGAAATTCTCCGCAACACATACAACGCCCGATGCTGTGACCATCCAACAGTGGTTTCATAAAATGGTATCCCACCAATGCACCCATTGCTTTATGGAAGTGAGTTCGCATGCCGTTGTGCAAAACCGGATTACCGGAATCAAATTCAAGGGTGCAATATTTACGAATATCACTCACGAACATTTGGATTATCATAAGACTTTCCAAAATTACATCAACGCAAAAAAGAAATTTTTCGATCAGTTAGATAAAGGAAGCTTTGCTATTACAAACAAAGATGATCCAAATGGATTGGTAATGCTTCAAAACACATTGGCACGAAAGTATACCTTTGGTATTAAAACAATGGGGGATTATAATGGAAAAGTGATCGAAAATCAGCTTTCAGGGTTGTTTATGGATGTTGATGGCAGAGAAGTCTGGTGCAAACTGGTTGGCGATTTCAATGCTTACAATATTATGGCTATTTATGCAGCATGCAGACAACTGGGTTTGGAAAGCGATCAGGCACTTACGGCTATCAGCAACTTAGAACCTGTTCAAGGGCGTTTTCAGTATTTTATCAGCAAAAATAAAGTAACAGGTATTGTTGATTACGCTCATACTCCCGATGCTCTCGAAAATGTGCTAAAAACAATTCAAAAGCTTAGAACCGGCAATGAGTCTGTTATTACGGTAGTAGGTTGCGGAGGAAACAGAGACACTTTTAAGCGGCCTCTGATGGCTTCCATAAGTGCCGCATTGAGCGATAAAGTAATACTAACAAGTGATAATCCACGGTTTGAAGAACCTGCTGTTATTATTGATGATATGAAAAAGGGTTTGGATTTGTTGTCTGAGAAAAAAACCCTTGTTGTTGAAAATCGTGCAGAGGCTATCAAAGTTGCCTGTTCATTATCTTCTGCAGGTGATATTATTCTTGTAGCTGGCAAAGGACACGAAAAGTATCAGGAGATCAAAGGAGTGAAAATGCCTTTTGATGATTGGTCTGTTTTGAAAAAAAATCTGTCATAACCGGTTTAAATATAAATCTAAGATATGTTTTATCACATTTTCGAATATGTAAATAATAATTACGATCTGCCTGGAGCAGGATTGTTTCAGTACATCTCTTTCAGAGCTGCTATGGCTGTTATTTTCTCTCTGATCATCTCTATGATTTTCGGCAAAACAATTATTCAGTATCTGCAAAAAAAACAGGTAGGCGAAATTGTTAGAAATCTTGGATTGGAAGGGCAAATACAAAAACAGGGAACCCCAACAATGGGCGGTATTATCATTATAGCCTCCATTGTTATACCTGCTCTTCTTTTTGCCCGCCTTGATAATGTATATGTTATTCTTTTGCTTTTTTCCTCTTTATGGTTGGGTGCTATTGGTTTTCTGGATGATTATATCAAAGTTTTCAGAAAAGACAAAAAAGGACTTCATGGCAAATTTAAAATTCTCGGACAGATCGGGCTAGGTATTATTGTGGGAAGTGTCCTGTATTTTAATGATTCTGTTGTGATCAGAGAACGTATTACACCCGAATACCAGTATATATCTTCCGATGTTTTACTCGGGATAGAAGGATTGGAGAATGTTGATGATACCGTTGTGATTCAATCTGCGAAATCAACCAAAACAACAATTCCTTTTTTTAAAGATAATGAATTTGATTATGCTCTTTTGATCAGTTGGTTAGGTGATGGATACAGAAACTGGGCTTTTTTGGTCTTCATTCCTATTGTTATATTAATCATTACTGCGGTTTCGAATGGTGCAAACATTACCGATGGTTTGGATGGTTTGGCCACCGGAACATCCGCAGTGATTGGAATTGCGCTGGGGGCTTTGGCCTATGTTTCGGGTAATGTCATTTTTTCTGATTATCTCAATATAATGTATATCCCCAATACTGGTGAGATGGTTATCTTCATGGCTGCCTTCGTGGGAGCCTGCGTAGGGTTTTTGTGGTACAATTCCTATCCGGCACAGGTTTTTATGGGCGATACCGGGAGTCTTGCCCTGGGCGGCATCATTGCCGTTTTTGCCATTATGATTAGGAAAGAACTGCTCATACCGGTTATGTGTGGTGTGTTTTTTATTGAAAGCGTTTCTGTGATGGTGCAGGTAGGGTGGTTTAAATATACCAGATGGCGATTCGGAGAAGGACAAAGAATCTTTAAAATGGCACCGCTTCATCACCATTTTCAACTGAAGGGGTTTCATGAAGCGAAAATTGTACAACGGTTTTTAATCGTGGGAATACTTTTAGCCATTATTTCCATCATTACCCTCAAAGTAAGATGAAAAAAAACTGGGATCTGGCAGTTATTGGTGCAGGTGAAAGTGGCACAGGGGCAGCAGTTTTGGCTCATAGCAAAGGATTAAAGGTATTTGTTTCTGATTTTTCTGAAATCGATCAACAATATAAAAACGTTCTTAACCAATATGGAATCCAATGGGAAGAAGGCAAACATTCTGAAACAGCTGTTTTGTCCGCTTCCAGAATAGTTAAAAGCCCGGGTATACCACCTTGGACAGGGATAATTAAAAAAGCTATTCAGCGGAAGATACCCGTAATTGATGAACTTGAATTGGCTGCTGCTTTTACAGATGCTTTTAAGATTTGCATTACAGGTTCAAATGGTAAAACTACCACAGCATTGCTTACCTATCATATCCTTAAAAAAGCAGGATTGAATGTAGCATTGGCCGGCAATATCGGAAAAAGTTTTGCCCGGCAGATAGCCGAAAAAGATTATGATTATTATGTGCTTGAGATTTCAAGCTTTCAACTGGACGGACTAATTGATTTTAAGGCCGATATTGCTGTTCTTCTTAACATTACTCCTGATCACCTGGATCGGTACAATAATCGTTTTGAAGATTATGTAAAGTCCAAGTTCAGAATTATCAACAACCAGACAAAGGATGATGCATTTATTTATTGTAAAGATGATAAAAGCATTACAGATCAATTGAAAGATCAACAGATTAGTTCCAGAATGTATTCATTTACAAAACACTATAATACAAATTCTAATGCTTATTTAAACAGCAATAAAATAATGATTAATATGGATGAAGAAAGATTTGATATAGATACGTCAGATTTATCACTGACAGGCTTGCACAATGTTTATAATGGTATGGCAGCAACCATTGCCAGCAGATTGATAGATGTCAGAAAAGAGGTAATTAAACAAAGTCTTGAAGAGTTTGAAAATATTGAACACCGGCTGGAGTTTGTTTCAAAGGTAAGAGGTATTGATTTTATCAATGACAGCAAAGCTACCAATGTAAATGCAGCATGGTATGCTCTTGAAAGCATGACCAAACCTGTGGTGTGGATTGCAGGCGGTGTGGATAAAGGAAATAATTATGATATGTTGAAGGACTTGCTTCGAAGTAAAGTGAAAGCAATTGTTTGCCTGGGTAAGGATAACAGCAAAATAAAAGATAATCTGCAAAACTTTGTTCCAGAATTTATTGAAACCAATACTATGGAACATGCAGTTCAAACTGCCTATTTTATAGCTGATAAAGGCGATGTTGTTTTGCTTTCACCTGCATGTGCAAGTTTTGATCTGTTTGAAAACTATGAAGAAAGAGGCAGAAAATTCAAACAGGCAGTTTATGATCTGTAATCAGCCTGTTTTGTGTTGATGATTAAAAATGTAAAAATAAAAATAAATGTTTTCTTATGAAATCTCCATGTGTTATTACACACAAGAATAATGATATAATAATCAGTAAGATGGAGGTTCCATCATACCTTTAAAAAACAATTTTGCTATGATGAAATTTCTGCTCAGTAAGTTAGATGGCGACAAAATTATTTGGTTTATTGTAGGCATTTTGTCTGTCTTTTCCATATTAGCTGTATACAGTTCCACTGGTACTTTGGCATATCGTAACCAGGCTGGAAATACTGAGTATTATCTTATAAAGCATACCACCATTATGGTTTTAGGCTTGTTGCTCATGTATCTGGCACATAAAATCAAATATAAATACTATTCAAGATTATCCCAACTTGCCCTATTCGTTGCTATTCCTCTTCTGGTTATCACTCTTGTATCCGGAACCAATATCAATGACGCCAGTCGTTGGCTTACTTTACCTGTTATCAATGTCACTTTCCAAAGTTCTGATTTTGCCAAATTAGCACTAATTATATATGTAGCACGTATTTTAAGCAAAAAACAAGAAACCATTAAAGATTTTAAATCCTCCTTTTTACCTGTTATTCTACCGGTATTAATTATTTGTGGTTTAATCTTGCCCACTAATCTTTCCACTGCCATTATTTTGTTTTCTACCTCAGTGGTGCTTATGTTTATCGGGCGTCTCAGTTTGAAATATATTTCGGTAATGATTCTAACAGGTGTATTTTTTCTGGGAATATTCCTTGTTATATTGATTAATTCACCCGATACAGGACGACTTTACACATGGAAAAACCGTGTAGAGAATTATGCGGGGAAAGAAGGTGGAGATACCTACCAGATTGATCAGTCAAAAATTGCCATTGCTACCGGAGGTGTCACAGGTAAACTTCCGGGAAATTCTGTACAACGTAATTTTCTGCCACAGGCATTTTCTGATTTTATTTTTGCTATTATCATAGAAGAATATGGATTGATTGGCGGTACTTTGATATTGTTGCTTTATTTGATCCTTTTGTTTCGTGGTGTCCGAATTGCGCATAAAATTCCCGGCACATTTGGTGCTTTGCTTGCAGCGGGCCTTACATTTAGTCTGGTATTTCAGGCTATGATCAATATGGCTGTAACCGTTGGATTGTTGCCTGTTACGGGTCAGCCTTTGCCTATGATTAGCATGGGTGGCACCTCTCTGTGGTTTACAAGTTTATCCATTGGTATTATTTTAAGCGTTAGCAAGCATATTGAAAAGCCGGAGCAGCTGCAAGAAAAGGAAGGAGGTCAGTATGTCCAGGTCTAAACCATTAAAAGTTATCATTTCTGGCGGAGGAACAGGAGGACATGTTTTTCCGGCACTCGCTATTGCCAATGCCCTCAAAGAGCAGGTGCAAAACATCAGAATCCTTTTTGTGGGCGCTAAAGGACGCATGGAAATGAAAAAAGTGCCCGATGCAGGTTATCATATCATTGGACTGAATATTTCCGGATTGCAAAGAAAATTCTCATGGAAAAACTTCCTGGTTCCATTTAAACTAGCAGCAAGTTTGATGAGTTCGCGCAAAATAATCAGAAAATTCAAACCCGATCTGGTAATAGGTGTGGGTGGATATGCCAGCGCACCCATTCTGAGGGCTGCTACACTTGCCAAAGTACCATCACTTATCCAGGAGCAAAACTCTTATGCTGGTATAACCAATAAAATTCTGGCAAAAAAAGTTGATAAGGTTTGTGTAGCCTATGAAAATATGGATCGTTTTTTTCCAAAAGAAAAAATATACCTCACTGGCAATCCGGTCAGGAAAATGATCCTTGATGCTGCGAATAAAAAGGAAGAAGCGTTGAAGTATTTTTCGCTCGATGAAAAAAAGAAAGTGGTTTTGGTGGTTGGAGGCAGTTTGGGTGCTTTATCTATCAATACAGCAATTCAGAAAAGCTTGTCTCTTCTCATCGAAAACAATATACAACTAATCTGGCAAACAGGAAAATACTTTTTTGATCAGGCAAAACAATCTGTTTCAAAAATGCAAAGTGATCTTTTGAAAGTTTATGAGTTTATTGACCGTATGGATATGGCTTATGGCGCCAGCGATCTTGTGGTTTCAAGAGCAGGAGCTATTTCGGTAAGTGAAATTGCTGCTTTAAATAAACCTGCTATTTTAGTGCCTTCTCCCAATGTTGCAGAAGATCATCAAACCCAAAATGCAATGGCTCTGGTGAATATAAATGCGGCTATACTGGTAAAAGATCATCTGGCGGGTGAAATATTAGGTCCTGCCATTGTGGAATTGATCTATGATGAAAAAAAACTTTTTGAATTACAGGAAAAAATAACACGGTTGGCTTATAAAGATGCTGCCCGCAACATTGCTACCGTGGCATTAAGTTTAGTAAAAGATTGACTATGAATTTTGAAAACATACATAGAATCTTTTTTCTGGGTATCGGTGGAATCGGTATGAGTGCCCTTGCTCGCTTTTTTCATAAGCAGGGTAAGTATATTGCCGGATATGACAAAACACCCACCGATCTTACACTTTCTCTGGAAAAAGAAGGTATTTATGTCCATTATTCTGATAATCCCGCCCTGATTCCTGAAAATATCGATCTTGTTGTGTTTACACCTGCAATTCCTTTAAATAATCTTGAGTTGGCTTATTTGAAAGAAAAAAAGATTCCTATGGTGAAAAGAGCCGAACTGCTGGGAATTATTTCAGAGGGAATCCGTACAATTGCTGTTGCCGGCACTCATGGGAAAACGACCATTACAAGTATGGTTGCCCACATTTTTAAAACTGCCGGCATACCCGTTTCTGCTTTCATGGGCGGTGTAAGTGCAAATTACAATACCAACCTCATTGCAGATGATTTATCTCAATGGATGGTGGCTGAAGCAGATGAATTTGATCGCTCCTTTCTTTATCTGAAATCCGAAATTTCACTCATCAGCTCTTTAGATTCAGATCATACCGATATTTATAGCTCTGAAAATGAACTGGAAGAGGCCTTTTTTCAATTTGCTTCTATTACAAAAAACAATCAAAAACGTATTGTGAAAAGTTCAGTAGCCGAAAAATCAATCAAAATAAAAAAATTGAATCCGGAAGTTTACGGTTTTGCCAAAACAGATGATTTTTCTTTTCAGAATATTACCATCGTAAACGGAAAGTATAAGGTGGAATTCATACATAAGCAAATACACAAAAATTTTTTTGTTTCTGTAAATGGCAGGCATAATCTTGAAAATGCACTTGCTGCAGTTGCCTTAAGTATAAAAGCAGGGGTTTCGCCCGATGCTGTTGATCAGGCACTTGAAACATATAAAGGGGTAAAGAGACGATTTGAAATCCATCTACAAACACCAGAAATTATCTTTATTGATGATTATGCTCATCATCCTGAAGAAATTAAAGTATGTATTTCTTCAGCCAGGGAGTTATTTCCGGGTAAAAAAATAACGGTAATGTTTCAACCTCATTTGTATAGTCGCACACAAAGTTTTGCTGCCGAATTTGCTTTTTCGCTCAGTAGTGCTGACCAGGTGATATTAATGGATATTTATCCCGCCCGTGAATTTGCGATACCCGGCGTTGATTCCCAACTTATTCTTGATCAGTTAAATTGTCCCGAAAAATTGCTTTTATCCGATGAAGATATTTTGGATTTTGTAGAAAATAATCGCTTCGAGGTTTTTATAACCATGGGTGCAGGAAACATTGACCGGTTTGTTCAACCCATTAAAAAGATATTGTCATGATAAAAAAAATATCGCTTGTTTTGACTTTCATCATGATTATTGCAGGATTTTTTGTACTGGTATCTTCCGCAGGATTAAAAAACCAGTCAAAAAAATGCCGCAATTTTGTTGTATTGCTCGATGAGCGATTGTCTTTTGTAGATTCTGCAAGGGTAGTTAGTCAGGTTTATGCTCAGTTTGATTCCTTGCCAGGGAAACCATTAAACCTGATTTCCTTAGAAAAAATTGAAGCATTTATCAATCAAATGCACTTTGTCCACAAAAGCGATGTATATCTTACTGTAGATGGAGATATTTATGCCAGTATTACTCAGCGTAAGCCTGTTGCCCGAATTATCAATAAATACAATGAATCATTTTATATTGACATTGAGGGTAAACTCATGAAAACTTCTCCTTATTATACTGCCCGGGTGCCCGTAGTTGCAGGGTATATAGAAACAAGGTTTTCTACGGTCGTTGATTTATATAACCAGCAAAACAGCGATCAGGAAAATTCTGACAAAGTACTTCAGGACTTGCTTTTTCTGCTTGATTATATTTCGGAGGATTCTTTTCTGAAAGCCTGGATCGATCAGATTTATATTACAAGAAACGGCGAATTTGAAATGATCCCAAAGAATGGTTCTCATACCATTGAATTTGGAAGGTTGGATTATATGGAAGAGAAATTTGAAAAACTGGTATTGTTTTACCAGAATGGATTGAGTCAAAAAGGATGGAATCATTATCAACGTGTAAATTTAAAATTTAAAAATCAGATTGTTTGTTCAAAATAAAAAATGCTATGGTATCTTCAGAAATAATTGTAGGATTAGATATCGGATCAACGAAAATAGCATGTATCGTTGGCCGGAAAAATGAATATGGAAAAATAGAAATCCTGGGACTTGGCAAAAGTCCGTCTATGGGTGTTTCACGCGGTGTGGTTGCCAATATTCAGCATACTGTAGATTCAATCAGATCCGCTGTGAGTGAAGCGGAGCAGCATGCCGGTGTGCAGATAAGGGTTGTGAATGTGGGTATAGCCGGACAGCACATTCGAAGCTTGCAGCACAGAGGTAGTATTATGCGCAATAGTATTGACGAAGAAATTGCCCAAAAAGATGTGGATGACCTTATCGATAACATGTATAAACTTGTTTTGCCTCCCGGCGAAGACATCATACATGTTATTCCTCAGGATTATATCATCGACAACGAACAAGGCATAAGAGCACCCATAGGCATGTCAGGAATCTGTCTGGAAGCCAATTTCCACATCATTACAGGGCAACTGGCTGCTGCACGTAATATTGAGAAATGTGTAACCAAAGCAGGACTGGAAATTGAAGACCTGATCCTTGAACCCTTAGCATCATCAGAGGCTGTGCTTAGTGCAGAAGAAAAAGAAGCTGGTGTGGCACTGGTTGATATTGGCGGTGGTACAACCGATATTGCTATTTTCCAGGATAATATTATCAGGCATACTGCGGTAATCCCTTTGGGAGGAAATGTCATAACAGAAGATATAAAGGAAGGATGTGCAATCATTAAAACACAGGCTGAAGCACTCAAAGTTAATTTCGGATCCACACTGGCCAGTGAAAATAAAGATGAGGAGATCGTTTCCATTCCAGGATTAAAAGGTCGCGAACCTAAGGAAATATCCTTAAAAAACCTGGCCAGCATCATACAAGCTCGTACGGAAGAAATAGTAGAACATGTTTATTATCAAATCCGGAGCTCTGGTTTTGAAAATAAACTTATTGCTGGCATTGTGCTTACCGGTGGGGGTAGCCAATTAAAACATATTGCCCAGCTTACTTCCTTTATTACAGGTATGGATACCCGAATAGGTTATCCCGGCGAACATCTGGCAAAGGCTGCTTCTGATGAAGTAAGTAAACCTATGCATGCTACAGGTGTGGGTTTGGTGATAAAGGGATTTGAAAATGCTGAAACCCAAAAACGCAGAAAAGCCGGGCAAGTCTCAAATCATTCCAGGAAAAGTAAAGGAAACTTTTTTGATATCATTATGCAAAAAGGGAAGCAATTCTTCGAAAATGATACTACAGACTAAGTTTTTCTTTGTTTTTTAATGAAAAAATGATTTGCATTAAACCAACTCATTTTTTAGCAAGTAAATAAAATTTTAATAACCAAAGAACCAGAAATTATGAATTCAGATATGATAAACTTCGATTTACCAAAAAATCAATCTTCCGATATTAAAGTTCTTGGTGTAGGCGGTGGAGGAAGCAATGCCGTAAATTACATGTTTAAACAAGGCATAGAAGGCGTTGATTTTATTGTTTGCAATACCGATGCCCAGGCTCTCGACAGCAGCCCTGTACCCAACAAAATTCAACTCGGAGTTAGTCTTACTGATGGTCGCGGTGCCGGCAGTATACCTGCTGTGGGCAAAAATGCTGCTATTGAAGACCTGGATCGCATCAAAGAAATACTCGAAAAAAATACCAAAATGCTCTTTATAACTGCCGGTATGGGCGGCGGCACCGGAACAGGAGCAGCCCCGGTTATTGCTAAAGCTTCAAAAGAGCTGGGTATACTCACCGTGGGAATTGTTACCAGCCCTTTTGCTTTTGAAGGTAGAAAAAGAAAGATGCAGGCAGATGAGGGATTAAAAGAACTCAAAGAAAATGTGGATGCACTTATTGTAATCTGTAATGACAGATTGCGTGATCTTTATGGAAACTTGACTGTTACAGATGCTTTCTCCAAAGCCGATAACGTTTTAACCACCGCTGCCAAAGGCATTGCTGAAATCATCACGCTTACAGGGGGCGTAAATGTTGATTTTGCAGATGTGAAAACGGTTATGTCAGACAGCGGAGTTGCCATTATGGGTAGCGGTAGTTCAGAAGGAGAAAACCGGGCCCTGAAAGCAGTGGAGACTGCTCTGGCATCGCCATTACTTAATGATAACAATATAAGAGGGGCAAGCAATGTATTGCTCAATATCGTTAGTGGTAAGGAAGAAATACTGATGGATGAGATAACAGAAATTACAGATTATATTCAAATGGAAGCCGGATCTACTGCCGACATCATCTGGGGCTATGGTAAAGATGAAAGTCTTGGAAACAAAATCAATGTGATACTTGTTGCAACAGGATTTGGTGAAAATTCTGACCTCGGGTATGATTTTGCCGTCAGAAACGAACCCAAAAAAGTTGTGAACCTGGAAGAAAAGAAAGTTGTGAATCCTGAAAAAAATAAAAATATTGAAAATAACGAAATGAAGATCATCAGCAAATCTACTTCCAAAGTTAATTCAGAAGGAAATAGCAACGATAACAATTCTGATTTGAACTCAAATCATAAATACACTTATACTTTTGATTTGAATAATCAATCTAATGATTTGAATAATCAATCTAAAGATAAAAACTTTAAACCTAATTTTATTGAGAATAAAGCGGAGCAATCCCATAAAAAGAAAAACGAAACTGAGAAGAATAAACACAATGAGGTTGAAGCTTCTGATTTTGATATGCGCAGAAAAGTTCTTGAAAGAGAACATCAACTCAGAGAACTGAGTATGCAAATCAGAACCC
Source organism: uncultured Bacteroidales bacterium (assembly GCA_964410015.1). Lineage (GTDB taxonomy): Bacteria > Bacteroidota > Bacteroidia > Bacteroidales > UBA7960 > SKVR01. The sequence goes on from CAYPFV010000019.1 coordinate 30,792, forward strand.
CTGAAGGATTAAGTGATCTGGAAAAAAAACCTGCATATCTCAGAAGAAATGTTTCTTTAAATCATGTACAACCTAGTTCAGAATCACAGGTTTCACGTTATACTCTTTATGAAAAAAATGGTAAGACACAGATCAAATCCAATAACTCCTTTTTACATGATAATGTAGATTGAGGCAAATCAAGACAGATCGAACCTTTATTACCTTTTATATTATTCGTAACCGGGAAGGATATGAACCTTTCCGGTTTTTTGTGTAATTTTGTCCTAACAGGTAATAAGATCTGATCATCTCCGTTAAAAGCATTGAATTGAAATATAATCCATGCCTTAAAGGAGAAAAAAATTCAGGGCAATTATTTTATTCACGCTTTAAATGCTTTTTTAAATGAGTTTGATTCAAAAAATTGATGCAGATATTAAGAAAGCCATGCTCGCTAAAGAAAAAGATAAACTCGAAGCATTGCGCGCTGTGAAAAATGCTATTCTTGTGCAGCGTACCGAAAAAGGTGCTTCTGAAGAGCTGGATGAACAAACAGAATTGAAGATATTGCAGAAACTGGTTAAACAGAGAAAAGAATCTGCTGAAATTTATCATGAAAAGGGTAGAACTGAAATGGCTGAGCAGGAAATGCAACAGGCAGAAGTTATTCAGCAGTATTTGCCCGAGCAGATGTCTGAAGATCAGATAAAAGAAAAAATTAAGCAGATCGTTGATCAAACCGGCGCTTCATCCATGAAAGATATGGGTAAAGTAATGGGCGTTGCATCCAAACAATTGGCCGGAAAAGCAGATAATAAAATTATTTCTCAAATTGTAAAAGAAATTCTTTCGTGATCGGTCATTTGCGACCTTTTTCTGTCTCCGCAATTGCTAATGCTACGAATATAATTTACAGATATTTATTCCTTTTAATGCAAGAAATGAACCCATTTAATTCTTATTATTTATCCCCCGATAAAATACTCCTTTTTCTGGTAGTACTGCCTTTATTTTTCCAAAGCTGTGGAACCGATGATCCGGAAAAAATCGCTGAGAAAGACAGAGAGAAAATTCTGGATTATATTGCTGAAAACAACCTTGATGCCGAAGAACATGAATCGGGTCTTTTTTATGTGATTGAAAGAGAAGGTACCGGAAATACTCACCCCACAACCTCTTCTACAGTAAAAATGAATTATGAAGGTTATTATCTGAAAGATGAAGAAGTATTTGAATCCAGGAATGGACAATATGTTAATCTGGAATCTATGATTACCGGATGGCGAATAGGTCTCCCGCTTCTTACTTCCGGTGCCAAAGCCATCCTTCTTGTCCCCTCAGGATTAGGTTATGGCGCTTATCCTCCTTATGGAATCCGGCCCAATGCGTGCCTGGTTTTCGAAGTAGAAATTATTGATATAATCAACAACTGATTCCTTTATGAAATCTTTTGATTCCCTGAAAAGTAAACTTCTCCAGATAAAAAGTTGGCCTATCCTTTACATGTTTAAGTTTATTGTTCCTGTATCTCATAAAAATGTTGCGCGGGTAGAATCATTATTCAGTGAAAATGCTGTCATTTACCGCAAAGAATCCCGTAACGGAAAGTATATCAGCATTACAGCAAAACAGTATATGGACGACCCACAACAAATTGTTGATGTGTATGTTAAAGCAAGTAATATCAATAGCATTATTGCTTTGTAGGTGGAATTTTTATTTTACCTTGTAATGCTTTTAGTATCTTTGCAAACTAAACCAAAACTAAAAAAAATATGGCTAATTTAAGAGACCTCAAAAAAGATATTAATTTCCTTACAGATGAAGTTA
>CAYPFV010000020.1:0-31765 GCA_964410015.1 uncultured Bacteroidales bacterium
AATAGAAATAAGGGAAATAACTAAAGCTATGGAGAAAATTCTGATTGTTTTCATACGAATAGATTTTTTGAATTTAAAAATTTGTTTTAATACACATAACCTTTTTTTGCACAGTATAGCTCAGGCAATGATTAGTTATCAAAGGCATTGTAAAATATAAAATAATGGAAGATTATTGGTCAGCGATCAAATAATGAAACATATTACCACATAATAGGCAGACGTGGTGATTTACTATTTACAATATGTGGTAACTATAGGTAATGATGTGACCTCAGGAAAGTGAAGTTTCGTGCTCGCTGTCAATCTTGAGTTGATGTGTGAAGATCAAAAACTCAATTCCCTGAGGGGAAGAGGAGTATAGCAAATAGGGTGTATTGTTATATTGGGGATTTATTTCATCAGCGGCAGATATTTCATTTTGTTGAAACAAAAGATCAGGTAAAAGACTGATGTATTGATGAGAACCTGACAAAACCTGCCTGATTTGCCCGGGTGAATAATGATCAGATACAGACAGGTAAAAAGAATCGAATGTGCAGCATTTTTCACCGTTCAATGCAGGATTTTGCTGTTGTTCTGTTTGGGGATCAAAACAGCAGGATTCGGCATTATCTCCCATCTGGCATGCACCTGCTTCTGTATCCATACAGCATGAATCGTTTTCACCGCTGAAAATGCTGTAAGTTATGATGTCACACGAATTACAGGTATGCTTTTCAATAGCAATGCCACTGGCATAAACAATGAACATCAACGCCAGAAAAACAGAAAATGTTATATGGAATACATTTCTACGCATCACCCAAATTTAATAATAAAAATAATACAATTGATTATTTTTTGGTGCGTTATATCTGTTTTAAACTAATTTGTCGCTTTATTGTTTGCATAAAATAATCTGAAATTAATCTTATGAATGAAACAAATAGAAATATAACCTGTTTACGAAATACACATCCTGCATAATTTTTTAAATAACCAGCATTAGTTCGTGAAAAAAAGCATTTTAGTAATACTTATTATTACCGGAATAATAAATATAACCACAGCGCAAAATTATATTTTGGAAGGTACCATTAAAGATGAAAATACCGGGGAAAGGTTGACAGGGGTTAATGTATATGTTCCGGAACTGGAAAAAGGTACTGTTTCTGATATGAATGGAAAATATGAATTAACCCTTGATGAAGGTGAGCATAGGGTTGTGTATTCATTTGTGGGATATCAGCGTCAGGAAAAAAAAATAGACCTTACCTCTGATATGGTACTGGATATCTGGATGGATAGTGGAGGACTTCGGCTCAATGAAGTGCTGGTAACCGGCGAAAGAACCAATCGTAATGTAGAAGATACAGAGATGAGTGCTGTAACCCTTGATATTGAAACGATCAAAAGAATACCTGCCTTTTTGGGAGAGGTAGATGTGCTGAGAACCATACAGTTGATGCCGGGTGTGCAATCTGCAGGAGATGGAAATACCGGTTTTTTTGTTCGTGGTGGCAATGCTGATCAAAATCTTGTTTTGTTAGACGATGCCGTAGTTTTCAATGCCTCTCATCTGTTTAATTTCTTTTCGGTTTTTAATCCAGATGCCATCAACGACGTAAAGCTCTACAAAGGTGGCATATTTCCGGAGTATGGGGGCAGATTGTCTTCGGTACTCGATATCAATATGAAAACCGGCGACAAAGATCGGTATAAGGTAAATGGTGGTTTAGGGTTGATATCCAGCAGGTTGACAGCAGAGGGGCCAATTCAGCGTGGAAAAAGTTCTTTTTTGGTTTCCGGAAGACGCACCTATGCCGACTTATTTCTGAAACTATCTTCTGATGAAACCCAAAGAGAAACCCAACTCTATTTTTATGACCTGAACTGGAAAACCAACTATGTGATTAATGACAAGAACAGAGTATTCTTTTCCGGTTATTTCGGACGCGATGTTACCATGCTTAGCGACTTGTTTGGTTTTGACTGGGGAAACACAACAATGACACTGAGGTGGAATCATCTTTTCAGAGAGAATTTCTTTTCAGATATCTCTTTTTTATACAGCAATTATCAGTTCAATATCACAGGAGAGGTTGGTCCGGCTGATTTTCAGTGGAAGTCCTTTCTTCATAATCTAAACGTTAAAGCAGATTTTAATTGGCTGCCCACCGAAGAAAGTACGTTAAATTTTGGGATACAAAGCATTTATCACAACCTTGATCCAGGAACTGTTTCAGCCACTGTTGAAGGTGCCGCCGACACCAATATCGACCTTACCCTAAATAATGGTTTAGAACATGGTATTTATGCCAATTATGAGCAAAATTTGTTTGACAACAGACTTTCCCTCGCCGTGGGAATAAGAAATTCCATTTATCAGGTCATTGGTCCGGGTGCACAATATACATACGATCAAAGTGATCCGCTTCTGTGGGAAGTAGCCGATACCCTTGATCTGAAACGGGGTGAAGTCTACGACCAGTTTTTAAACCTTGAACCCCGCGCCAGTATGCGTTTTAAGATCAACGAATTATCGTCGGTAAAAGCCAGTTACAACAGAATGGTACAGTACCTGCAGCAGGCGCAAAGTGCTCAATCGGTAGCGCCTTATGATGTATGGTTTGCTGTTAGCAACAACATAGAACCCCAGATTGCTGACCAGCTGGCGCTGGGGTATTTCAGAAATTTTAGTGATAACATGATAGAATCATCTGTAGAAATATATTACAAAGATTTTAAAAACATTACAGATGTTATTGATAACGGTGATATTCTGGGAAATGAATTCGTTGAAGGAGAATTACGTACCGGCACAGGTTGGTCTTATGGCGCCGAATTTCTTTTACAGAAGCCTTCCGGAAGGATTAATGGCATTCTGGGATACACATGGTCTGTAGCAAAAAGAAAAATACCCGGTATTAACGATGGGAATCCTTATTTTTCTCCAAACGACAGAAGACACGACCTGAGTTTATCGGGTAGTTATGATTACACTCCCGAATGGAATATCGGTATTAATTTTGTGTATGCCACTGGCAGGGCTTTTACCCTTCCCATTGGAAAAATATATTATCAGGGAGCCTTTGCACCCGTTTACGATGTAAGAAATGCCAACAGAATGCCCGATTATCATCGACTGGACCTTTCTGTTACTTATACACCTGAAATTCGCCGTCGTGATAATATCCGTTTTCAAAGCAGCTGGAACTTTTCAGTTTTTAATGTTTATGGAAGAGCCAATCCTATATCCATTTCTTTTGCTGAAAATGAAGAAAGACCGGGAATACCCAATTCATCTTATTTTTATATTCCCGGACCTATACCCGCTGTAACCTGGAATTTTAATTTTTAATGTATCTGGTGTTATGAATCTACAGAAAAAATTACTCAGATGGTTTTCTTTTTTAGCAGTATTTACAGTATTTTTTTCCTGTGAAAAAGATGTGGTGCTTGACCTTGCCGATAAAGAAGGTTCTTTTCTGGTGGTAGAAGCAAATCTAACCGACGATGGAAGAAAACAATGGATCAGGTTATCGGAATCATCTTCTTATTATGAAAGTTCTTTTGGAAATCCTGTTTCGGGTGCTTTAGTTCAGATCACCGATGGTCAAAACACTTTCACTTTCACGGAAAGTGATGTAGATACCCTTGCCGGTCATTACTACAATAATCAGATCAGTAATGCTTTTACCCAAACGACCTATCAGCTGCAAATCAGCCACAATGAGAATGTTTATACTGCTGAGAGTGAATTTCGCCCGGTACCTGTTCTGGATTCTGTAACCGTAGAGTTAAGTTTATTTTCACAACTGGGTTTTGGTGAAATAGATTCTTATGATGTATATGTCCATTTCGAGGAATTCGAAGAAGAGGGAGATTATTACCTTTTTAATATGTATGTTAGAGACACTCTGGAAACTGCACGTCCGAATCAAAAAAATGTGCTGAGTGACGAATCTTTGCAGGATTATGTTTCATTGTCGGTTTTGGGTTTTAATGAAGAAGAGGTTTTGGAAGGAGACAGATTGGTAGTGGAAATCAGGAGTATATCCGAAGAGAATTACAATTTTTACAATATCTTTTTTTTCCAGACCGATCTTTCGGGGAATCCTTTTGCGGGCGCTCCACCAGCAAATATACCTACCAATCTGAGCAATGGAGCAAAAGGTTTTTTTCAGGTTTCTTCGGTCTACCGCGATTCAATCATTTTTCAAAAACCGCAGGATTAGTATTTTTGTATCATAATCCTTTAATTGTAAAATCTTTTATCAGTATCAATTATGGAAAATTTTGTTATGTATAACCCGGTTAAACTTCATTTTGGAAAAGGAGTTACAGATCAATTGGGTGAAGTAACCTTCGGATTCGGTAAGAAGGTGCTCTTGGTTATCGGGAAAGGTTCGGTGAAAAAGAGCGGAGCCTACGATCAGGTTGTTGACTCTCTGAGTGGTGTTGGCTGTGAAATACTTGAATATAGCGGAATAAAGTCAAATCCTTTGATCGATAACGTTGATGAAGCTGCTACTATGGCTAAACAGCAAAAAATTGATGTGATTGTAGCCCTGGGGGGAGGAAGTGTGATAGACAGTGCCAAGATCATTTCTTTGGCTATGAAATATGATGGCCGGGCATGGGACATTGTTACCGGTAAATACAAACCCAAAGATGCTGTTCCATTGATCGCTGTTTTAACCCTGGCCGCCACTGGTACCGAAATGAATTCTGTGGCAGTGGTGCAGAGCACCTGCGAGCAAAAAAAGATCGGTTATGGCAATCCGCTTATATATCCCAAACACAGCTTCCTTGATCCTACCTACACCCTAACAGTGCCACTAAATTATACCTCCTATGGAGTGGTTGACCTTATAGCTCATTCTCTCGAGGTTTGGTTTGGCGAGGGAGATGCCTCCCTGTCTGACAGGTTTATTGTTTCAATCATCAAAGAAGCAATGAAATACGGACCCATGTTGCTTGATGATCTTGAAAATTATGATCTTCGTGCTCGTATCATGTATGCTGCTACCTGTGCTCTTAATGGAATGACTGTATATGGCAAAAAATCCGGAGACTGGGGTGTACATCTCATCGGTCATAGCCTTTCGGTTGTTTATGATGTACCTCATGGTGCTTCCCTTTCAATTGCTTACCCTGCATGGTTAAAATTACAAAAAGACCGCATACCCGAGAGGATCAAACAACTGGGTGCTGCATTGTTTGAAGCAAGTACGGTTGAAGATACTATCTTTAAAATTGAATACCTCTTCAAATCGCTTCAGGCTCCCCTGACAATGAAAGAAGCAGGCTATGATATTGCCTCTGAAAATGATAAAGAGAAAATTAAAAGTGTAATGTTTAAAAACAAAGTTAATGGTCTGCATTACCCGATCTCCGAAAATGATTACGATATGCTCATCAAACAGATGATTTGATTTTTACATGGAGAGAAGAAAAACTCTTTTTGAAAAACAGGCTTTTTTATCCCAACGTAAGCAAACCCGAAATAATTGACAAAAGGATACTGAATATAATGGCAATCCAGAAATTGCTTACATCAAACCCATCGATAAGACTGGCAGTGAGCATGATGATCAATGCATTAATAACCAGCAGAAAAAGACCAAGCGTGAGAATGGTAACCGGAATGGTGAGGATAACCAGTATCGGTTTCAAAATTGCGTTTAAAATTCCCAGCACAAATGCTACTACTATGGCAGTAGAAAAATCTTCGACTTCAACACCAGGCAAAATATATGATCCAACAACAACCGCAAGGGTTGTAACCAATACTTTTACTAAAAATCCCATAATCTTTGTTTTTTGTGATAAAAAACGAATTTAGTGAATAATTTTTAATTGCTTGTAAGGATTTTTATCGTTTAAAGTAAACTAAAAATTTTTACCGGTTGTAAATAGCAGAAAATCAATTCAATTCATCAGATAATCGTCAATTTTGGTTGTGTGATATTTCCGGGGATTGATCATGGCATTTAAAAAGAGCATGATGGTATCGGTAGCCCCCCTTTTTTGTTCTATATAGTTCATAGATATTTTTGAACATTTGCTCAATAAGTTGTAGTCGCTGAGAAGTTTATAAGAAACATCAATGAGTTGTTCTTTTGATTTGACCGTAAACGCTGCCCCTAATCGGATCAGGTCTTTGGCTTCACTAAATTTTTGATAATTAGGACCAAATACTACAGGCATACCAAAAGTAGCTGCCTCCAGGGTGTTGTGAATACCATGGCCAAAACCTCCGCCAATGTATGCAATAGAAGCATACTGGTACAAATGTGAAAGCATACCAATGCGATCAATGATGAGCACTTGCGCTTCCTTAAATTTTTGCTCATCGTATTCTGAGTATTTTACTACTTTTCCGTGTGTTGCAAAAATGATTTTATTCATGTTTTCCTGGTCAATTTCATGTGGTGCAATGATGAATTTGATGTCGTTGTATTTTTTATTGATGAGTTCAATGAGTAATTTTTCATCTTCGGGCCAGGTGCTGCCCGCTATATAAATGAAGGAACCCTGTATAAATTTTTCAACCTTGGGAAAAGATGAAGGGTTCTCACGGATGGCAGAAACCCGGTCGAATCTTGTATCTCCGCTCACAATAGCATTTCTGATATTCATAGTATTGAGATAATCAACCGATTCTCTGTTTTGCAGAAAAAAATAAGTCACTTTTTTCAATTCATTTCTAAACCATTTTGCCCACCATCTGGAGAAAATATTCTTTTTTCCTAAAATAGCTGATATATATATAATGGGTATTTTATATTCATGAAGGGTATGAAGGAAATTAAACCAATATTCATATTTCACAAAAATGGCCATTCTGGGATAAACATATTCTATGAATCTTCTCACATTCAAAGGTGTATCTAAAGGAAGATAGAAGACATAATCAACACCGGGATAGTTTTTTCGTACCTCATAACCGCTGGGAGAAAAAAAGGTGAGTACAATCTTGTATTCCGGGTTATCTTTTCCAAATCTTTCAATAACAGGTCTTCCCTGCTCAAATTCGCCCAAAGAAGCACAATGGAACCATACATGTTCTTCTTCCTGGTCAATTTCTAAAGCGATATATTCCATCAAACCTTTTCTTCCGTCAACCCATTTTTGAGCCTTCTTATCAAAATAAGATAACAGCATGGCCGACAGATAATAGAGTTTGATAAACAGATTGTAGAGGAAATGCATGATATTTTTTTCTGGTTTTCTGGTTTTTAATTCTTTCTAAACACAATTAATAAATAGGTGATAAAATCAAATTACTCACAAATTACACGCATGAAAGTCAGTTTTAATATCTGATATTCAAATAATTAAAAATATGTGATTTTTGCATGTTTTTCTGAAAACTCCTTCTCAGATTAGACTCATTTATGAAAAAATAATACAAATGTTCTTCAGGGCTGCCCCAAAATACCTTTTTTAATTATGATTTTAAATACTGAAACGATTTATTTTAATGTTACAAATATACCTGAAAAACAGAAAACATGAATATCTACCTTTTCAACAGAACTAAAATCCCTAATCATCTCAGTTTATAAGTATCAGGTAAATTTCTTAACTTTTAAATTGAATAATTTTGCCGGGTTGTGGCTTGTTGTCAATGAAAACAATTTTCTGACCACCAATCTTTTCACTACTGAGTTTATAACAGGCAGCATAGCCGCCATTCTGCCGGTAGTTGTGCATGGCAATCCACCAAACCAGCCCCCCGGTGGGGTTATTTTCTTCAAAAATCAATTATAATCGTACCAGAAACCATTAAATGTTAATATAAACTATTTGTATCCTAAAATAAACGAAATATAATTTTCAAATCATATTCATGAACCCACTCTGAAAAGGTTTATTATCCACAAATTACACAAATTAACAGTAATTCATGTTGTTGAATATCAAGCAAATAAGAATCTGTATTTTCACTAATTAATTAAAAAGGACTTTTCGGAGCAGACTCATTCATCATTTTCATTAAAGTAGAGACAAATATAATCAATTCATAAATTACGTAAACATTGTTTTACCCGTATAGGGGAAAATTTCAATACACTTACAATAATATTTTTATCTGTTTATAATTTCATTAAGTAGGTCAGATGGAGTTCGCCAAAACTCAGGTTTTTAATTTTCTCCGTGTTGCAAAATTAGAATCATCCACTTGTTTGTCAATAGAATTGTCATGGTGTGGTTCATATCTTTACTTTTTAACGGGGAATTGAAGGTGTTTTAAAAGCAAAATTAAATGGTTAACCAGGCAAAAAAAAGGGCGATATTGATCAAAATACCGCCCTGAAATTGAAAAAAAATGGATTTTAATACCTGTAATGTTCGGGTTTAAAAGGTCCGTTTGGTTTAACACCAATATAATCAGCCTGTTCTTTGGATAATTTTGTAAGTTTCACTCCAATTTTTTCGAGGTGCAATCTGGCAACCTCTTCATCAAGGTGTTTGGGTAAACGATACACCGCTGTTTCATAATCATTTTTCCAAAGATCAATTTGTGCCAAAACCTGGTTTGTAAACGAATTGCTCATTACAAACGAGGGATGTCCGGTTGCGCAACCCAGGTTTACCAGCCGGCCTTCTGCAAGCATAAAAATCTCATTGCCTTTTGGGAAAACATATTTATCGACCTGTGGTTTGATGTTTATTTTTTCCACACCCGGCAGTTGGTCTAATTTATCAACCTGTATTTCATTGTCGAAATGGCCGATATTGCAAACAATTGCCTGATCTTTCATTTGCTGCATATGTTCTACGGTAATCACATCGCGGTTTCCCGTAGCGGTTACAAATATATTTCCTTCATCCAGTGTATCTTCAAGGGGTTTTACTTCAAAACCTTCCATAGCGGCTTGCAATGCACAAATAGGGTCTATTTCAGTAACCACCACTCTTGCACCATATCCTCTCATGCTTTTGGCACAACCTTTTCCTACATCTCCGTATCCACATACCACAACAACTTTTCCGGCAATCATAACATCTGTTGCTCTTTTTATTCCATCGGCCAGTGATTCGCGGCATCCGTAAAGGTTGTCAAATTTTGATTTTGTAACAGAATCATTGACGTTGATGGCAGGAACAAGAAGTTCTCCATTTTCAAGCATTTGATAAAGTCGATGAACACCTGTGGTGGTTTCTTCAGAAACCCCTTTCCAGTCTTTTACAAAGCGCTGCCATTTACCATGATCGGTCTCAAGATTTTTTTTCAACAACTTCAGAATTTCTGCTTCTTCTCTGCTGCCGGGTTCTTTATCTATAGTGGAGGGGTCATTTTCTGCTTTGTATCCCATATGAATCAGCAGTGTAGCATCACCACCATCGTCAACGATCAGTTGTGGTCCTTTACCATCGGGAAAGGAGAGTGCCTGGTCTGTGCACCACCAGTATTCCTCAAGAGTTTCACCTTTCCAGGCAAAAACGGGTATACCTGCTTTTGCCATAGCGGCAGCAGCATGGTCCTGGGTTGAAAAAATATTGCAACTGGCCCAGCGCACATCTGCGCCCAGTGCCACCAGTGTTTCAATCAAAACAGCTGTTTGTACCGTCATATGAAGCGAACCCATGATGCGTACATCTTTTAGCGGTTGCTCTGCACCATATTTCTCGCGCAAAGACATTAGCCCTGGCATTTCTTTTTCTGCAATATCTATTTCTCTCCTTCCGTATTCAGCCAGCGATATATCCGCTATTCTGTAAGGTAATCTGGTTTCTGTTAAAACGTTTTCCATTGATTTATCGATTTAAAATGATTTGATTTGCAAATGTAATACTTTCTATCTAAATTTGATGCCCAGTAAAAGGCAAGCTAATACAAGTAACAATACAACAAATAAATTAAAAAGTTCACCTTTTTATTTACTTTAATTAATGTTATTTACATATAAAGGAATATGCAACAGGATGGCAAAACCTTTCTGAGGACAATATTTTATCCAAGGATGTAGTAATCTTGAACGGGTTTATACATTGGTGTCCTAAGTCAAGATAATTTATCTGAAAGGTTCATTTTTATTTTATATTTTTGCGTATCCTTTGCAAATTAAACACATGTTGAAAAAGGTCTGAAGTTACTGATAAGCTTTGAAAATATATAATTTCTGAATTATCGATTTATGGTTCACCACCGGATATGAAGAATTCGTTTTGATTTTTCTGTTTACAATATCCAGTCGAAAAGTAAAGAAATGAGTCTTTTTTTAAAAAAATTTGAACACGATGCCTCTATTGGTATCTGGGAGATCAACGAAAGCGTTGATGAATTGTATTCGAAAATACAATTGTCAAACGATGAGGAAGAGATTTTTTCCAACCTCAAAACCCCCACCCGCAAACAACACTGGTTGAGTTACCGGCTGATACTGCCTTACCTTGTCAATGATCATGAATTAAGTGCTATTACATACGACGAATATGGAAAGCCTTATCTGAACAATGGCGTGCGCCATATTTCTGTATCGCATAGTGGTAAGTATTCGGCATTAATTGCCAGTCCGGTATATTCTGTGGGTATTGACATAGAAAGGATAGAACAAAAAATTCAACGCATTAGCCATAAGTTTTTGAATGACCGTGAGATCAATGAATCTCACGGAAATCACTCCCTTGAATCGTTATATATTATCTGGGCAGCCAAGGAAACGTTGTTTAAACTGCACGGTAAGCGCGATATACTGTTTAAAGACCATATTTATATTGCACCTTTTGCCAGTCAGGAAAGAGGGTTGGTTTATGGCACTATTGCACACGACAATGAAAAACAAACCATACCCATCCAATATCAAATGGTAGATGATTATATTCTTGCTTATGCCATTGCCCGTTAAATTTATTACTTTTGTAGAAGTTCCCTGTTCATTCGATAAAAATTACGGATTGATTCATCAGGCATGAAATGGTAATTTCTGAAGGCATTTCTTATCATTTCCTTTTGAATTATAGCAGTATTAGGAACGAATGCTGGTGCATTGCGTTTCACAGGCAACAACTAAGCAATCCATTTGGATGATAAAAGATGAACGGGTATAGAAAAAATCGATAGAAAGAAATCTTCACAGGTACATACATGCAAAGTAGTATTTATCAGAAAATCACAGATGCAGCACAAAATAACCGCAAACAACTGGCTGTATTAATCGACCCCGATAAAGTAACTCCTGCCTATTTGGAACAGCTATCCTATATGGTTAATTTACACAATGTAGATTTTGTTTTTGTGGGTGGAAGTTTAATAACGCAGGATCATTTTAACCAAACGCTCAGGATCATAAAAGAGCGTTTTTTTGTACCTGTGATTCTTTTTCCTGGCAGCACGCTGCAGATAAGTAAGCATGCTGACGGCATTTTATTGTTGAGTCTTATATCGGGAAGAAATCCGGAGTTGTTAATAGGAAATCATGTAACAGCTGCACCTTTTTTGCAAAGTTCTGGTTTAGAGATCATTTCAACCGGTTATATGCTGGTGGAAAGTGGCAGGCTTACTTCTGTACAGTACATCAGCAATACCATGCCCATTCCTTACGATAAAACCGATATTGCCGTTTGTACGGCACTGGCCGGGGAGATGCTGGGTATGAAACTCATCTATATTGATGCGGGTAGTGGAGCGGGCAAACCTGTAAGTGAAAATATGGTAAGAAAAGTAAAACAAAATATCGGACTTCCGCTTATCATAGGAGGTGGTATTACCAATGCCAATATTGCCCGTGGTTTATGGGAAAAAGGTGCTGATCTGCTTGTGGTCGGAAATGCAATAGAAAAAGATACTGATTTGATTGGGAAAATATGTCATCAGCGAAACATTCAAAACAAAAGTAAAACCTATACGCACTAGGGAAATCTGCTCATCAGGTTAATTATTTTGGATTTTTTTCTTAACCTGGCATTTTGCAGGAAAATATTCTCAGTTTTATCGATGAAAAACCACTAAAATTTTTAATTTCGCAACCAAAAAAAATACAAACTTAAATATTTATCAATATGAATTATGATGTAATTGTTGTTGGCAGCGGACCTGGAGGTTACGTGGCCGCCATCAGAGCTTCGCAGCTGGGAATGAAAACAGGAGTGGTTGAAAAAGAAGAATTGGGTGGAGTTTGCTTAAACTGGGGCTGTATACCCACTAAAGCTTTGCTGAAAAGTGCCACTGTTTTTGAATATATAAGTCATGCCAATGATTACGGAATAAGTCTGGATACAAAACCCACTGCAGATTTTCCCTCTATGGTGAAAAGAAGCCGTGAGGTTGCAGCCGGAATGAGCAAGGGAGTTCAATACTTGTTTAAAAAAAACAAAATTGATCATATTAATGGATTTGGAAAAGTATTACCGGGTAAAAAAGTGGAAGTGAAAGGTGAAGATGGAAAAATAACCGAGTATACCGCCAATCATATCATCATTGCTACCGGCGCAAGATCCCGCGAATTGCCAAACCTGAAACAGGATGGAAAAAAGATCATTGGTTACAGAAAAGCCATGGTTCTGGAAAGGCAGCCACAGTCTATGGTTGTAGTAGGCTCAGGTGCTATAGGTTCTGAGTTTGCCTATTTCTATAACGCCATCGGAACCAAAGTAACCCTTGTGGAGTATATGCCTGCTATTGTACCTCTCGAAGATGAAGATGCATCTAAACAACTGGAAAGGTCTTTTAAAAAAGCAGGTATGAAGATTATGACCAAATCTTCAGTTGAATCTGTTGATACTTCAGGAGACCAATGCAAAGTGACCATAAAAACCCCCAAAGGAGAACAAATTGTAGAATGCGATATTGTTTTGTCGGCCGTAGGTATTAAAACCAACATAGAAAACATAGGGTTGGAAGAAACAGGCATAAAAACCGAAAAAGATAAGATTGTTGTAGATGAGTTTTATCGTACCAATGTAGAAGGATATTATGCCATAGGTGATGTTGTATCCGGGCAGGCATTGGCACACGTAGCATCCGCAGAAGGGATTATATGCGTGGAGAAGATAGCAGGCCAGCATCCCGAACCTATAAACTACAATAACATACCCGCTTGTACTTACAGCAATCCTGAGGTAGCTTCAGTGGGTTATACCGAAAAAGCCGCCAAAGAAGCCGGATATGAAATAAAAGTAGGAAAATTTCCATTTTCTGCTTCTGGTAAAGCCAGTGCAGCAGGAGCAAAAGATGGTTTTGTAAAAGTTATTTTTGATGCCAAATATGGTGAATTGCTTGGCGCACACATGGTAGGTACCAATGTAACCGAAATGATCGCTGAAGCTGTTGTGGCACGCAAACTGGAAACTACCGGTCATGAAATCATCAAATCAGTGCATCCGCATCCTACCATGAGTGAGGCAATGATGGAGGCAACAGCTGCGGCATATGATGAGGTGATTCATTTGTAACGGGCACTTCGGGCGCGTGGATTTGGCCAAAAAAAACTTTCATGAAAGATTACCTGGCGATGAGAAAATTAGATGAACAGATGATGAATATATCTTAGCTCCATGTGTGGTATTTGCGGTGCATATTTTTTTGGTAGTCTTCCGGAAGAAACAAAATCCCTAATCCCAAAATCAACGGATTTACTTCGTAAACGTGGTCCTGAAGTGCAGGATCACGTTTATTTTTCCAATGCAGCATTCGGACATAGCCGCCTTTCAATAATAGATACTTCTGATGCCGCCAATCAACCTTTTACCGATTCTTCAGGCCGCTATACACTGGTATTCAATGGCGAGATTTACAACTATCGGGGGTTGCGCAAAGAATTAACAAACAAAAGATATGCCTTCAAAACCTCATCTGATACTGAAGTACTTCTTTACTGGTTAATAGAGAAAGGAGAGGAAGGCATCCATCAACTCAACGGCTTTTTTTCTTTTGCTTTTTATGATCAAAAAGAACATTCGCTATGGGTTGTTCGCGACCGGTTTGGAATAAAACCCCTTTATTTTTACCAGGATCAAAACCGATTGATTTTTGCCTCGGAGATGAAAGCTTTAATGGAACTTCAATTTCCTCGCAGTATTGACTTTGTTTCCCTCAGACTCTATTTTCAACTAAACTACATTCCCGCTCCCTGGAGTATTTATCAGAAAGTTTTTAAACTTCTACCTGGCACGTTTTTGAAAATTTCAAAAGGAGAGATCAAACAAAAAACATTCTATTCAATACAAGAAAGAGACCCAAATCCGGCAGAGACAGTATCTTATGAAAAAGCTTTGGAGATGCTGAAAGAGAAGATGGAAGATTCTGTTGTAAAAAGACTTGTTTCTGATGTACCTTTAGGTGCATTTTTGAGTGGGGGTATCGACAGCAGTGTTATTGTGGCACTCGCCTCAAGGCATGTTAAGAACCTGAATACTTTTTCCATCGGGTTTCGCGATCAGCCCATGTTTGATGAAACAAAGTACGCCCGGATGGTAGCAAACATGCACAAAACAGAGCATACCGTTTTCTCACTGACAAACAACGATCTGCTGGACTGCCTGTATGATGTTTTGGATTACACCGATGAACCGTTTGCGGATTCATCAGCCCTTGCGGTTTATATTCTGAGCCGGCACACACGTCAGAAAGTGACCGTAGCCCTTTCCGGTGATGGCGCTGATGAGTTATTTGCCGGTTACAATAAGCATATGGCGCATTGGATGGCACATTATGGCGGAGCTAAAGTAAAATTGTTGAAAATCTTATATCCGCTGCTTGGTTTTGCACCGCAATCCAGAAGTAATCTGTTTGCCAACAGCATAAGGCAGTTGCACAGATTTGGGGAAGGAGCCAACATGGAATCTAACCAGCGATACTGGAGATGGGCATCGCTCAGCACCGAAAAACACGCTGTTGCGCTTTTGAGAAACAAAACCAGCGACACTGAATACCAGCTAAGAAAAAACAGTATCTTGAAAAACTTCGGAAAAGAAGACGGAATGGATCAAATTTTACTTACCGATATGCAACTTGTTTTGCCCAACGATATGCTAACCAAGATAGACCTTATGTCGATGGCCAATTCACTGGAGGTTCGTGTCCCTTTTCTGGATCATGATGTGGTGGATTTTGTTTTCTCTTTGCCCTCCGAATACAAGATTGATCGTTTTCAGCGGAAAAAGATGCTTCGTGATGCCTTCAGAAGAGAATTACCCTCCGAATTGTATGACCGCCCAAAACAGGGATTTGAAGTACCATTGCTATCCTGGTTAAGAAAAGAATTAAAAGATAAGATCATGAATCAATGGTTGAATGCGGAATTTATTGAACAACAGGGTATTTTTAATCTAAAAGTTATTAACAAAATGAAGAGCAACCTGTTTTCGTTAAAACCCGCCGATATTCATGCTCAGGTATGGAGTATCATTGTTTTTCAACATTGGTATCAGAAATATCACGAAAAGTAAAGATAATTTATTACCATCCGGGTTTTAATTTTTTGTAATATTGTCGCTGTTTTTGTTTTTAAAGTAATTTAAGTAATCAGATGCCAAGGATTTTACGTATATTGAACCGTTTCAATCTGGGCGGGCCTACTTATAATGCAGCCTATCTTACCAGGTATATGGATAATGAATTTGAGACCCTCCTGGTGGGCGGTCTTAATGATCCAAGCGAAAAAAATTCTGAATATATTGTTCAGCAACTGGGCATTGATCCTTTGATCATTCCGGAAATGAAACGGGAAATATCGCCAGCTAATGATTATATAGCTTTTCAGAAACTTAAGCAACTCATCCGGAGTTTTCAACCCGACATTGTGCACACCCATGCTTCAAAAGCAGGTGCACTTGGCAGGCATGCTGCTTTGGTAATGAAAGTGCCACATATCTTTCACACTTTTCACGGACATGTGTTTGATGCGTATTTTCATCCCATAAAAACCCGCTTTTACAAGACCATTGAAAAGCATCTCGGACGAAAAACATCAGGAATTATCGCTCTTTCAGAAAACCAAAAATATGATCTTACACAAAAGTATAAGATATGCAAAAGCGATAAAGTACATATCATCCCTTTAGGGTTTGATCTTTCCCGCTTCCGGGAGAAAATGGATGAGAAAAGAATGCAGTTCAGACTTCGTTTTCATCTTGCCGAAGATGAGATTGCTATTGGTATCATAGGCAGGTTGGTACCCATAAAAAACCACCGTTTGTTTTTAGAGGCATTTCGTATTCTTCAGAAAAAAACGAACAGAAAGGTGAGAGCATTTATAATTGGTGATGGTGAATCAAGAGAGTTGATTAAGCAGAATGCCATAGAGCTGGGTATTGATTGGGTCAATGGAGCAGGCGATTATCATCCCGCCTCGCTAACATTTACCAGCTGGATAAAAGAAATAGATTTTGCTTTTGCAGGTTTGGATATCATAACCCTAACCTCGCACAATGAAGGCACGCCTGTGAGTCTTATTGAAGCACAGGCAGCAGGAAAACCCATCGTAAGTACACGTGTTGGAGGCATAGAGGATGTTGTAATACCCGGTACTACGGCTTTGCTCTCAGAAGCAGGAAATAAAGAAGCATTTGCAGAAAACTTGCAAAAACTTACAGAAAGCGATGAAATAAGAAAATTTTTTTCTGAAAACGGATGGCAAAAAATAGGACAGAAGTTTCATTACCGCAGACTGGTAGAGGATATGGAAGATTTGTATAAGAACCATCTGGGAAATTCCTATTTCCCGGGTATTGTTTCTTCAAAAGCATACGCTGTTAGCTGAAAGTTAAAACTGCAGGATTTGCCTGTTTTCAGGTTTCATTCTATATTCACAGCAAAGTGTGCATTTTACTTTACTGAATTTAGAAAAATAAAAAACGGTCTGTGATTTTACCCACAGACATTATTGAAGATTAAAAAGAAAAAAAGGATTTCATAAGTTTTATCCTTTCCAAAAGCACTAAAATCCAGCGTGGGTGTTTTATTTATAAAGGTATTTGCACTTTTTTATTTTCTGTAATTTATAAAAACAAGCAGGCAAAAACACAGAATTTGGATGGAAAAATGATTGCTTTTACTAAATTTGCAATTAATCAATATATGCGGTGTAATTCCCTGAAATATAAAAACTCATAGTGAAAAAATTTTTTTTCATATTTTTTGGATTATTGATCTTCAATTCATGCCAGGTACTCAATCCTGAACGCATGCTTCGGACACCACTTGATTACGAATATGCCGATTTCAGTGAAGTGCCCGAGATTGTAGAATACCGTATTGCTCCAAATGATGAATTGCTTTTCCGGTTATTTACCAATGAGGGTGAACGGCTCGTAGATCCTGTAAACGCTGGTCAGCAACAGCAATTAAGATCCGGGCAGTTTACTTATATTGTAGAACATGATGGAAAGGTAAAAATTCCGGTATTGGGAAGGATTAAGTTGAGTGGTATGACGTTAAGGGAAGCAGAAGCTTTTTTAGAAAAAGAATTTTCTGAGTTTTATAATCGTCCCTATGTTCAATTGCAGGTTACCAACAACAGAGTAATTATTTTTCCAGGCGGACGAGGTGGAAACTCACAGGTATTGTACCTTGAAAACACCAATACAAATCTTTTTGAGGCATTGGCAATGGCAGGTGGTATTGCAGACGGCAGGGCCGGCAAAGTGAAACTCATCAGAGGAGATCTTGATGACCCGCAGGTCTTTCTAATCGACCTTTCTACTTTAGAAGGGGTTAAAAATGCTGAAATGGTCTTACAAGCCAATGATATCATTTATGTTGAACCCAGGGAAAGAATTCCGCAGAGAATCATGGAGAATGTAGGACCTTACCTTTCCTTGTTATCTTCAGCCCTCATTATTTATTCTTTGTTTAACTGATTAAATGACAGAGTCCACAGTAAAAAAAATATCCAATATAAACGATGAGTTAGATATAAAGTTATTTCTTTATATATCTAAAAAGAATATCCTATTTCCCATTGCTTTTATTATTGTTGCCATACTGGGGGCATGGCTTTATATCCGCTACACTCCCCCTGTATATCAAACTTCTGCAGTTATACAAATGGGCTCGGATAACGAAGCCTCAAGAATATTACCTACCACAAATATTTACGAAGATGATCTGGCAAAGCAGATTGAACTGATGCGATCCAATACCTTTCTCAACAGGGCGTTACAACGATTGCCACTCGAGGTATCTTATTTTTCAGAAGGACGCGTACTCAATTTCGAAATGTATCGAAATGCCCCTTTTACCATTGATGCTGAGGTGAAAAATCCTTCTATCTACGGCATACCCATTTATCTAAATTTTATCGATCCTGAAAATGTATCGCTTACTTTTGAAATCAATGGAAAAACAATCAATAGAAAGATTCATATCAATGGCATAAATGAGCTTCCTGAAATGGATGTAAAGGTTGATATTCATAACTTCGATAATATCCGTGAACAACAAAACCTGTTCAGCAGAAATTCGTTTTTCTTTATACTTAATAATCCCGATAATCTTGTGAGATCTTATAGTGGTGATATACGAATTAATGTATTGAATTCTGCTGCTAAAACCATCCAGGTGGGTTATCAGGGTACTAATGCACAAAAAGCATCTGATATTGTTAATATTATTGCCGACGAATTCAGCATTTATGATTTGGAAAAGAAAGCAGAGAGTGCCAATAATATTCTTCAATTTATTGATAGCCAGTTGGATATGCTTTTTGATAAATTATCGCAATCGGAAATGGAACTGCAGGAGTTCAGAAAGGAACATGGCATTAATGACATTACCCTCACACCTCCACCCACCTTGCAGGGACGTATAGCGGATTTTGAAAATCAGATCATTTCTCTTCAAATGGAAAAAAACATATTGCTTGAGATCGGGAAAAATCTGGATGTTGATGAAGATGTGGATGTTTACCGGTTAATATCTATTTTATCCGGAAGCGAATTCAAAACAAGTATTTCGGGAATGTTAAATACACTGGAAGAGCTTTTAATAGAAAGGGAGAAAATGCTTTACGAAGTAACACCTGAAAGCCGGCAGATCGAATACCTGAACTATCAGATTGAAATTCAGAAAAAAATGCTTTTAGAGAGCATAACCAACCTGAAGGAAAACATAGATAGCAGCATTGAAGAACTCAATGAAAAGATATACCAATTTGAAGAAGTATTGCTCGAGCAATCGGGGCGCTATAGCCTGATAGAGTATAGTATGCTTGAAAGGGTACATTCTATTAATGAGCGCTTTTATAACCAATTGGTAGAGAAAAAGGCTGAGTATTCTATTTCAAGAGCGGGTTATGTATCCCAGAGTGTGCTTCTGGAAAGATCGTCAACCCCGGGTCAGCCTATCTATCCCAAGCCACGCCAAATATATTTGAGCAGTCTGCTGGCAGCAGTGTTTTTAGGTTTGGGCGTTTTTCTACTTAAGTATTTGTTTTATAATGAAATACCATCTCTTCACGACATTCTCAAGTATACCCAGGCATCGGTCATTGGCGTTATTCCGCGTTATAAGAGCGAAATACCCTCAAATCAACTGCTGGTACTGAAGAAACCAAAATCATTGATCGCAGAGTCTTTACGCGCCATCCGTACCAACCTGCAGTTTATCAACAACGATCCCGGACCTAAAATGGTTGCTGTTACCTCTACCATCTCAGGTGAAGGGAAAACATTTTTTGCTATAAACCTGGCAGGAATTATGGCTTTCAGCAACAAGAAAGTAATTGTAATAGATCTTGATATGCGAAAGCCTAAGATTCATTTAGGATTTAATGTTGAGAATGTGAAAGGTGTGAGTACGATCTTGTCAAAAATAGATGAAATCGATGACTGCATCCAACCTTCTAAGGTCAAAAACCTGGAATTTATCACAGCAGGTCCTGTGCCTCCCAATCCCGCGGAGTTGATTCTTACCCCTCGTATGGATGAGATGATCTCTTACCTTAAAAGCAAATACGATTATGTGATTGTTGATAACCCTCCTGTAGGCATTGTTACAGACGGGATGAAAAGCATTATGCTGGCTGATTATCCGGTTTATATGTTCAAAGCCAATTATTCCAAGCGTGGGTTTATTCAAAACGTTAATCGTCTCATCAGCGAAAGTCATATCAAAAACCTCTCTGTGGTTTTAAATGCTGTAGACAAGGAATATTCAAGCTATGGCTATGATAAAGGACATTCATATGGATATTATTATGGCGGTTACAGTACCGGATATGGCTATTATGACGAATCTCATAAAGCGGAAAAAAAGTCATTAATAAGAAGGTTATTTAGTCTTAAATCATAAAATTTAGAGTAAAGTGAAAGTAAAGGAAACAGCATTTAAAGGACTTTTCATTGTTGAACCCTCGGTGTTTGAAGATAAACGGGGTTATTTTTTTGAATCATACAACAAGGATCTTTTTAAGGAGCATGGTTTATCGGGCGATTTTGTTCAGGATAATCAATCTATGTCGGGAGCATATGTTTTACGGGGATTGCATTTTCAACTACCTCCCTGGCAGCAGGGTAAGCTGGTGCGTGTAATGGCTGGTTCGGTTCTGGATGTTGTGGTAGATTTGAGAAAACAAGAGCCAACATTTGGTCAGAATTTCCCCATTCAACTTGATGCCAAACAAAAAAAGATGCTATGGATACCACCCGGGTTTGCCCATGGTTTTCTTACGCTTGAAGAAAATACGGTTTTTTTCTACAAATGCACCCAATTTTACAACAAACAATCAGAGGATGCCATTCTATGGAACGATCCGGATTTGAATATTGACTGGGGAGTAAAAGACCCTCTCGTTTCCGATAAAGACCGGGTGGCACCTTTATTCAAAGATTTCAATAGTCCATTTTAAAAATTATTTTTTCTTTTTAGGAGAAAATTTTTAAGTTCAAAAATGTAAAACATTGAATTCGAAAATGTCAATTAATTGATTTTAGTCCGATGGAGATAAATATACTGTGGATGTTGATTGGATTGTTTTTTGTTTCTTTTGTCTTTTCTCTAATTATTAATAAGTTTTTACTGAAGTTTGCCAAAACCTTGGGAATCAGAAATACCGGTGAAGCAGTTATTCGTTGGAGTGCTACATCAAAACCCTCATTGGGGGGGATATCATTTTTCATTGTTTTTCTTTTTTCTGTAATCTGGGTTTCCTTTCTTCGCAACGGTGACAGCGAATTCTTCAATTTGCAAACACTCGGATTGATTGTTGCGGTCATCATCGGGTTTTTATTGGGTTTGTTTGATGATGCCTATAATACCAAACCCTGGATCAAATTTTTCACCCAGATAATGTGTGGTGTCATTTTGATTGTCACAGGCACTTATATTGAAATTTTCGAAAATAATTTTTTCAATTATGCCCTTACAGTTTTTTGGGTCGTAGGTATGATGAACAGCATTAATATGCTCGACAATATGGATGGTATTACCACTATTGTATCTTTTTCTATATTGCTGTCTTTTTTACTTTCCATAATTTTAGGATCCGAATTTCGTAATCCCTATATGATCATCATTTCAGGTGTTATGGCTTCACTTGCCGGGTTTATATTCTACAACTGGTATCCATCTAAAATGTATATGGGTGATACCGGAAGCCAGTTTCTGGGGATTTTTCTGGCATCTCTGGGTATTCAATTTTTATGGAACAACGATTTTGGTTCTTCCGAAACTTTTTTGATGCAGCAATTGCTCTCTGTACTCATTGTTTTTGCCTTGCCCATTATTGACACCACTACTGTGTTTATAAAAAGAATATTGGCAGGCAACTCTCCGTTTATAGGGGGCAAAGATCATACAACACATCATATTTCTTACCTGGGTGTTTCCGACAAGGGGGTAGCCATTCTTTTTGCAATTCTGTCTGCTACTTCTGTCGTATTATTTTTGGGTATTGATTTTTACTTCAAAAGCTGGAAAAACATTCATATTTTCCTATTGACAGGGTATTTTGTTTTGCTTTTTGGTGCGCTTTTTATCATCTCCAATCTTAACCGGCACCACAACTGAAATCTGATTGGTTTTCATTGCACACAAGCATTAGTATGGTGTATTTTTCAGAATATCCTCCAAATTAGATTTTTAATGATTCACTATTTCTTGCTGCAGGTCTTTTTCCCATTCCTGACATGTTTTATTAATACTCAAAACATAATTGTTGATAACATTAAGGGGTTTAGCAGTTTGCCAACCATCAAAACCCAAAATATCCGAATAGTTGATCTTGCCAATAAAGTTTTCCATGTAGATGGTTGAAACAGGCATGTAAGACCAGTGCCACTTTTCTTCTTCATAGCCCGTTTGTCTGGTTTTATTTTTTGATGTATAAGGTTGACAAAATCCAAATTTATGGGCATTTTTTTTGAGCCATTCGTATTCTTCTTTTCCTTTTCCCGCAAGGAAATAGTCATTGTTTAAACTATTCAGGTCTATATCTGTTCCCCAATGGTGTCTGGAGGTGGCAGGCATAGCGCTGAATTTAAGAATCTCCAGTGCCCTTTCGTGGGGGTCGGTTATTTGGGCAGCGTTGATGTTTCCTGTAAGTGGCTGAATACCGTTCCATTTGTTTTCCCAAATCCTTTTCTGGTGGTCAAAACTTCTGAAAGCAGATATGATAGTCAACTGAATGCCTTCTTTTTTTGCTTCACTGTGCATTTTCCTAAAAGCAAGGTATGCCATTTTGTTCATATACATTTGAGGGCGGTTGGCAAATTCGGGAGCTATCTCAACCAAAAGACTGTCTTCAGAGGGAGAGGTTATGCCCATCAAGGTTTCTTTATCTGGATTAAGATCACGATTGGATTGATTTTGCTGCTCTGCAGGTTGTTTTTCAGGGATTACCATAGGTGTATCTGCTGTTTGTAATTCTGTTGATTGACCAGGGGGATAAGCACTTTTGTTTTGTTGAAAAAAAAGTAAACTAATGATGAGAGACAAAAAAGCACCTGGCAGAATTAAAAATATAAAAAAAGTTCGTTTTTTTTGCATCTTAAAAAAGAAATTTTGAAAAAGGAGGATAAGAAAATGGTAATTATACTGGTATTTTATGGGTTTCGCCATATAATTTTTCCGAAATAACAATACAAATTTAATCCCTTTTTGTTTATGACATATCATAACAGCAAAGCAAAGAAATAGCTGAAAAATATTCTCACTACTACTTGATTTGGTTTTTAAATGGAAAACATCTGTTAAATTTGCACCCGAAAGAAAAAAATCTGGCATGTATCCGAAGTTGAGTTATTCCCGGAATTATCATCCAGGGATTCAGAAATTCAGGATTAGGAAATTGTTACATTATTTATCATCACAAATTTTTATTTGTTTCCACAGACCCTAAAAAAGTGTATCAAATGAAAAAGCCGACAAAAGCGTACGAGAATATTTCTTTTCTGAAGTCGCCTTCAGCAAGAAGCATTAGAATTTTATCTGAGTTTTTGGAACCCCAGGCGCGTTTTAAAAAGCACAAAATTAAAGATACGGTAGTATTTTTTGGTTCTGCCCGATTGCCTTCACGCGAGCAGGCAGAGAAAAAAATGCAGGAGATACAGTCGCAAAACCAGCCCGATCCTGCTGAATTAAAAAAGGCCGAAACCGGGTTAAAAAATTCACGGTATTACGAAGATGCAGTTGAGTTATCGCGCCGGATTACCAAATGGTCGATTGAAAATTATTATAACAATGGAAAGCGCTATGTAATCTGCACCGGCGGAGGTCCCGGAGCAATGGAAGCTGCCAACAAGGGTGCCTATCTTGCAGGTGGCAAATCCCTGGGATTAAATATAAGTTTGCCCTTCGAACAGTTTAGTAATCCCTACCTGGATGAAGAATTCAATCTCGAGTTTCATTATTTCTTCATGAGAAAATTCTGGTTTGCCTATATGGCCAAAGCAATCATCATCTTTCCTGGTGGTTTTGGCACGCTCGACGAATTTGCTGAAATACTCACCCTTGTGCAAACAGAGAAAATCAAGAAGGATATGAAGATCCTTGTTTATGATAAAATATTCTGGGATCAGGTTATAAATTTTGAGAAATTTGCCGAAATGGGCATGATCAAACCTGATGACCTGGAATTGTTTAAAATTTGTGAAACTGTAGATGAAATGGAAAAAGAACTCCTTTCTCATTTTGAACAGGTAAAAAATAAAGATTCTTTGATGTAGTAGTCAGCGAATAGGCAATGAAATCACTTCTGGATCATTCCTAAAGGGTTTTGTGATCTTAATACAACATTTTTGTTTATTTTCAGAATGGATACCCAATGGCAAGGTTCAGGATCAGGTTTTGATTGCGCCATTGACTTTCTAAGAACCTGGGAGTTTCAAAAAAAGAATCTGAATCGCTGTAGGGTATGGCAAGAGGAAAGGCCAGGTCGAGGCGAAGAATAAAGAAAGTGAAGTCGAATCGCAAACCTGCGCCGGTACCCAGAGCAATTTGATTATAAAAATCATTACCGTCCCATTTGCCACCGGGGCTGTTTTCATTTTCCCGGATATTCCATATATTGCCAGCATCCACAAAAAGTGCCCCTTTCAGGATGCGGTTAAACTCGTATCTGTACTCCATATTCATCTCCAGTTTTATCTCCCCTGTTCGGTATATATCAAATGTTGATTGCAAAGAATCAGGAGATTGATAGGTTCCGGGGCCCAGTCCTCTGGGTTGAAATGCCCTGATGCTGTTACTACCTCCTATCGTAAAAAGTTTCACATAGGGCAGCGAAGCTGAATTTCCGTATGGTATGGCAATTCCGGCAATAATACGGGATACCAGTTTTTGCCCGTGCCCCATATCAAGGTAATGGCGGAAATCGAAATCTGTTTTTGAATACTGGGCATATTTCGTTCCTGCAATAGCATAGTCATTATCATCGGTTTTGGGCAGTGAAAAAGCTTCACTAATGCCGTAAAGCAGATTTCCTGACAAATCAATGTTATAATTGAAATAAAAGTTGTGTTTTTTATGCTGCAACACTTGTGAGTTGTAAAAGAATGAATATTCAGAACCAAAAATAAACTGTTCGAACAGTCCTCGTCTCAACAATTGCTGATTGTTAAAAATCTGATCATATTCCTCAGAAACATTTCCAAGCGAAAAAATACTAAAGGTGAAGGGTGTTAGCCGGTGTCTTGTTAGCCTATTCAGGTTCCAGTTGTAACCAAACCTGGCATTGGCCGAAGAAAGGCTGAAGGCATCGGTACGCGAGAGATAGTTTAAAGAGAATCCGATATGGGTTCGGGGAATATACTGTGTTGAAACACTGGCAGGAATGAAGGGTGCTACAAATCTGGGAATAGTTAATTCGGAATCAATACCTGCTTCAGCAGAAGTAACCCCCGGATTACCAGGCAAAAACTCGTAAGCACCCGTGAGGCTCAACGAGAAGTTTTCGGCACCACCCAGAAAGTTTCTGTTGTTAAAGGATGCATTTAAACCAGGGCCGGCAAAGTTATTTGATTTGGATACCCCGCTGACCTCCATACTCAAGGTCTTTTTTTCTATGGGTGTAAGTCTGATACTCACATCTAAAAGATTATTTTCCTGCGAATTTTCACTTTCCGAAAAACGGATATTGACAAACTTAAATACATCCAACCCCGTAAGATGGTTAAGTGTAAGATCATGATCGTGGGTGTTGTAAAGTTTATCTTTTTCAAAAAAAATAGCTCTTTGCAGTGTAGTGGGTTTGATAATACTCTTATCCAGCAGGCGCAATCCATCATCAATAGCGGTTGTATCTTCTTCTGATGATTGATTTTCAGATTTTATGGTTTGATCTGTAGTTACATAGATATTGCTGACTGCATATTTTTGATAGGCTTTTTGAGGCATGTTTGGTTTGAGCATCAGTTGGAAGTCCACAATGCGGATTCTTGAATTGGTATCGGCTCTGAAAAGTAAAAAATCGGGGTGAAAGAAAAAATAACCTTCATCTCTTACTACCTTGCTTATTCTTTCTCTTTCATCTTTAAGGGTTTGCAGTTTGTATTGCTCTCCGTTTTGCAGCAAACTGTTTTCCATGGATTTGCTGATCAGTTCCAATAAAGAATTGTCATTGTCAACAACATTGATATTGCGTATCTGATAAGCAGGTTTAAGGTTTACCCCGAATTTTGCTTTTGCCTTTTTCTCTTTTTCAAGACTTTCAAAATCTACTGTGGCATCAAAAAATCCCATGTTGAACAGGCGATTCTCAATGAGTTGTATACTATTTTCTTTATCAAAATCCTGGTATAAGACAGGTGGGCGACCGATGGTATTTTTCAACCATTTGCTTAGCGCCCATTTGGGAGGATTCCCTGTTATATTGTAAAACCAGAGGCGGTATCGCCAATAAAGGAATTTTTCATTGGGTTTTGGGCGCAGAACATTTTGAAGTTCATTTTCAATTTCTTCTTTTTCTTTAATTTTCTCCTCCGATTCAATCACAATCTCGCTACCAGTATAAAGTTTTTGTCCTTCATCCAGATAACGGAGGTTTGAACATCCTGATAAGAATAGGAGGATGCCCAGATAAAAAGATGAAGAAATAATTTTTAAAAGTTTATGCATGAATCAATAAAAAAAAGGTTCAAAAATGATCATGGTTGAGCTGGTTTTTACCTGCAAAGTTGTCGCTTATGGTTGTTTTTGAACTTGTTATTATTCGTTTTTCTCCTGTTGTGGTATTTCGGTTTGTTCTTCTTTTCTGAATAATTGGCGAAAGTGATCATAACTTTTAGAAAATTCTAAGGAGACCCCCGTTTCAATGACTTCATCATCAAAAATGTCAGTATAATTTTTTGTTCTGAATCCTTTCAAAGAAAGATTTCCTTCAGGAGTAATAAAGTATTCGATCATAAAATCGCCGGCAATATCGCTTGGTTGTCTTTGTTGTTCTTCTTCATTTTCCAATTCAATATTTCCACCCACAGTAACTTTCACCCTTTCATCAAAAAAATCTCTGGAAACTTTCATTTGCAGTTCAGTGCTTCCTTCCTGTTGCTCTTCATCAGTATAATCAACAGAAGATTGTACATTAAAATCAATGTCCACCCCTTTGATGTAGCGTTGTGACAGGCGGTTGAGTTGCTGGGTTAATATTTGGCTGGCAGAAGAGCGGGCGGTTGAGGTTAGTCCTGCACCACCTCCCACTGCGTCAAAAGGATTGTCGGGTAAAAAAGTACCGATGATCAAAAGAGCAAATACCTGCTTGTTTCGTTCAGATTCATTTCTGTTGATTTGCTCAATCTGTGCCATCAGTGCGCCATCCATTGCATTTTGATGCTCTTCAGGCAGGTCAAGTTCAAAACTTATATCAGGTTTTTCCAGGTCGCCCTCCATATTCAGAAACACCTGGAAAGGATATTGCTGTGCAGATGTACTACCTGCATCACCAGATGTTTGGGTCATCAGGTCTCTGGCGTTCGTTCTAACGGTATATTTTGCCCTGATATCAACTTCAGCATCCATGGGTTCGCCACTCCAGGTTATATTGCTTCCTTTTTCTATGGTAAAGTTTCGCCTGATAACATCATAAAAGGTAAGCAGGTATTCACCCTGTTGAATTTCATATTGACCTGACATTGTAATTCTCCCCACCCGGTCAATGCCAAAACTGATAACACCGCCTCCCTCCACCTGCAGGAAATCTCCGGCATATTCATCAATGATGATCTTCACATCTGTTTCTTTGTTTATTTCCAGGTTAACGCCAATGTCTAAAGTTTCGAATGATGAGCTCAGTTCGGTGCTGCCATTTGTCTGTTGTGCCATCCGGTAAAAGGTAGTATCCTGGTAACTGGTAAACTCAACAATCCCTTCATCGCCAATAGCCTGGGGTTGGGTTTGGGGTATTTTAAAGGTAAAGTTTGATCCTTCATTGAGTTTAATATCACCTTCAATAACAGGCTCTGTTTGGTCTCCGGTAATTTTCAGGTCGCTGTCAACCAAAACAGTTCCCCAGTATAAATCGTTTTGGTTTTTGGGTACGTCCATCAGCAAAAATTGGTCTGCCAGCAAATCCATGTTAAAACTAATATTCGCAAGGTCTGCAAAATCTATACTCCCATCAAAAAAGGCTTTTCTCTCTTTTGTATCTCTTAGCGTGAAATTCTGTAGTCTTACCTGGTCTTTTTCAAATTTGAGCGCTTCCTCTTTAAGATAGAATTCATTATTGAGATCTTCTGAATGGAAAAAGGTCTCACTGAATGTTAATTCTCCGGTTATCTCCGGGTCAGTAAATGTTCCTGTGGCAGAGAGATTACCAGAAAGATCGCCTTTGAGGTCTGTAATACTTCCTCCGGTAAACTTATCAAAAGGAGACAGTTCTAAACGCTTTACTCCGAGGTTGAAATCAATGTTGTTTTCATCTCCTGTTGTGTAAGAACCCTCAAGGTCAAGATTGGTCTCTGTGCTTTTAACAGTTGAAGTAAACTGATAGAGTGATGGTTCGGGGTTTTCGGCAGTCATTTCAATATCGCCGATGGTATCGCCCTGAACATTGAAGTTTTCCAGGGTAGCATTCACCAGAAAGACCGGATTGTTCAGAACGTCTTTGAGTTGAACGCTACCATTGAGAAGACCTCCAAGGACGGGGATTCCGGTAGGAGTGAAATCTGTGAGGTTTGCCAGTTCTATCTGGTTGAAATCCAGATCAATATTGTTTACATTGTTTTCATTTGTACTACTTTGGGCTGCAATTAATCTTTTTTGGTTGTCTAATCTCAAACGATCTATAAAAATATATTGTTGACCCCAAACAATTTTGTTTTGTGGGATGATGTTCCATTTTTCTCCATTAAGGATAAGATCCTGATCATTCAGACTGAGTTGATACAAGCTGTCAGGTTTGTCAACCTGCCCGTTAAAAGCATATAGAGAATCATTATTGCTGTCCAAAACAGAAAAGTTGAATGCTGCTGACTTTTCTTTCATATTCGCTTTCACCGAAAGTGCTTTCAGTTCAATATCCTGGTATAAAATACTGTTTGTTTGGGTATGGAAGTTTATTTCATTATTTTTTGATTGAATTTCAGTTTGGAAATTTTTTATTCCCAGGTTTGAGTAGTGAACACTGTCGATACTTGTAGAAAAAGAAAGCGATTGATCAGCGCTGCGGTAATCCAGATTTAAATTTAATGTGTCGTAGTACTGAAGATCGGTGACCAGTAAATCGGTAACAAATAATTTGGGAAATATTTTCAGATTGATATCATAGTTTTTTTCTTTTGAGATACCCGTATCAGAAGAGTTATTAGTTTCAGGCAAAAGCATGTATTGGGCAAAGTGCGATTGAAGGATGCGGGGCAGCTCCGACGGGGAGGCATTAGAACGGAGTTTTAATTCCGCTATCTGTGAACTGATATCAAGTTTATACCGGAGCGAGTCGGAATCTGAATGAATAAGCAAGTCAGGTATATTGGTAATTTCGCCCTGATAGGCTATAGAGGTTCCTTTCAGGGTAATGTCTCCGTTAAAAAAACCTGCGGGTTTCAATATGGTGTTGGTTTGCAGTTGTGTTTTTACCACAAGTTCTTGGTCCGAAAAGCCTAGTTTGTTTAGCAATGCATATGGCAGGTCAATATTAGCAATGATATCAGGTGTTTTTTTTAATATTCCGGATTCCGCCTCTAAGGCAAATTCCAATTCAGGGTCTTCATATTGTGAATCAACAAAAATAGCAGAATCTTTTACAGAAAGATTCATTACGAGTGCTTCATACTGGTGTTTTCTGAAAACCAGATTATTTATTTCTGCCTTTGCTTTTACATCCATTTGAGCAGGGTCGATACCCTTACCGTTCCATTTCAGGTCAAAATCTACATTTTCTTCAAAATCTTCATTTTGTATGATTTTGGCAATATTTAATTCATTGACTGATAGGTTTCCGCGAATGTTTTGCTGGTCTGGCACTGCTTCTTTCATCCACGCCTGCAGGGAAACCCTGCCAAGATCAGTTCTCATATCAAGAGAGGCCATCCAGTCTTGTAAATTACCGTTACTTTCAGATTCAAGATAAAGATATTCGGGCAGGGTAATATCTGGTGGTATTATCGAATCAGGCACCTGGTCATGAAACAAGTCTGGTGTAGCAAACATCTTAAATTTTGGCAGTTCCCAATGCAGCCTGTCAGTATCAGGTAGTCCTTTTACAGAAGAATTGAGATGAAAAGCAAATAGGTTTTCTGATTTGGCCCAAAGGCTGTCGGTTGAAAAATCATTAATTTTCCCCTTAATACTACCTCCAGCCTCCAAACCTTTATTGCCTGAATATTGGTGGAAAAATTCATCGAGTTGCGGAATCCAGTAAACAAGGTCATTTTGCAGGTTGATCTCATCCATGATCAGGTCTACAGGGTATTCCACAGCTTGTTTTTGTTCAAAATTGAGCAGATTGCCGCCATAAGTAAAGTCGAAGGAGAAATTGCTTTGGTTGGTTTCCATGACAAAGTTTTTGATCTCAGATTGCTGTCCCAGATCGATATTTGTCTGTAATTTGGTGAGCTGAAATTCTTCTGAAAACATGATGCGCATGTCATCAATATCCATCCTGATGGTCTCAGGAGCAACATGCATGTTTTTTGCCTCAAGGTTTATGTTTTTTAACTGCATGTGTTCAGGATTAAACTGTTCACTTTCAAATGTTTCGTTTCCCGATTGCATCTGGTATTCCGAATCTATGACCGAAAAACTTTCAGCACTGATATCCCATTCCATGATATCAGAGAAATAGAAAGCAAATTCTTCCTGCAAATCTTTATCTGAGGAGTTTTCTGTCTGTTCTTTTTTTGTGTTTTCGTTTTTATTTGCCTGTTCATTTTCAGGAAGTTTTATGGAAGTGATGATTTCCTGTGCGTTAAATTTTTTTAATCGAATAAGGTATTCATGCAAAGAAACTTTTTCAGATTCCACTTCCAGTTTTCCTGCATCCAGTTTCATGTTGAGTCCCTTATCGTCATTTAGTCGAAAACCTGTGTTTTCAATCATTAGTTGCCCCAGAGCAATATCCATTTCCGGTATTGCTCCGTTGGTGGTGTCGGGTTGCTGGGGTTGAGCTGGTTCTGAAAGCATCAATTCATATTGCAATCCATCAATAAGAATACTTTTCGCATGGTATTTTTCATTCAAAACATCTGCACCTTCCAGATCAGCATTGAGTTTTGACAGAGATACCCGCATATCGGTACCAGAGAAATAGTCATTTAAACGGTAACGGATATTTTGCAAATCAACTTTACCAATGTTTATATCCCAGTTTGAAGAGGATTCTTCATCTTCTTTCTCTTCACTCTGGGTAGCGTTTGCATTGGCAGTATCACCTGCCATAGCATCTATCAGAAACTGGTAATTGAATACCGTGTCTGGTTCATTTCTGATCATATTGGCAGTCACATCCGATAACTCAAGATGATGAACATTGACTTCGTTCCTCAGCAAACCCAGCATACCTATATCAACAAAGATACCTCCGGCATAGAGCAATGTGTCTTTTTTCTCATCTTCCAGAAATATTCCTTTTAAACCAACAGAGGTAGGAAATTTTATGGCAACACGATCAATGATAACTTCAGTTCCGGTCTGGTTTTTTGCAAAATTAGCTAACCTTGAAGTAAGACTGGTTTGCACAGCGGGTATGAGCAATAATAGTGACAGGATGATAAATAGAGAAAAAAAAGAAATCAGAATCCAAAGAAGGATTTTGAGTGTCTTTTTCAGAAAATTTTGACCTGTTTTTTTTTGCATAAATAAATTTGATGTTCACATCTAAGCGTTTCACTTCCGGGTTCGCAAACTGAAAATTATTTATAGTGCTCTTTAGAAATGTTGATGGGGTCATTGGTGTTTTCC
>CAYPFV010000021.1:0-31734 GCA_964410015.1 uncultured Bacteroidales bacterium
ATTAAAGTTGTAACATTCTAATAATCAATATTATAAAAATTATAAACAGATGAAAATAATTTTCAGCAATAAAAGCGAACAAACCCGCGCCAGCAAAAAAGTTTTGAAAACCATCGTTTTGTTCTTGCTGGTGCCCTTTGGCATCATAATAATGTTGAGCATAACCGGCAACTGGGTACCCTACCAAAAAAGCAATACCATTGACACCACCGCCATAAAAGGGTATACATACTTTAAAAGTCATGGAGTAAATTTTGATCCCGGAAGTTCTGTTGATCTTTATAATGCTCTTTATACGATGGTTGGCATTCCGCACAGTTCTAAAGCTGGCAGAAGAGGATTGGATTGCTCTGGTTTGGTAAAAAAGATTTATAATGAAAATTTTAATGCAAATTTAAAAGGTAATTCACGGGATCTTTACAGAATATCAAAACCTGTAAACAGAGAAAGATTGAAAGAAGGAGACCTGGTTTTTTTTAAAATCGGATCAAACCTGGTCAATCATATTGGCATATACCTGAATAGCAATAAATTTATGCATTCGTCTGTTGAAAATGGAGTAAGCATAAATGATCTGACGGAGCCTTATTACGAAAAATATTATTATGCTGCAGGCAGAATTAAAAATATTGATTACCAAAAAAGGGGTAAGAAATAAAGTTTATCCTATTCATTTCTTACAGATAAATTCTTTTGTTTATGATCAGACAAAAGATCAATGATATGATTTGGTTTCACATTTTCTCCTTTTACAATATATGAAGATTGCAAATAAAATGGTTCTCTGATTTTTAGTTTGTTGTCAATATAATCTTCCAGTTGTTCATCAGCGATATCTGCAAGTAATGGTCTGTTGCCCCTGGCCTGTTTTAAGCGGCGTGCCAATCCGGAGGGTGTCATTTTCAGGTAAATTGTAATCCCTTTGGCGTTCATAATCTCTAAATTGTTATAAAAGCAGGGAGATCCTCCACCTGTGGCAACAATCAGGTTTTGCTCTGTTTCCAATTGTTGAAGGAATTCATTTTCTTTTCGCCTGAAGTAATCTTCACCTTTTTTTTTAAACAAATCGGCAATACTCGTATTGGTTAACTTTTCCACTGCTTCGTCCATATCTGTAAACTGATAGTCAATTTTGCGGGAAAGCCGTTTACCAAGTGTTGATTTCCCACTACCCATAAATCCGATTAAAAAAATGATCATAAATCAAAGTGTTGAATTGAGAGAAAGACCCTTTTACCTTTACCACAAAAGGGGTAAAACCTGCTACGCGGTGTTGGTTTATTGAATGGGTGCATTTGATTGCTTCAGAAAGTAATACCCGCAATGCGATTCAAAGATACAAGAATAAAAGTAAATTTGCAGAGGTTTAAAAAAACAGTTATACTGTGCTATTCTTTCATCTTCGCAGGCATTCACTATGTTAAAGAAAATATTTACGGGAACAGAATTATTCAGGAATATATCTACCCTTGTAACCGGCACCCTTCTGGCACAACTGGTACCGGTTCTGCTACAGACCATTCTTCGACGAACCTATCCTGCTGAAGACTTTGGAGCGTTTGCCGTATTTTTGAGTGTTACCAACATTTTAATGGTTGCTGCCAGTTTTCGTTACGAGATGTCAATTGTGCTGCCAGATAAAAGGTCTGATTCGGTAAACATAGTATTTGGTGCAACATTTGCGTCCTTACTTTTCAACCTTTTGCTTTTGGTTGCCGTTTGGGTTTTCAGTGACAGTTTTCTGGTATTTCTTAATTTAGATCAGCAATACCGGTTTGTTTTGTTTTGGATACCTGCAAGTACGTTTTTATTTAGCAGTTATCAGATCATGAACTATTACCTGGTGCGATACAAAAGATACAGGTCTGTTTCGATTAACAAAATATCGAGAAGAATCTCTGAAGGCGCCTGGCAAACGGCAGCAGGTTTTGCCGGATATCACAGCACAGGGTTGATCATTGGGAATATTTTTGGTCATGTGGTCAATATTCTTTCAGGAATCATTCAGCTCATGAAAAGTGACTTTTCACTACGCCTGTTTTCATGGAAAAGACAGCGGGATGTAATGCTCAGATACCGCGATTTCCCGGTTTATAATATGATTCCTGCACTTTTGAACGCTATATGTATGCATTTACCACTGATTTTGGTCAATAAATTCTACAACCAGGAAACAGCAGCTTATTTTGATCTGTCACGGCAGGTTCTGGTTTTACCTGCCAGTATTCTTGCTCTGAGCATTTCGCAGGTCATGTTGCAAAACATATCTGAAAAAAGAAGAAAACGAGAAAGTTTTCTTGGAGATTTAAAGAAAATATTGCTTTTGCTGAGTATTCCGGCAGCAGGAATGTTCATTATTTTTAGCATTTGGGCTCCCACCCTGTTTAGTTTATATGCTGGCGCAGAATACAGTACATCCGGAGAAATAGCAAGAATACTGGTTGCAGGTGCAGCGCTCAAACTTATTGTATCACCAGTAAGCAGTATTTTTGCCGCTACAGGCAAAATCAAGATCGTAAGCTTATGGCATGTATTTTATTTTTTTCTTATCTCATCTTTATTTTTATTTAAAAATCTCGACATTTATTCTTTTTTGCGCCTGTATTTGAGTATTGATCTATTGGCTTACAGCATATTGCTGTTTTTGATTTTCTTCGTAGGGCGCTCTTATGAGAAAAAACTGATAAATTCCTGATTTTTTTTTGCCATACAGTAAAAAACAGCCCAATAATTTTACGACCTTTGTAAGGTTCAAATCCACCTATTCATGCAAAAAACAGGTCAAAGAATATTTCTTGCACAAAGATTTACCTATATCATGCTTTCAATAATTCTGTTCTTATACGGGATTATTGCTGTACGTAATTTTTTGTATCCTATCGCCTTTGGTTTTTTACTGGCGTATCTACTCTTTCCCATTGTCAACTTTCTCGAGAAAAAGGGTGTTCCCCGCATCCTGGCAAACCTTATCAGTATATTATCGGTGCTGAGCATCATTACCAGTTTGGTATTATTCGCATCTAACAAGATATCTACTCTGGGTGAGGATATATCAAGATTAATTGAAAGGGGCACCAAGAATATTTCAGCATCATTGGCAAACATCGGCAATTATTTTGGTTTTGAACCTACTCAAACCAAAGAGATTATCCAGCAGCAGTCTTCCCGGATTCTGGAAAGCGGTGGAGAATATTTACAGGATATTTTTTCTGCTACTACCAGCACTGCCGTGGCTTTTGGTTTATTGCCGGTATACATCTTTCTGTTTCTGTATTACAGAACCAAATTTGCGTACTTTTTGCTCAAAATTGTTCCCCACAACCGAAAACCTGAAATGGTGAAAATTCTACGCGAAATATCTACCGTAGCAGCCAGGTATATGGGTGGAGTAATTGTTGTTGTAATGATTCTGAGTATTTTAAATTCATTGGGCTTATTTATTATTGGAATGCGTTATGCCATACCGCTTGGAATCATGTCTGCCATTATGAATTTCATTCCTTATTTCGGTACTTTGCTTGGTGGTCTGATTCCCTTGCTTTTTGCGCTTGTGGTTGAAAACGATCCGGTTTTGGTCTTCAGGGTTATCATTTTATTTATTATAATCCAGTTTACTGAGAACAATATTCTCACACCCAATATTGTGGGTAGCAATGTGAAGATCAACCCCTTTTTCATCATCACCGGATTGGTGGCAGCAAGCATGGTTTGGGGTATTCCGGGCATGTTGCTGATCGTACCTTTTCTGGCTATATTGCGCATTGTTTTCTCTCACATCGATTCCATGAAGCCCTATGCCTATCTATTAGGGCAGGAAGGTACTTCTAAACATGCCATCAATTTAAAAAACATTAAAAATAAAATTAAATTTCTGCGAAAAAGAAAAAATAAATCCAACAATAATAAAGATCAAACCTGATTTTATAAAAAAGTCATTTTCATGAATAAATGAAAATGGCAGGTTTTTAATTGTCTGAATTCCAAACATTAATACTCGAGTCCATTTGTGTGATTTTTGGACAATAAACTTTTCAGCCTATACACCTTTTTTAAATTGAAATTCCTTATTTATTTTTTTTCAATTGCCATGATGTAAATCCAGGGAAATTTTAGCAGAAACAAATTATTTTTACAAAAAAAACAAAGTCTGCACATTGCAAAATTGCAATCGCACAAATGTTTTTGCAATTACAACAATTTCCTAAAGTAGAACCGAAATAAAAAACAAAAACTATGGCAAAAAAGATCAAAACAGGATTAATTGGTGGTGGTGAAGGTTCCTTTATTGGTGCGGTACACTACAAAGCAGCCATGCTTGATGGATATTATAAACTGGTATGTGGTGCTTTCAGCAGCGATCCGGCAAAGTCACTGCGATCATCGGGAAACTATCATGTAGAACCAGCGCGAGCCTATGGTTCGTGGCAGGAAATGTTTGAGAAAGAGGCAGCAATGCCCGCTTCTGAAAGGATGGAGGTAGTAATTATAGCCACACCCAATCATCTGCATTTTCCTCAGGCTATGATGGCATTGGAAAAAGGATTTCACGTCATTTGCGACAAACCCGTTACCATCTCTCTGAAACAGGCATTGGAACTGGAAAAAAAGGTAAAGGAAACCGGTAAGGTGTTCGCTCTTACACACACCTACACCGGTTATCCTATGGTAAAAGAGGCAAAACACCTTGTGGCAATGGGGAAAATAGGTAAAATAAGAAAGGTGGTGGTTGAATACCCACAAGGATGGCTCTCAACCCCTCTTGAAAAAGAAGGGCAAAAGCAGGCATCGTGGCGCTCCGAACCCGAGTTCAATGGACCAGGAGGATGCCTGGGAGATATTGGCGTTCATGCCGACAACCTGGTAGGGTTTATTACCGAACTAAAAATCAAAGAATTATGTGCAGACATCACTTCTTTTGTTCCGGGTCGCAAACTGGATGACGACGCATCGGTATTGCTTCGATTTGAAGGCGGTGCAAAAGGTTTACTTTATGCCAGTCAGGTAGCTGCCGGTGAAGAAAACGACCTGAAAATATGGATATATGGTGAGTCGGGAGGACTGGAATGGCATCAACAGGAACCTAATACGCTTTTATTGAAACCACTTGGTCAACCGGTTCAGATTCTCAGAGCAGGAGCCAATCATGGCGGGCTAAGTGAAAAAACACTTTGGAATCTTCGCTTACCCGGCGGACATCCCGAAGGCTACATCGAAGCATTTGCAAACATTTATCGCAATGCTGCTTATGATATCAATAAACAAAAAAATCCCGGCATGGATATCCCTGATTTTATTGAATACCCTACCATAGAAGATGGTGTAAGAGGGATGCGGTTTATTGAAAAAGTAATTGAATCAGCCAATAGTACCATGAAATGGATTCCATTTAAGGAATGATAAATAATTACGCAAAACGCCAATTGCCCTGTTATGCTCATGATTGCATCTGTTTATAATTTGATTAAATAGGTCTGATGAATCCGCTACCATACGGTTTTTTTGTATTTTGCCTTTTTGCATGCTTATGCTGAGTTGGGTCGGCAAATCATTACACGTTCTCAAAAAATATCAGCAAACATAAACCGGATTACTGGAAGTATACTTATTGCCCTGGCAATGATCAACGCCTTCAGATACTTCGTGTAAAAGAATCAGTTAATTCGTTGTTCAATGATCAATGAAGCTTATCTTTGCAGGATAAAAATTATTTTTATGAACAACATACATGTTTTTGAGAACCGCGACCAGTTGTCAGATTTTTTTGCCCGTGATCTTTCTGAAAAAATAAATGCAAAATCCGGTAACGAAGCTTTCTCTATTGCACTCTCAGGCGGGTCTACCCCTAAACACATATTTCAATATTTATCATCGCACTACAACAAAAGTATAAACTGGGAAAAAGTACACTTTTTTTGGGGTGATGAGAGATGTGTACCCCCTGATGATAAGGAAAGTAACTTTAGAATGACAAAGGAAAATCTGATAAAAAATATTCCCATTCCTGAAAACAACATTTTCCGTATAAAAGGCGAAAACCCGCCCGAATCGGAAGCGAAAGAGTATGAAAAAACCATCAGAAAAAATATACCCTCTTTTAATGGCATCCCGGTTTTTGATTATGTAATGCTGGGATTAGGCGACGATGGGCATACCGTTTCTATATTTCCGGATCAAATCCATTTATTTGATCTGGAAAACCTTACTGCGGTGGCAACCCATCCTCATTCAGGACAAAAAAGAATCACCATAACAGGACAATTGATCAACAACGCCAGGAACATTGCATTTTTGGTTACCGGAAAAGCGAAAGCAGAAATGGTCAAAACCATTCTGGAAAAGAAAAACGGATGGCAGAATCTTCCGGCTTCCAAAGTTCAACCGGCCTCAGGCAAACTACTGTTTTTTGTTGATAAAGAAGCGGCTGCACTTCTCACTCATGAATCCTGACCCCTGAAAAAAATAGTTGTATGACATACATTAAAAATGTTTCAGCAAATACAACTTTGAAAAAAGTAAGACAGGTATTTTAAAAAATTTGAACAATTGAAGAAAGTATCACAAATATTATTTGTCTGTCTGCTAAACCTGACCTTTGAATCTTCTTTATTTTCGCAAAGTGTATTTTTACCTTCCAACCATCCCTGGCACGATTTCATTCAACGCCTGGAGATCAAAAATGGTGAGAGCAGCACGCAATTTCATGAAATGATAAAACCTTTGCCTGCAAAAGCAATGGTACAATTCCTTGAAAAAACCGACAGCACTTCTGATCATCTTACCCAAACCGACCAATCCATCATCCAAAACATCCTGCAACAAAATATCGAATGGACTGAAAGCGTTCCTGATTCTTCAACAAAATTGTTACCCTGGAACATATACAAGACACCTTCTGACTTTTACCGTACTATGAACGAAGATTTTTTTCTGGCCATCAATCCTGTTTTCAACCTTAAATACGGACGTGAAAAAGAATCTGACTTATGGAATTATCAAAACACCAGAGGAATAGAAATACGAGGCATGATCAACCAAAAGGTGGGATTCTATAGCTTTATTACCGATAACCAGGCACGTTTCCCTGTTTATGTAAACGAAAAGATAAATGACCAGCAGGGGGCAATACCCGGTGAAGGATGGAATATACCTTTTAGAAACAATGGATATGACTTTTTTACAGCACGCGCATATATAACTTTCAGGGCAACTAAAAATATTGGATTACAATTTGGACAAGACCGCAACTTTCTGGGCTCGGGAAAAAGATCTCTGCTGCTTTCAGACTATTCGCAAAACTATTTATTTTTAAAAATAAATACGAAAGCAGGGAAATTTCATTTCCAGAATCTGTTTTCCCGGCTGGTTGATTTTCCTCTCCGTACTTATGGTGGGCGGATGTATGATCCAAAATATATGGCTGCCCATACACTTTCCATAAAAATAACACCCCGGTTTGAGGTTGGATTTTTTGAAAATATTGTTTTCGGTCGTTCCGATACCTTATCAAAAAGAAGTTTTGATGTGCACTATCTGAATCCTATTATCTTTTACCGGGCGGCAGAGCACCATATTGGCGATCCGGATAAAATTTCCCTGGGAACTACATGGAGATGGATTACTCCATGGAAAATGGCATTTTATGGTCAGATCTATTTAGATGATTTCCATATAGGAGATATCAGAAACG
Organism: uncultured Bacteroidales bacterium; assembly: GCA_964410015.1. GTDB lineage: Bacteria > Bacteroidota > Bacteroidia > Bacteroidales > UBA7960 > SKVR01. The sequence goes on from CAYPFV010000021.1 coordinate 7,688, forward strand.
ACCTTGACAGTTTGCTTGTTCGTATTGGTTTCCGCAAAGAAAGGAAATTTGAGAATTATGCATCTTTTCGAAACAAGTTTGGATTGCAGGCAGGCATTCAATTCGCAGACTTCATGAGAATTAAAAACCTTGATGTGCGCATTGAAGCCAACAGGGTGCGCCCGTTTACCTATTCACATTACGCAACCGACGGATCAGATTTACGTCCTGCTTCCTCTTACTCTCATTACAGTCAGGCACTCGCCCATCCTTTGGGGGCGAATTTTGGCGAAATTCTGTTGGAAACAACCTGGCGGGCTCATCCAAATCTGCTCTTCCAGTCCCACTTGTTTTGGGCAAAACAAGGCATGAACCAGGATGGAAAGAATTACGGACAAAACATTTTACTGGATTATACCACAAGACAGGCAGATTACGGTCATGTGTTCCTTCAGGGAAAAACCCGATACTGGATGATGGCAGATGTTTCTGCTTCCTGGCAGATTAAACCCGATGTGTGGATCGATGTTAACTATACATTGAGAAATGAGCAAACTCATTCCGAACAAATTGTCGACAATAATTCGGGTATGTTTTTACTGGGATTAAGAGTAAATGCTGTAAAACGCAATCATTGGTTCTGATCTTCTTAAAAAGTAATTTCAAATAAAATAAACGTGGCAGGAATTTATTTACACATCCCTTTTTGCAGACAAGCATGTCACTATTGCAATTTTCACTTTTCTGTTTCGCGAAAACAACAAAAAGAATTCGTTGAATCTTTGCAGAAAGAAATATCAATCCAGAAAAATTTTTTCAATCATGAAGCTGTAAAAACAGATAATATTAAAACACTATATTTTGGTGGCGGCACTCCCTCGCTGCTAACCTTCAGGGAACTCACTCAAATCATGCAAACACTCCAGGACAATTTCACTTTTGATCCTGAATGTGAGATAACTTTTGAATGTAACCCTGACGACATGAGTTTTGACAAAACGGAGATGCTCAAAAGCATAGGAATAAACCGGTTGAGTATTGGTGTTCAAAGCTTCCACAGTGCAGATTTGCGATACATGAACAGATCGCATTCGCCCGCACAATCAGTAAAAGCAATTGAAAATGCGCAACGATCAGGATTTGAAAACATCACAACCGATCTGATCTACGGCACTCCTACTATGAGCAAACAGCAGTGGAAAGAAAATATTCAAAAAATAACCAGTTTAAGCGTACCGCATGTTTCTGCATATGCCCTGACTGTAGAAAAAAAAACCGCGCTGGATGTTTTCATCAGAAAAGGAACTGCACTGCCTGTAAAAGATGAAAAAGCAGAAGAAGATTTTCTTCTTTTGTGTGATATGATGAAAAACCATGGTTATGCGCATTATGAAATATCAAATTTTGGAAAACCCGGTTTTTTTTCTCAACACAACCTCAACTACTGGAACGCAACCCCCTACCTGGGGTTAGGCCCCTCTGCCCACAGTTTTTTGCCCGGAATTCGGCAATGGAACGTCTCAAACACCTGTAAATACATCGACAGTTTGAAAAAAAACCAGGTGCCCTTTGAAAAAGAGATCCTCTCCGAAACCGATCAATATAACGAATATGTAATGACTTCATTAAGAACCATGTGGGGCATTGAAAAACAAAAGATTAAAGTCAATTTTGATGTGAAATATGCAAAATACCTGAATCAACAGGCAGAAAAACAAATGATCACAGGTAATTTATCAGAAACGAATACCCATTTTACAATTACAGAAAAAGGCAGATTTTTTTCGGATGGCATAGCAGCATCTCTTTTTTATAACCGGAATGATTGACGCACAAAAAGACCTATAAAAATGAAATTTTTTCTTAAAAAAAATCCACATCCGAATATTTTTCAGAACTTGCACTAAGGGCATTTAAACAATAATTTGTCATGTTTACATATAAAAGATAAAATTTGATCATAGAATTTTTTTTTCCAAGCCTGATGAACAAGAATATAATATTGATTACAGAGCACTTCAGAAAACCTAAATCTGTGAATTTTAACATTACAATCGGCTAAAGTATCTTATTTTTGTTTTCGGAAATCTCAAATGCACCAAAATTTGAATCAAAAAATCCTGATAATTTGAGACTTTGAAAAGAAATACAATCTTTCTTTTGTTCTCGTCATTTAAAAACATTTTCCAATAAAAAGAAATATTACTGTAATGATAAACATCTTTAAATCCCGGTTTCTCCTTTTCCTATTCGTAATCTTTTTCAGCATGCTATCAAATCATATTCAGGGAGTTCCGGCCTACCCCTACCCCATTGATCATGAGCAGCCCAATGGAGAAACCATAACCATCCAGTTAAAAGGTGATGAAAAAGTAAATTGGGCAGAAACTTCCGATGGATATACTATTTTGATCACTAAACAAGGCGAATATCAGTATGCTATCCAAAATAAAGATGGCGATCTGGTATTTTCCGGAGTTCCGGTTTCATCATCAGATAACAAAAGTACAGAAGAATCCAATCTTCTTGATACACTGCCCAAAGGGCTATTTTTTAGCCAACCTCAGCTGGACCAATTAAGATCGGTTTGGGAACTGAAAGAAAAAAACAGTTTGAAAGCATTTCCCACTACAGGCGAAGGCACCCTGTTGTGCCTGCTGATGGAAACACCCGATATTCCCTTTACACGCGATGCGGAAGAATTTGATGCATTATTTAATCAGATCAATTATTCTGTTGACAATGCAACAGGAAGTGTAAAAGATTATTATCTTGAAAATTCATATGGACAGTTAAACCTGACGGTTGATGTTGTGGGTCCCTTCACAGCATCAGAAAACATGGAGTATTATGCAGATGATGCCCGCCCGTTGTTTACAGAAGGACTTGAATTAGCCGATAGTTACGTAGACTATAATGATTATGATAACGACAATGATGGATGGGTAGATGCAATTTACATGATCTTTTCTGGCTACGGACAGGAAGCAGGCGGAGGCCCCAATACCATCTGGTCTCATGCCTGGGGGGTATGGCCTGCAGTTGAGTATGATGGTCAAAACATCAGCCGCTACGCCTGCTCGCCTGAATTACGCGGCAATGAAGAAAACAATCCACAAGGGAGCATAACCCGAATTGGTGTTATTGCCCACGAATTTGGTCATGCTTTAGGTGCACCTGATTATTATGACACCAACTACGAGACTGATGGTCAATTTCAGGGAACCGGAAGATGGGATATGATGGCCGGAGGAGCATGGAACAACTGGGGAACTACACCTGCACATCATAATGGTTTCACCAAAGTTTATTATTATAACTGGGCAGAGGATAGCGTTTTGAATGAACCTGATGAGATCATTTTAAGCAATGCCGCAGAAAACAGCAATAGTTTTTACAGAATCAATACCGCCACTTCGGGTGAGTTTTTCTTCTTCGAAAACAGGTATCAGCACCATTTTGACCAATGGATACCCGGTAATGGAATGCTGATATATCATGTACACAGCGATGTTTTTGAAGCATCTCAAGACAATACCATCAATATACAACACCCTCAACTGATGTATCTTGTGAGTGCTAATGCAGACATGAATCCAACAAGTTCGCCGTCTTCTTATGGTGACATTAATGCCCCGGATGCAGCCTGGACAGGTAACAACGGTAAAGACGAATTTACAGATGAATCTCTTCCCGGAATGATCAACTGGGAGGGGAACCCCACAAACAAACCCATTACACAAATCTCATACAACCTTGATGAAAAAACAGTTTCCTTCTTCCTTCTTGAAAACGAAATGCCTAAATATAACATCACTTTTCAGGTAGAAGACGAACAGGGTAATCCCATCAATAACGCGAAAATAAGTTTATTACCCTTTGAAGAAGAACCGGTTGGCAAAACGAATCTTTCTACAAAAAATCAGTCCGGCAATCTTCTCGCCTCGTCAACACTCCCGGAAACTAAACCCGATGGTATTGTGTCTGTACCTGTTTCTGCACAAAAAAACGGAGACGAGCAAAATTGGATACATTGGGATAGTGGAGAAAATCATACCGCCGTAGGACTGAGCAACGGAGGTTTTTTCACAGCCGTTTCCAGATGGGAATCCGCTGACATTGAAGACCTGGAAGGTAAATCTGTAGAAAAACTTAAGTTCTATGTTGCCGACCTGCCACTTTCTGCTATTGCCAAAGTATGGCAGGGAGAAGACCAAAACAACATGAATTTGCTCACTTACCAGGAGTTTACCCCACAGGAAGACCAATGGAACGAAGTGATCCTGGATGAACCTGTACTTATAGATACCAGTCAGGAATTATGGTTTGGATATGAATTGGAAGACCAGGGAAGCGGTTATTTCTCTGCCGGAAGAGATACCATTAATGAGGTGCAGGGAAAGGGAAATCTATTGAAAATTGGCAACAACGATTGGGTGTCCCTTACTGATTATGACATTCCAGGAAACTGGAATATACATGCATATGTCGATACAGTTGTACCTGAACCAACCGTTTTGTATACCGATGAAAACGGCATTGCATCTTTTGAAACCCCTTCTGCAAATTATTCATGGAAAACAGAAAAAGCAGGATATTTTTCACAGGAAGGAGAAGTATTTGTTGATCAGAACGATGAAAACATTGAACTTGTAATGGTTGAAAATGAAGACTTAGAAATGGTAACACTCAATGTAAATATGACATATACTGAGGGGTTTGATCCTGAAAATCATAATGTTTTTGTTACAGGCACTTTTACTGATTGGGCAGAACCAGGTACGATGGATTCTTATGAACTAACCCTTTTGCAAGATCAGGATAAACAACAGGAGATACTCGTCTATACAGTAACCTTTCCTGTCGAAAAAGGTCAACACGAGTATAAATATTTTACCGATGCCCTGGGAAACGGATGGGATGGTGCAGAATGGGAAGAAGAATACAACAGATCATTTGACATCAATAATGATACAATCATTGATGATTACTTTGCTTATAATGAAATACCCGAACTTTATACCCTTACTCTGGAAAGCACACCCGAAAACATCGGGACATATACAGGCGAAGGAGTTTATCCTCACAACGCCAAAGCATCCATAACAGCAAACGGGACAAGTGAATACAATTTTCTCCGCTGGCAAAACGGAGATACTATCGTTTCAGAGCTTCCTGAATTCAAATTCTCAATGCCACAATCCAACACAACCCTTACAGCTCATTTTACCGATGAACCACCCGTAATTCATATCTATGAAAATTCGGTTGAAGAAGATTTGATAGCTGGTGAGAACATGATCAAAAAAATTATCATTGAAAACAATGGTGAACCTGTTTTAAACTATACCATTGAAAAAGATAATAGCAATCGTTGGTTAAAAGTTGACCCCCTCAATGGATACCTTGCAAGCAATCAAAAAGACACGATTGAACTTTTGCTCAATGCAGAAAATCTAATAGAGGGAACTTACCAAACAAATATCACTATCCACTCCAACGATTCCCAGAATCCTCAAATAGAAATACCTGTTACAATCCATGTATCAGGTTCACCAGTCATAGAACTATCGGCAGAAACCCTTGATTTTGGTTTAACAAAAACCGATTCTCTGTTTTCAATCCCTTTAACTATCACCAACAACGGAACTGCTGATCTGGAAATATGGGATATGCAAACCAGCGACGAAAGTTTTGGATATTCTGCTTCTGAAGAAATGATTATTGCTCCATATTCTTCCAAAGAAATAGATATTACATTTTACAGCAATCAAACCGGTGAATTTGAAGCAAACCTTACTTTCTCGACCAATGATGAAAACAATCCGGAGTTGGTTTTAAATTTAGAAGCAAATATAAAAGTTTACGAACTGTCAGTTGTTATCGATCCCCCGGAGGCAGGTTCAGTGTCTGGCGACGGTTTTTTTGAAGCCGGAAATAACGCTAATCTTACAGCACAGGCAAATAATGATTTTATCTTCAAAAATTGGTCATTAGACGGGTTGATTATTTCCACACTCTCATCTTATGAATTTCTTATGCCGGATGAAGATATCACAATTACTGCACAATTCGAAACTTCCACTGCAGTACCTGTGCATACCCATAAAAGTCAACTTTCAATCTACCCCAATCCGGTTAAAAACAACCTGCATATAAAATCAGGTGCTGAAATTGTGTCAATCTCCATTTCAGATGTATCAGGAAAATTAGTTTATGAGAAGAATCCGGTATCAACAATGCAGACCTCTATTCCTGCAAATCATTTTCAGGAAGGAATATTGATTGTAAAAATCATTACAAAAGAAAAAATCTTTTACAGAAAGATTCAGATTTTGTAAATTCAGTGTAAATAATCCGCCGCTAAACCCAACTTTGAGAATCTATCAATCACAGGATTCTGCACTGAGCTTTTACTATCCTGACAATAATGAGAATGAAAATTATGGAGAATCATTTTGTGAATATTTTTGATGAACAAACCAACAAGCCAAACCGTGGAAAGATATCTGAATTTAAAGACCGTTAATTTTATCTGTTTATAATTTGATTAATCCGGTCAGATGGAGCTGGTCAGAAAGCAGTTTTTGATTTTTATGTCGTGTTACCTAATGACACCCATCTGCTTCTTTGACAAAAAAACATCATGAATTTGCTGATTTTTCCCATGAAAAAATGTTTTTCTTCTACCATCATTCGCACCATACCTTTACAATAATCACTGTTGGAGAGTAATCATCAATTCATTTGTTCGATCACTCTTGATATCTGCCACAGTTATATTGTGCATTAATTAACAACTCTCGTATTTTGCTTACGTAAAATCGTTATAAATAGCGTATATGCCTGAGAATTATCATTAAAATTAAGTAATTTTGCCGCGTGAAATAGCAAAAGGTTATCACAAATACATACCTTTAAATAAGACTGTTTTTAAATTAAACAATTATGACAAAAAAGAAAAATTTTATTACATGTGATGGTAATCACGCGGCTTCACATGTGGCTTACATGTTTAGCGAGGTAGCTGCCATTTACCCCATTACCCCCTCTTCCAATATGGCAGAGAATGTAGACGAGTGGGCATCTAAAGGCAGAAAGAATATTTTCGGGGAAGAAGTAAAACTGGTAGAGATGCAATCTGAAGCGGGTGCAGCGGGAGCCGTTCATGGTTCTTTACAGGCGGGCGCACTAACAAGTACTTATACTGCATCGCAGGGATTATTGCTTATGATTCCAAACATGTATAAAATATCTGGTGAATTGCTTCCGGGTGTATTTCATGTATCTGCCAGAAGTCTTGCAGCACAGGCTTTATCAATCTTTGGTGATCACTCTGATGTGATGAGTACCCGCCAAACAGGTTTTGCCATGTTGGCAACAGGCAGTGTGCAGGAAATTATGGATATTGCACCCATTGCACACCTTGCTGCCATCAAAACGAGAATACCTTTTCTGCATTTTTTTGATGGATTCCGCACTTCTCATGAGATACAGAAAGTAGAAGCTGCCGATCAGGATACCCTGAAAGAACTACTTGACTGGGATGCTCTGCAGCAATTCAGAAACCGAGCCCTTAACCCAGAACACCCGGTAACCAGAGGCACAGCACAAAATCCGGATATTTACTTCCAGTCAAGAGAAGCCGCTAACCGGTTTTATGAAGTAGTACCCGACACAGTGGAAGATTACATGCAGCAAATATCAAAAATTACAGGTCGCCAATATCATCCATTCACTTACTATGGTGCCAATGATGCCGAGCATGTAGTGGTAGCCATGGGTTCGGTCACAGAAACCCTGAAAGAAACTATAGATTACTTACTGCAAAAAGGAGAAAAAGTAGGATTGGTAAGCGTACACCTTTACCGCCCTTTTTCTGCAAAATATTTTACAAAAGTATTGCCCAAAACCACCAAAAGAATTACAGCTTTAGACCGCACCAAAGAACCTGGTGCCAATGGTGATCCACTATATCTGGACATCAGGGAAATATTCTATGGTAAAAAAGATGCACCCGAAGTTTATGGTGGTCGTTATGGGTTAAGTTCAAAAGATACCACTCCCAGACATATGATCGCTGTTTTTGAAAACAGTAAACTCAACGAGCCCAAAAACCAGTTTACGGTAGGGATCAATGATGATGTTACATTCAAATCTTTACCACTTGGCGAAGAGGTTGATGTATCGCCCGAAGGCAATTATGCCGCTAAATTTTACGGATTAGGTTCAGATGGTACAGTAGGTGCCAATAAAAACTCCATTAAGATTATCGGAGACTCCACAGATAAATTTGCCCAGGGTTATTTCAGTTACGATTCAAAAAAATCAGGAGGTATCACCATTTCACACCTTCGTTTTGGCGATTCACCAATTCGTTCACCCTACCTTGTAAACTCAGCAGATTTTGTTGCTTGCCATGTTCCCGCCTATCTTAACAAATATGATATGCTTAAAGGGCTGAAAAAAGGTGGTATTTTCCTTCTTAATTCGATCTGGAATGAAGAAGAGACCAAAAACCATCTGCCCGACCATATGAAAAAATACATGGCAGAAAATAATATTCAGTTTTACACCATCAATGCTACTGCTATTGCTGAAGAAATTGGTTTGGGAAATCGCACCAATACGATCATGCAATCTGCATTTTTTAAAGTTACCGAAGTAATTCCTTATGATCAGGCGGTACATGAAATGAAAAATGCCATTATGAAATCGTATGGTATGAAGGGCGAAGAGATTGTAAACATGAACAATGCCGCCGTTGATAAAGGTGGAGAAGTTACAAAAATTGAAATTCCGGAGGAATGGAATAAGATTGATGTAAAACCTGAAAATAAACATGATGATCTGCCCGATTTTATCAAAAACATTGTTTTTCCAATCAATTCGCTCAAAGGTGATGACTTGCCTGTAAGTGCTTTTCTTGATCGTGAAGATGGTACTTTCCCTGCCGGAACCACTGCTTATGAAAAACGAGGTATTGCCGTTCACGTTCCGGAATGGCAGGAAGAACATTGCATTCAGTGCAACCAGTGTGCTTATGTATGTCCACACGCCTGTATTCGTCCGTTTTTACTGACCGAGGAAGAGATGCAGATTGTAGGAGAAGACATGCCCGTTCAGGATGCGAAAGGCAAATCGCTGAAAGGCTTAAAATACCGGATGCAGGTTAGCCCGCTCGACTGCACAGGTTGTGGAAACTGCGTAGAGGTATGCCCCGCACCAAGCAAGGCGCTAATTATGGAAACCCTTGAATCGCAGATGCATGAAAATGAACGTTGGGACAAGATCATTAAAAATGTTACTTACAAGGATACGCTACTGGATAAAAAGCAATCGGTAAAAAACAGTCAATTTGCACAACCATTATTTGAGTTCAGCGGTGCTTGTGCAGGTTGTGGTGAAACACCCTATATCAAACTCATCACACAACTTTACGGAGATCGTATGATGATTGCCAACGCTACTGGTTGCTCCTCCATCTATGGTGGTTCCGCACCCGCTACTCCTTATACCATTAATCAGGACGGACATGGTCCTGCCTGGGCAAACTCTCTCTTTGAAGACAATGCTGAATATGGGTTCGGTATGGCAACCGGCGTAAACAAAATTCGTGAGCGCTTGGCCAGAATGATGGAAGTTGGCATGGAAGCCGATGACATGAAACCTGAGACCAAAGAAGCATTTAAAGGATGGCTGGATACCAAAGATGATACAGACAAGTCAAAAGAGGCTTCGGAAAAAGTTGTGGAAGTTTTGAAAAATGAAAACAACCAGTTAGCAAAAGATATTCTTGCCCTGAAACAATACCTGACCAAAAAATCTGTTTGGATTTTTGGTGGAGACGGATGGGCTTACGATATCGGTTACGGAGGATTAGACCATGTAATTGCTTCGGGTGAAGATGTTAATTTGTTAGTGATGGACACTGAAGTTTACTCCAATACGGGCGGTCAGGCATCAAAATCTACACCGGTTGGTGCAATTGCCAAGTTTGCTGCTTCCGGTAAGCGTGTTCGTAAAAAAGACCTGGGACTGATGGCGATGACATACGGATATGTTTACGTTGCGCAGGTTGCAATGGGTGCCAATCAGAATCAGTTCCTCAAAGCCTTAAGAGAAGCGGAAGCCTATCCCGGACCATCGGTAATCATTGCCTATTCACCTTGTATCAATCATGGTCTGAAAAATGGAATGGGTAACAGTCAACTCCAGATTAAATATGCCGTAGAAGCAGGTTACTGGCAAATGTATCGTTATAATCCTGCTTTAGAACAACAAGGCAAAAATCCTTTCATATTAGATTCCAAAGAACCTGATTGGCAAAAATTCCAGGAATTCCTTGCCTCTGAGGTAAGATACAGTTCTTTGAAAAAAGCTTTCCCCAGAGAAGCTACTGAATTGTTCAATGCAGCCGAGGAGAATGCCAAATGGCGCTACAATACCTATAAGCGCTATGCTTCAATGGAGTATTAAAATTCTATGCACACCATACAGGTTCACACAAAAAGGCAGAGAAAGTTTCTCTGCCTTTTTGTTTTTCAAACAATTTTATTTCTTGTTATTCAACAGCTTTCTGTTATATCAGCATATAAGTCAAACTCGGAAGCAGAAAGAATCCTGGCCTTGTAAAACATCCCTGGTGTAAGATCAAATTTGTCTGCCGGAATCAAAACCTCATTATCTACTTCCGGTGAATCGTATTGGGTTCTTCCATGATAGTAGTTGTTGTATTTCTCATCTATTAAAACCTTCATGGTAAGTCCGATCTTTTTCTGGTTCAGTTCAAGAGAAATATTTTGTTGTTCTTCCATGATTTGATCAGCACGATCCTGTTTTTCTTGTTCAGAAACAGTTTCCTTCATGCTGTAGGCTCTTGTACCTTGTTCTGCAGAGTAGGTAAAAACCCCCAACCTGTCGAATTGAACCTCTCGTACAAATTTTAAAAGTTCATCAAAATGCTGTTTGGTTTCACCCGGAAATCCCACCATAAGAGTACTCCTGAGAGCAATATCAGGTACTTTTGTACGAATTGTATCAATGAGTTTATAAATTTCTTTTGCTGTTGCCCCTCTTCTCATAGCCTTAAGGATGCTATCACTGATATGTTGAAGAGGCATATCCAGGTATCGGCAAACCCTGTCTGTTTGGTTCATTATATCCAAAATCTGCATTGGAAAATGATCAGGATAAGCATAGTGCAACCTTATCCATTTTAGTTGCTCGATGGTTAATAAACGATTCAGAAGTTCAACCAAAAGTCCCTTTTTCCTAAGATCGTATCCATAATAGCTCAAATCCTGTGCTATGAGCATGAGTTCTTTAACACCCGTTTTTGCAAGAAGATTCGCTTCTTTTGTGATTTTCGAAACAGATTGTGAATGATATTTCCCACGTATGAGAGGAATAGCACAAAATGAACAGGTTCTGTCGCAACCTTCCGAAATTTTCAAATAAGCATAATGATCAGGAGTACTTAAATGCCGTAAATGATCATCGGGGTTATATTTTGCCCTGAGAAATGAGAAAATTTCGTTTGCATTGTGCACCCCAAACCAGGCATCAGTTTCGGGTATTTCCTTCTGAAGTTCTTCTTTATATCTTTCAGCAAGACATCCGGTAACAATCACTTGATCCACCAGTCCTCTTTTTTTCCCTTCCAGGTAATGAAGAATAGTGTCGACAGATTCTTCTTTTGCATCATGAATAAATCCACATGTATTGATGATGACCACATCAGAAAGTCCTTTGGCATTATGGGTGATTTTGAATTGGCCAGGAATTAATTTTCCGGCGATTTTCTCAGAATCAACAAGGTTTTTAGAACATCCCAGGGTGATAATATTGAGGTGTTTCTGCTTTTCGGGGTTCATATAAATAATTCTTTATTTCTGAAAGAGCGTTTTTACAAAGGCGTCTCTGTCAAAAATCTGAAGATCATCTAATCCTTCACCAACACCAATGTATTTAACCGGAATTTTAAACTGATCACTAACACCAATAACGACGCCTCCTTTGGCAGTACCATCAAGTTTGGTAATAGCAAGTGCGTTGACCTCAGTGGCAGCAGTAAATTGTTTTGCCTGCTCAAAAGCATTTTGTCCGGTAGACCCATCCAGCACCAGCAAAATTTCATGGGGCGCATCAGGAATATGTTTTTGCATCACTCTTTTAATTTTGGAGAGTTCGTTCATCAGGTTAACTTTGTTATGCAATCTTCCGGCGGTATCAATGATGGCTACATCAGTTTGATGTTGCAGCGCATAAGAAACTGTTTCGAAAGCAACTGATGCCGGGTCGGCGCCCATTGCTTGTTTTACGATTGGTACCTTGGCTCTTTCCGACCATATTATGAGTTGATCTACAGCTGCCGCCCTGAAGGTATCAGCAGCTCCCAGTACCACAGACTTCCCAGCTTGTTTAAATTTGTGTGCCAGTTTTCCAATCGTGGTTGTTTTTCCCACCCCATTAACACCCACTACCATCATAACATAAGGTCCTTGCGCTTGCTGAATGATGTTACCTTCAAAAGTTGTCGATTTATTTTCTGCCAGCAAAGCAGATATCTCTTGCCTGAGTATATCATCCAATTCACTGGTTCCCATATATTTATCTTTAGCAACCCTGGATTCAATTCTTTCAATTATTCGTATGCTGGTACTTACTCCCACATCAGAGGTAATCAGTACTTCCTCAAGGTTATCCAACACTTCGGCATCTACAACCGATTTACCAATAATAGCTTTACCCAAACGAGAAAAAAATGTATTGCGGGTTTTGGATAATCCCTGTTCTAATTTTTCTTCTTTATTCTTGGAAAATATATCAAATAAGCCCATAGCGACAAAATGTAATGATGTGTTTAACCTTAAATATCAAACCTTTCAACAAAAATAATAAAAAAAGGCTTCAGAGTTTGAAAATATCTAAAGCCTTTTGTTTGTACCAGAAAAAAATAGTGTTTTCTGCTTAAAACCGGTAGAAGTACATAATGTTAAAGGAAATTATTTTTTCGCAAAAAATTCTTTTACTTTATCAGCGGCAATTATATCTTCTTTAAATGTATAGGCTCCGGTTTTGGGCGATTTATCCATTTTTATCACTTTTGCAAAACCTTTTCCGGTATCGGTTTTCAGTGTTGCTACAACTTTCTTTGCCATAATTCAATTATTTAATTTCTCTGTGAACAGTCATTTTTCTTAAAATAGGATTGTATTTTTTCAACTCAAGCCTATCAGTGGTATTTTTTTTATTTTTTGTGGTGATGTATCTGGAAGTTCCGGGCAATCCGGTTGTCTTATGTTCAGTACATTCCAGAATAACCTGCACTCTTGCTTCTTTGCTTTTCTTTGCCATTTTGTAAATATATTTTAATGGTTTTTTTCAGGAGTGCAAAGATAGAATTTTTAACCTTCACAACCAAGAAGAATCGAAGAATATTTTCAAACAAATTATCCAACCGTCACAAAATCATTTCAAACCTTAAGTTATACACCTTATATATTTGATTTTCAAAACACTATCCATGTTTCTTCTTGTCTTTAAGAATTTAATTTTAAGGTTACGGAAGAACATCCATCTTCAGATCAAATTACATTACATTACCTTTTCTCTTTCAGGTCCTAATCCTCGTGTCCATTTGTTAACCACGATCTCATTTTCCTCTACCCAGTTTTCTATCGCCACAAGTGGGTCAGGTTGAAGTTTCATTTGAAACAACAAAGAATTGATCTGTTTTTCAGTAAGTATCATTCTTTGTAAGAACTCTGTTGCATCTGGATGATCTTCATCAAATCCTATTCTGGCAATGGTATGTATGCGTTCACTTTGATTGAAAACACTTTTGGGGTCGCGGAGGTATTTAAGATCAAACCGGTGAAAAATCCAGTGAGGTTTCCATCCGGTAATCACAATATCTTCACGTCTGTTTACTGCATGTTCGAGTTTGGTTGACATTTCCAGATCTGAAGAAATGATAAGTTCATTTTCCAGATTATAAAAACTGATTACTCTGTTTGCATTTCGCATAATTCCCGCGGTAGTATCAATGCCAATAATGGGGCCGGTGTAGTGATTTTTAAGGTCCTCAATACTTTCCACATCCATATAATCCGGAACAACCAGACCTGTGCGTGCCTCAAGATAATTATATCCTAAATCAACAACAGAGCCCTGGTATTTTGCGAAATACCTGCTGTGTGTAGAAGGCAACCATGCATCAACAAAAACATCCGCATCCCCTGCAGCAATATCATTGAAAATGGTTTCTATATCGGTGAGTTTAAGGGTTACTTCAATATCAAGATCACGTTCAAGGAGAAATTTTGCCAGATGTGTCAAGGCAATACTTTCTGTCCAATCTGTGTAAAGCATCAGCATTTCAGGGGTTTCATCGTTTTGCTCTTCTTGATTTGTCGTTCCTGAACAAGAGAACAAAAACAAGGTAATAACTTGTAAATAAATTTTCATTTTCTTCATAACCGGTATTTTTTATTTAAACAATGCTTTCAAAAAACCTATGGATTGGCTTATGTCTTTCACAATCATAACGGGTATATTTTTTTCAACTCCGGCAAGTTTTTCAGATGTGCTGTCCATAATAATATTTGCCAGTTGAGATTTGAGTTTGGTTCCGGTAATTACCAGATCGATAGAATTACGAATAGCATAATTATAAAGTGATTGTGCTTCATTGCCTTTCACATCAACAGAAAAACTGAAAGGGATTTCATCGGGAAGTTTGTATTTTTTTAAAAACTTGGCAAACTTCTTTTTCATGTAGGGTTGCAATTGCTTTCTTATTTTAAGTATTGCCTGGGGAGACTGTTCGGGGAAATAATGAAAAGGTAATTTATAAACATTATGAAATTCCAGTTTTGCCCCCGTATATTGCGAAATTTCACTGCCCATGATGTAAGCCACAGCGGAAGGTTCTGCAAAATTGGTTCGAATCAGTATTTTTTCAAATTTATGTTGAGTAGTTTCACTGATCAGTAAAACCGAAGAAGGAATTAAACCAATAATGTTTTTGGCCACTCCACCTTTACCTTCAAATCCAATTTTTTTACCCATAATAGTAATATCTACTGCATTATTTTTGGCAAAATGAATGATTTTTTCTGCGGTAAGTCCACTTTCAAGGACAATATGAGGTTGGGGATTTTGATCATTCTCATAATTATCTTTTATTTTATCTTCAATCTCTTCCCTGATCATTATATCCAGAGGTCTGTGATTGCCATCGAAAGAATCAGCTAATTCCTCAGGGATTTCATATGCATCCATTACGTGAATAAAAGTGATAATCTTTGGATGAAATTGCTTTGCTATATAATTTGCATATCTGATAAGAGAATCGTCCATTTCTGTCAGGTCCAGGCAAATCAATATATTTTCGAACTTAAATTTCATAATCAATTATTTTTGTGTTTTTTTATCGCGTTTTGTAATAACTTCTTTGACTATATCCTGATAAGATTTTTTTTCTTTTTCTTTTTCCCGTTTCATATCTTTGATATACTCCTGTCCCAAACCTTTAGTAAGACTATAAGCCATCACCATCAAAATAGCTGCAAAGGGCAAACCGGTAGAAATAGCTGCTGTTTGCAAAGCCCCTAATCCGCCTCCAATCAACAAAACTACTGCAATACCTCCTTCGGCAAGAGCCCAGAAAATGCGTTGTGCTACTGGTGCGTCAAGTTTTCCACCCGCAGTAAGACTGTCGACAACCAACGAACCAGAGTCGCTGGATGTAATAAAAAAACTGGTTACTAACACAATAGCAATAACAGAAGTTAAAGCACTTAAGGGAAATTGTGAAAGTAATTCATATAGTGAAGTGGCAACATTAGACTGCACTGCAGAAGCGATATCTGCTAATCCATTAATTTCGAGAAACAATGCAGAACCACCAAAAGCCGACAACCATAAAAAAGTGATGATGGTTGGGACAATCAGAACCCCGAATAAAAATTCCCGAACTGTTCTGCCCCTCGATATCCGGGCAATAAACATACCCACAAAAGGAGACCAGCTGATCCACCATGCCCAGTAAAATACCGTCCAGCTTTTTTGCCAGTCAGATTGCGCATAGGTTTCTGTCCAAAAACTTAGTTGGAAAAAGTTTTGAAGATACCCCCCTAAGTTCTGCACATAAGAACTAAATATAAACAATGTGGGGCCTGCAATAATCATAAAGAAAAGAAAGAATGCAGCAATGATAATATTTATCTGACTTAGCCGCTTTACCCCTGCGCTCAACCCTGCCACAACTGAACCGGTGGCAGCTAAAGTTATAAGTGCAATGAGCAAAACCTGCAGATTTACCGAGTCTGTAAACCCAAATAAATGATTCAATCCGGCACTCACCTGCTTAACTCCCAAACCAAGCGATGTAGCAAGCCCAAACAAGGTAGCAACTACAGCCAATACATTGATGATCTTTCCAAACTTTCCATGTACTTTTTCACCTAAAAGAGGGTAGAAAACTGAACTTATAGTAAGAGGAAGTTTTTTATTGAAGGTGAAAAAAGCCAATGACAATCCTACCAATGCGTAAATACCCCAGGCATGAAATCCCCAATGTAAAAAGGTAAGTTGCATGGAATTTGAAGCAGAGGCAATCGAATTTCCTTCGCCCTGCGGAGGATTTACATAATGAAGCACCGGTTCTCCTACACTCCAGAATAAAATTCCGATTCCCATTCCGGCGCTAAACAACATGGAAAACCATGCCCCTTGCCTAAATTCAGGCTTCGAATTATACCCTCCTAAGCGAATATTTCCAAATTTACCAAATGCAATAACCAAAGAAAAAATCAGAAAAAAATTGACCGCCAGAATAAAAAACCATCCACCATATTCTGAGATACGATCCTGAACATTAGTAAATACTTTACTCATAGGTTCCCCTATGATTAGGGTCACTCCTATAAAAAATATTATTAATACCGTTGATGGCCAAAAAACCCAGTTATCAACATCAAAAAATCTTTTCTTCGAAACTAAATAACCCTGATCCTGTTTTTGTTGCATGAGACTTATACATAATTTGGATTAATATAATATAGATTTATTTTTTTATATTTTCAAGCAATATATAAATATGATACTTTTTGAGAAGAAAACTCACAAATCCATTCTGCAGATTTGAAAACAAAGAGGTTGCTAGCTTGTCTGATAGATTTATTAGAAATCTTCGTAAACCCCGTGAATAATAGTAAATGATCTCGTTTTAGAGAAGTATTGATTTTTTTAATAACAACAGTTGATACAGCAGGTGTGATAATTGATTTTTTTTTCGCTGACAAAACGAAAAGATATTTTTTTAACTATTCCCGAAAGAAAAACAGAGGGCATATACTAATATTAATGCTAAACAACGAGTATATGTTGAAATTAAGTAAGATTTTTTTCAAACTTTGAGGAAAAGTGAGTTGATTTCGCAATAAAGATTTTCAGTAAAATGGATATAAGAAAGAAACCAATAAAAAAATCATGATTGAAAAAGAATCAAATAAATATAAATTCCTATTTTTCTGATCTTACAGTTAATCTGAATTTTGCCGGAAAATCACACATCCCATGGTTGTAAAACAATAAAAGTCAGGATAAGACGCACCAGGAAGCAAAGAAATTTCAGTTTTTCAGTCGTATCTGGTACAAATAAACTTTGTTACATTTTTTTTCTCCATGAAAGAAAACATTTTTTAAAACTATTGCTTATGTTAATAACATTTTATAATCAAATGTATGGCAAGCTTCATTTTAAAATAACGGTTAAAACAATTGATTATAAAAACATTTTTATATCTTTGCTGATGAATAAACAAAAAAATCATGCTTAACCTTTCATTATCAGAGTTTTGCTTATTTACATTCCAGATTCCCTGCAATAAAAAGTTTTTATTGAGCAATATCTGCAACTTTTTTTTCTTTCCGTAATACCCATCTTTTCATATCACTTTTAATTTATATATCTGAGAAGGATTCTTCCCAGGGATAAAGACTTATTGTAAATCCGTAACTCTTATTCTGCTTTATATACTTATTTCTATTTATTTCATTTATTAACCAAAAAAATCATTATGAATTATTTTACTATTAAAAGTAAATTATTAATTAGTTTGTGTTTTTATTTGTTAACCTATTTACCTGCATCAGCCCAGGAAGAAGAAAATGAAGACTATCTGAATGTTGGTGGTGCATTAAGGTTCAACGTTGCCAGTCATCACTTTGAGAGTGATAACAACCCTACCGACAATTACGCAACAATGGATACATGGCGTGTTAATTTCAAAGGTAGTTACAGTGATGTGGTTATTGATTTTGAGTACAGATTTTATCCTACCTTCAATACTCACTTTATCCATCACGGATTTTTGGGTTATGATTTTAGCGATCAACTCAATATGCAATTGGGTGTAACACAGGTTCCCTTTGGTAATCTTACATACAATTCGCATAGTTGGTGGTTTTTAACGCCCTACTATCTGGGTCTGGAAGATGATTATGATATGGGTGTGAAATTCACCATCAATCCATCAGAAAAGTTAAATCTTATGCTTGCTTATTTCCGCCAGCAAGAACCAGCGGGTCCTGCTTATGGAAGCGCATCTTTCGGCGGTCCTGGCGCAGGAACGTATTCATACAACGTTATTCCCGGTTTAGGTGGATCTATCAGAGAGATGAACCAGTTCAACCTCAGAGCTTCCTACGAGATACTGGAAGGCACAGAGCTAGGTTTCTCCGGACAGTTGCAGGGACTTTACAACAGTGTACTTGATGATATCGATTATGGACATGCTGTTGCCGGTCATATCAACTCCAACTTTTCCAATTTTAATCTCATCCTTCAGTTCACCAATTATGACTTCAAAGCACGCGATGATGATGGTGATATCATGGACAGAGTTCAGGTAGGTGCATACGGGGATCCTTATTATGGAGATGGTGTTGCAGCAAGAGGAAATATTCTCACAGCCGGATTAGCCTATAGCATTCCGGTTGATTTTGGACCCATCAGCAGTGTTCAACCTTATGTTGATTATTCCCTGATGACCAAAGATGGTCAAATTGAAGCAGAAGATGGTAACATGTACGACTTCGAACCCACGCACATGCTCGTACCCGGCTTTCTGATCTCGGCAGGCGCTATTTATACATATGTAGATTTTGCAATGGGAAAAAACCATCCCTGGCTAACCGATGCTTTCGGCACAGGTATGGGCACAGGCCATCTTTATAGCAGTTCTGAAGATGACGGATTTTTTATTGACGATACTAAAGTAGGACAACCAGTGCCCGTTGATGAAATGGACTGGAACCTCCGTTTTAATATCAATATTGGTTATTATTTTTAATCCTGTAATACCCATAATGGGAAATCAATTCATTATTTATTTCACTAAAAACAAACATTATGAAACGATCAAAAACTTTTAAAATGCTTGCATTCATTATGATGGTACCTTTTATATCCATCCTGTTTAATGCATGTAACCAAACAACACAACAACAAGTCACAGAAATTGAAATTGGTTATGTACTATGGGATTCTGAAATTGCCTCAACACATGTTGTTGCAGCGCTCATTGAAGACAGCCTCGGGCATGATGTAAATCTTACCTCTGTTGATGCCGGTCCTATGTGGATGGGTATCGGACGTGGCGACTTTGATGCCATTGTTGCAGCCTGGCTTCCTGTAACACACGAGGCATACCTGGCAGAAACCGAAGAGGATATAGTCAATCTCGGTCCGAATCTTGAAGGCGCAAAACTGGGTTGGGTAGTACCCGAATACGTTACCATTAACAGCATTGAGGAACTACCCGATTATGTTGACGAATTCGATGGTGAGGTCATCGGTATAGATCCTGGAGCCGGATTGATGGCCGCCAGTGAAAATGTATTGGAAGAATACGACCTTGAAAATTATACGCTGGTTTCAGGATCGGACGCTGCAATGACAGCGGCACTTGAAAGAGCCATTGAGCGCGAAGAGTGGATTGTAGTTACCGGATGGACTCCACACTGGAAGTTTGCAGCCCATGATCTGAAATATCTTGACGATCCCAGAGGAGTATTAGGCGAGGAAGAACACATCTCCACCATTGTAACTCCTGAATTGGAAGAAAAAGCACCCGATGTATACAAGTTTTTGGATAATTTTTTCTGGACACCCGAGGATATGGCAGAGGTAATGATGATGATTCAAAACGGCATGGAACCCTATGACGCAGCCAGAGAGTGGATCGCAGAAAATCCGGATAAAGTTTCCCAATGGATACCTTAAAATAAATGAAGCAAAACCGGATAGTATAACAAAGATGTGCTATACTTTCCGGTTTTCTTTTCTTTAAAAAAATTAATAGGATTATAATAATAACATCAAATCCACAATTCATCTGAGAACTAATGAGAGAAAAAATAAAGGTTAGAAACCTGACCAAGATTTTCGGAAAATCAACCCATAAAGCCCTTGATGCTTTAAAAAATGGGGAAAGCAAAGAAAACATACTGAAAGAGATGAACCAAATGGTAGGTGTAGATCGTGTTTCAATGGAAGTAAACAGCAGCGAGATTTTCGTACTAATGGGATTATCCGGAAGTGGAAAATCGACATTGCTCCGCTTATTGAATCGGTTGCATGAACCTACCGAAGGACAGATTATCATTGATGGTACCGATATCACAAAACTTAGCAAAAAAGAGTTGAGAGAATTCAGAAAAAAACATTTTTGTGGTATGGTTTTTCAAAACTTTGCCATTCTGCCTCATCGAACGGTATTAGAAAATGTTGAATTTGGTTTGGAATTGCAGGGAGTAGAGAAAACCAAACGTAGAGACAAAGCCAAAGAAGTGATTAAGGTAGTAGGATTGAAAGGAAACGAAAAAAGCTATCCTGCCGAATTGTCGGGGGGTATGCAGCAAAGAGTTGGATTAGCACGTGGCCTTGCGGTTGATGCAGACATTTTGCTTATGGATGAGGCTTTCAGTGCTCTTGACCCCCTCATAAGAAGACAGATGCAGGACGAACTGTTAGAACTTCAGGAAAGGATGCAAAAAACCATTGTTTTTGTTACACACGATCTTGATGAAGCTTTTAGACTAGGAAATAAAATTGCCATCATGAAAGATGGAAAAATAGTTCAGACAGGAACAGCAGAAGAGATCATTTCTAAACCAGCCAATGATTACGTCAAAGCTTTTGTTGAAGACATGAACCGTAGCGCTATTCTCACAGCCGGAACGATCATGCAACCCGTTGAAGACACAGCCTTTCCTTCAGACGGGCCACGAACCATTCTGCGAAAAATAAGGAAGAAGGGTCTAACGGGAATCCTCATGGCTGATACCAGTCGTCATGTAAAAGGATATATCAGGGCAAAAGAACTGGCAGATTATATTGCAGAAAACAAAGAAAAAGAAAACATTCCCTTTGACGATAAATTATTGCATAAAGCAGCAACAGTAAATGAAGATTTACCACTAAACGAACTAATCAACCTTTACACCGATCATCAATTTGGTCCCTTTGCCGTAACAGATGATTCAAAACGATTAAAAGGGGTTATTGTAAAAGGTGCGCTTATTGCAGCATTATCAGAATCATACCAACCTGGCAATGGAGATCAATCACAATGAGCAAATATCTTTTACTTATTCTTATTTTACCAAAATATCCATTTCAAATTAAAAAAATATGTTTCCATATAAACTACCCATTGATGAAATAGTAACCCAGGCGGTAGAATACCTCGAAGACAAGTTGGGTATTGTTTTTGAGGGTTTCAGTGCATTTATATATTTCCTGGTTGACAACCTCAGGGATGGCATATTATTCATCCATCCGGTCATCCTTATTTTTATGATTTCAGGTCTTACCTGGTACATGGCAGGCTGGAAAAACAGTCTTATACCATTCATAGGCTTATTCATCACAGAAAATATTGGAATGTGGGAGGCATTCGTAGAAACGCTTGCCCTGGTCTTAACCGCTGAATTTTTGGTAGTACTGGTGGGTTTACCCATTGGTATATGGTCGGCCAGAAGCGACCGTTTTGATTCGGTTATACGTCCTATACTGGACTTTATGCAAACTATGCCGGCATTTGTGTATTTAATACCTGCTGTTATGTTCTTTGGTTTGGGATTGGTACCAGGTGTTGTGGCAACGTTTGTATTTGCCCTGCCCCCTTTAATCCGGCTGACCAATCTGGGTATACGCCAGGTTCCCAAAGAACTTATAGAAGCATCTGATGCCTTTGGAGCATCAGCAATGGAGAAACTGATCAAAGTGCAGATTCCCGTGGCACGACCTACAATTCTGGCAGGACTTAACCAGTCTATCATGCTCGGATTGTCGATGGTGGTAATCGCAGCCATGATTGGTGCCGGTGGTTTGGGAGAAAATGTACTGCGGGGTATTCAAAGACTCCAGGTTGGGCAAGGTTTCGAAGCAGGTCTTGTAGTTGTAATCTTAGCAATCATACTCGACAGGATTACAGCAGGTTTAGGAATTAAAAAAACTTAAGTAGGTTTAACTTTGAAAATTTGCATCTTTATTTTTTTTGTAATACCTTCGCATTTAATGATATAATAAAAGGGGCATTTTCTTATGGTAATATAGGAAAAATTGCCCCTAAATTTTTTACTAATTAAATATAACAGTATTTATGAGCACACCAAAAGTTATTTCACTGTCTTATGAATTACGCTCAGGAAGTCCAGAAGGAGAAGTAATAGAAGTAGCAAACAAAGAAAATCCAGCAGAATTTCTTTTCGGTACCGGAAGTTTGATTCCCGAATTTGAAAATCAAGTTGTTGAACTGGCACCAGGAGAATCTTTTGAATTTCTTATAGATGTAGAAAATGCTTACGGGCAAACAGACCCCAATGCAATAGTTAATCTTCCCAGAAGTGTTTTTACAATCGATGGAAAAGAAGCATCTGACCTGCTGTATGTTGGAAATGTTGTTCCTATGAAAAGCCAGGAAGGAAAACCTTTGAACGGTAAAATCATTGAAATTGGTGATGAAACAGTAAAAATGGATTTCAATCATCCACTTGCCGGACACAATTTGCACTTCAAAGGTGAGGTACTTGAAAAACGTGATGCCAGTTCAGAAGAAATTGAACATGGCCACGTACATACTGGTAAAGACGGTCACTAAGATCCACTGAATGAAAATCCAACCCTTCTTCTGTAATTGATTATTTAACAATGCCGTATAACATGAAATACAAAAGTTTAATGAAAAAATAATATTTAACATTTTCTTTCATAACTCAACATTTGTATTAACTTTGTCAGGAATTACTTTATTTTTTTACTTATTTTATTTTATCATGAATAACGGAACAGTTAAATTTTTCAATGAAACCAAAGGATTTGGATTCATCAAAGAAGACGGAACAAACAAAGAGTTTTTCGTACATGTAACAGGTTTGATCGACGAAATTCGAGAAAACGATGAAGTTACGTTTGACCTCAAAGAGGGCAAAAAAGGATTAAATGCAGTCAATGTAAAACTGGCATAACATTATCAGCGTTGCATAGATTCATTTATGAGTTAAAAAAGTCTTACCAAACTGGTAAGACTTTTTTTTTATACAAATATTGTCCCATCAAAAAATTCTATTGTACAAGTTTCAACCTAAGACTAATTGAAAAAAAACACTGAATTTCAAACCAATACTTTTTCACTTAGCATTGTATTAACTTTGAAGAACAAATTTCGGAGAGCCAGAACAGAGTGGTTTATTATTTTTTTTTACAGATGAACCGAACCATGACAATACCATTGACACAGACGCGGGTGATTATAACTTCGCAAAATGGCAAAAACCACCAAACCGGAGTTTTGCGAGCTCCCCCGTAAGAAAAGAACGGGGCAGGCATCTGACCTATTTAATCAAATTATAAACAGATGAACCGAGCCATGACAAAGTTTTTGACACACACGCACATGATTATAATGCGCGGCATGTAAAGCATGCAGTCAGACTGTTGGCGAGCTCCATCTGACCGAATTAATCAAATTATAAACAGATGAAACATCCAT